>DAEV01000010.1:0-23129 GCA_002509495.1 Methanolinea sp. UBA473 | reverse complement strand
GTGGCGGAGATGGAGTTCGAGGAGCGGGGCTCGGATCCCGTGCTCCTCTTCATGGCAGACAAAACCGAGCCGGGTGCCTGGAATTTCTATCTCTACAAGATGTTCGCCGACCCGTTCAACACGGCAGGGCTGGTCATCGACCCGAACATGCACGACGGGTTCATCTTCGAGGTTCACGACGTGATGAAGAAGCGGAGGATAGAGTTCCGCACCCCGGAAGAGATCTACAACCTCCTTGCGTATATCGGAGCACCTTCGAGATATGTCATTAAATACGTAAAAAGGAAGGACGGGCTGATTGCGGCTTCGACCAGCACGCAGCGCCTCTCGCTGATCGCCGGGAAGTATGTGGGCAAGGATGACCCGGTCATGATCGTACGGGGACAGAGCGGTCTGCCCGCAGTGGGGGAGATCATGGAGCCCTTCAGCATTCCCATCATCGTGGCCGGCTGGATGCGGGGCTCCCACCACGGTCCCTTCATGCCCGTGGGTCTTCCGGACGCCAACTGCACGCGGTTCGACGGTCCGCCAAGGGTGATCTGCCTTGGGTTCCAGGTCTGCAACGGGAAACTCATCGGCCCTGCGGACATGTTCGACGACCCCGCGTATAACCGCGTCCGCGACCGCTGCAACGAGCTTGCGGACATCCTCCGGGCCCACGGGCCGTTCGAGCCCCACAGGCTCTCGCTCGAGGAGATGGAGTACACCACGCTGCCCTCCGTCGAAAAGACCCTGGAAAAACGCTGGGAACCTATTCCGGAATAAAATCCTTTTTTTCCAGGGACGATCGGGCGACGCATCGGAAAACCAATAAATACACCCACCGACCAATAAGAGGCAGATGGTTAACGGGATCGTATTGCCGATAAAAAAGGTCTTCTCCCTGGTGGATTCGAAGATCACCGTGGAGATCAAGGACGACCAGCGCAAGCTCCAGGGCAGGCTTGTGGCGGTGGACGAATACCTGAATATTCACATGGACGATACCATCGAGTACGTCAATGACCAGCGGGGCCGATCCCTGGGAACCGTGGTCATCCGGGGGAACAACATCCTCTCTATTCAGCCGAACCTGTAAAGGCCATGACCCAGTCAGCCGAAGACGCACTCAAGGTGATCCAGTCCCACCCCGAGGGAGTGCTGCAGAGCGAGCTCTGGAAGATCCTCGAAGTCGACAGCAGGAAATGCTCCCGCCTCGTGAAGAAGCTCCTTGACGACGGGCTGGTCGAGCGGGTGGAGTTCCGGAAGGAGGGGATCAAGACGTACCTTCTCCGGGCCACGCGCCGGCCGGTAGACCCCCTCCTTATCCTGGCAGGGGAAGAACTGGTACCCTGCATCGGGTGCGACATGGAATGCAACGTGATCGAGTGCCCGCGTCTCCTGGACTGGATGTACCAGCTGGCAATCTGTGAAGTCGAGGAATAAATCCTCCATTTTTTGATTTTTTTCCGGTAAGAACGGGCTCATCGGTGTTGGTGTAATATTTCTTATTTTTTTACTTATTTGGTAACACGAATATAGTAATATTTATTACGGTTGCCCCGAATGATCGTATGCCGGGCCGGGACAGGATCCCGGCCGGGCCTATCGCCTCAACCAGGCACGCGACCCTCACCTGGGAATATTGCGCCGGGACCCTCGTCCCCGGCGATCATTTTTTTTATAAAAAACCACAGGATTCTCATCGAGACACATGCCTGCAGATTCATGAAAATGGCGAAGCCATTATCCTTTTAAAAAGCGGGGTCAGGCAATGACTTCTTACACCCGGCCACTACCATCCCCGGGTATACTCCTCGCTGCAGGGGATGCAGACCACCTTTCCTTTGCAGATCCTCGCCCTCGACTCGGATACCAGCTCCCCGCACCTCGCGCAGGGGACCGAGGAGAAGATCCGGGCTTCTTCCGGAGGTTTCTCCGACACGCTCCGGATGGTGAAGATCTCGGCCGCCGGCATCGAGAGGATGGCGGCGATCACCTGGTCCGACCGGGATCGGTACTCCCTCTGCTCTTCGGACGTGGCGGTGCCCGCATTTACCTTTGCCCGGAGCTCGGACGCACGGGGATCGATGCGCCCGGATGAGAACTCCGGCCGCTGGGAGACCCTTACCGCCTTACCTGTCCTGCGGTCGAGGAATGTGTAGGCATGTTTCCCGTAGTCGCGGTAGATCAGGTTGCCCTTCCCCAGGGTGCAGCCGGCCGCGTACTGGACCGCATCCACCCCGCACGCGTCGTTCTCCACGATGCAGACCAGTTCCTCGTCTGCAGGCCGGGAAACGGAAAGCTCTGCCAGGCCTGCCTCTGCCGCCCTGTATCCGAGGGCGAGACCCGGGCAGCGGTGACCGTGGAAGCGGGCGACTTCATCGAACGAGGGTATCTCCATGGATCACCGTTAGGATTCCGATGCAGATTAGGCGTTCGGATGAGGTCAACCCTGTCTTGGATCCCGCCGTATGCAGGGACCCCCGTGAAAAAACCCACGTCAGTAAGTACCGGGGAGAGGAGTGTTTCCCTTGGGTGCGCTGAACCTGTTTATACAGATGCCCCTGGTAACCGTTTAATTCCGCCGCGGGTGACCCGGGGGTGCGTGGGAATAATGAATGGAAAAAAAGTGGTATTCAGGGGGAGTATACCGGGCCCATGCTCACCAGGGCGATGAAGAACCAGGCGGCAATCAGGATGACGATGATCAGGACAATCAGCACCGCCAGAACCATCGCAGCAACAGCTCTCCCCGTGGAGATCTGGTGCAGTTCGCGGATCCCCAGGATCTCGAGAATGAGGGACCAGATACCCCCGATCACAGGCCCGATGAAGGGGATCCAGCCGATCATCATATAGGGGGTCGATCCGAAGATCAAGGCCTTCACGGTCTGAAGATACCCTTTCCGCCCTCCCACGATATACACGAAGAGATGCACCCATGCCCCTGCGATGAGAAGGCCGAAGAAGGAGAGGATGATCATCATGATCGCCACGAGGATGGCGCCGATCCCGACCACTGCGGGGGTGAGAATCCCCATCTGGGCCATCGTCTGTTCCACGGCGGAGGCCATGGCATTGGCGACCACCATGTCCAGAATGACGGTCAGGATGACATTGATCACCAGGATCACGATAAAATACTTGAGCGACTCCACGATGTCGGTGTCCCGGACTTTCTGGAACGCCTGCACCGGGCTTGTGAGGAACCCTTTGATCGTTTCAACGATATCCATACCGGCAAATTTTGTTGCGGAAATATATGAAAGGTACTGACTTCGACGCAAACGCATAGACCGGAAGAGGAGGGTCCCGGAGCAACGTACCGAAAGAGGATTCTCGCTTGACACCCGTTGCAGGTACCAGGATACAATCATCGAAAATGCCCACGTGATGAGGATAGTGCTGGAGAGGGATGGCAGGTGCTGGTAGGGATCGCGGTTCAGATCCTAAACGCGTCCGCCAAATAAGGAACAGCATTTGGAGGGGTTTGCTGATCCACACCTGACACCCCACTGTATTCCGAACCTGCTCTTTCCCTTCGCAACTATGGGGGAATTCCATGGTCTTCTCGTCGAAGAAGGTGTTGGGAATTCAAAAAGGATTCTAAATTTACATTCAATAAGGAAAGAAATCCGGTAATCCCGGACTCAAATGAACCGCAGGACCAGTAATTCACAGCCCGTTCGAGACCCATGTCCCGGATGAGACCTGCCCATGGACTTTCGTGAAAAAGTCGGTTGAGCAACCTCGGACTCCAAAGACCAGGACTAAACAACCATAGGATTCTCTTCGAGACACATGCAACCACAATCATGAAAATGGCGAAGCCGTTTTCGTATTCACACATTATGAACTCTTTTCGTGATTCCAGGTATAAATCATGAAAATGGCGAAGCCGTTTTCATTCGAAAAAAATCCGTATCCCCCCGGCAGGCACAACCCGGCGCGGGGAGGGGATCGGAGGATTTCCAGTTCCCATGAATGGGTGGGAGCAGGGACATTTGATCATCTGGTTGAATGAATCGTCCGAATATCCTTGTTCAGAGTGCCTTTGTACCACGCTCCCTGGTGCGCACCCGGATCACGTCGTCGACGGTGCTTACGAAGATCTTGCCGTCACCAATGTTGCCGGTGGCGGCGACTGTGCAGATGGTATCAACCACGGTCTCGACCATGGCATCATCTACCACCATCTCGATCTTGGTCTTGGGGATGAGGTCCACGACGTACTCTGCACCCCTCCACTGCTGGGTGATCCCCTTCTGTTTTCCCCTTCCCTTGACCTCGCTCACGGTCATGGACTCCAGTCCCGCCTTTTCGAGCGCAGTCTTGACCTCTTCGAATTTCATCGTGCGGATGATCGCTTCGATCTTTTTCATGATGTCTCACCGTCCAATGCGGGTTCCGTGGTCACGAAATTGGGATACCCGTTCGTTCCGTGTTCACCGATGTCGAGTCCCTTGAGTTCCTCTTCCCGGCTCACCCGGATGCCGATCGTGTGTTTCATGATCCAGAACAGGATCAGTCCCAGACCGAATGCCCAGAGAAACACCACTGCGGAGTTGATCACCTGGCAGAGGAAGAATCCTGCGTTCCCGTAAAGGAGCCCGGACACCATGGGGCCTTCCGTCGTGTACACGCCGTAGGTGCCATCCGCAAGCAATCCCAGTGCAAGAAGCCCCCAGATACCGTTGAACGCATGTACCGAAACCGCACCTACAGGGTCGTCGATGTGCAGAACATGGTCAAGGAGCCATACACCCAGGTATACAATGACACCGGCCACCAGCCCGATGAACACCGCAGCAACCGGGTTCACCCAGGCGCACGAGGCTGTAATCGCAACCAGCCCTGCGAGTACGCCGTTTCCGGCCATACTCACATCCGGTTTTCCGAACCGCCACCAGGTCAGGAACATGGTCACCATAGCACCGGCCGCTCCCGCGAGCGCAGTGTTGACCGCGACAACTGAAATGCGGAGCTCCGTTGCTGCCAGTGTGCTCCCGGGATTGAACCCGAACCAGCCGANNCGAACCAGAGGATGAAGACACCGAGCATGGCAAGGGTGATGCTATGACCCGGGATCGCAATGGGAGTCCCATCCTTTCTGTACTTCCCAATCCGGGGTCCGAGCAGGAAAGCCCCTGCGAGGGCCATGAATCCTCCCACGGCATGCACAACTCCCGAACCGGCAAAGTCGAGCGCACCATACCCTCCGCCAAGGGCGACCATGAAGTCGCTCGCATTCAGCCATCCCCCGCCCCAGACCCAGTGTCCGTAGATGGGGTAGATGAATGCCGAGATCACGACGCTGTAGATGATATAGGAGGAAAACTTGGTCCGTTCCGCCATTGCTCCGGAGACGATGGTGGCGGCGGTGGCACAGAAGACCAGCTGGAAGAACCAGAGCTCCATGGTGCTTACGTCGTACGCCTCTCCCATGAGGAAGAAGCTATCAAAGCCCAGGAAGAGCCCGGTAATTCCCGTCGCCGTGCCGAACATGAAGGCAAAGCCCACCGCCCAGTAGGCAAGCGACCCCATGCAGAAGTCCATCAGGTTCTTCATGACGATATTGGCAGCGTTCTTCGCTCTTGTCAAGCCAGTCTCCACCATCGCAAAACCAGCCTGCATAAACATTACAAGGAATCCACAAAGGAGGGTCCAGGTGAAATTCACCGGGGCATCAGGATTTTCCGCAAGCGTTACGGCTCCCGTAGGGTCCGCCCCCGCAACCGGGAGCGCCAATACTCCCAACAGCGAGAGTAGAAGGAGAATTTGAAGTGTCCTGGTTTCTGTCATTTGTAAGAAGGAAGTTTCCTTCCATCACTTATAAAGTTTACTTTTTATTGACCCCGTCCGGCCGCAATGTACTTCGCAACTGTATTTTTCCGTATCCGGGCCGCAAACGAATTGTTGTCCACGACCGTTGGGAGGGGAGGGTTATCCCTTCCCCCTTCCGTCGTCCTTGTCGATCGCGTCCAGGACCCGGTCCCAGATGAGGAGGAACCCGGGGACGAGGACGTAGGCCACGAGACCTGCGCCCACGAAAATGGCCACGACCAGGACGGACTGTTCCATGGTGTTCACCAGCAGGCCTGTCCACATCGCGTGGGGATCAGGCCAGTGCGGGGACGGTGTCCGCCCATGCCTCCACAAGTGCCACGACAGCGTCGTCGGCGTACGAGGAGATCCGGACCTGGTCCCTGGAGAAGGTGACGTAGTAGGTCTCGCCGGATGCATCATGACACCGGAGGGCGCAGAGGTAGCGCTCGTTTTCGGCATCGCGGGCCGGGTCCCCGCCCATGGCGGCGGTGAGCTCCGTGTTGGCAAGGAGTTCGGTGATGTTTCCGTTGAACCCCGCAACGCTCCCCGAGCGTGCGGTGATCTGGCCCACGGTCTTCCCGTCATCGTCCTGGTACAGGATCCGGGCCGTGTAGGACTCGCGGCTCTTTGAAACCGGGTCGAAGGTCACTCCTCCCACTTCGTAGGAGGTGCACCCGAAGGGGTTGTCGTCGATGACGTCCTGCACGATCCCGGCAAAGGTGGTCACGTCTGCGATCGGTGCGGCCAGCACCCTGGCCGCGGTCTTGGTGGTGCTTTTCTGCACAAAGTCTGCCATTTCTTCTTTTCCTGCCCCCGACAAAGGGGCACATACCCAATGGATGAGACTACCCCATGGGATTTGGGAGGGGTGGGCAAAAGGAAGAGGATCCATGGTTAGTTTTAGGATTGAACGTCATTGAGTTGCATTTGGAAGGATTGGAGGAAGGATATTGGGGATTTTTGGATCTTTCTGGTGTCCTGAAAAATCTGGAAATGCTCAGGGCCTGCCCCTATCGCAAATTGGGGTGGTGCAAGGAGGGGTCTCAACCCCTCCTGTCTGATGATACCGCGGTCATAAGGTCCCGGCCCGGAAATAGCTTGGAAACGAGATTGCATTGTATTGCGGAGCTATATGGGGACTATTGCCCCCTCAGACCCACGACGATGACCCCCGCCGCCCCCGACGGGGCGCCTCCGCGGCGGGTCCAACCTGATATACGGGGATCAGCCCCACCACATGCACCGTTGGTGCCGTTTTAACCTACCCACAAAGAGATGTCCCTGCGACCCGGACTCATCGCATTTCGGGATGGTGCAGGGAGGGGGTCATACCGCGAGGGGATTTGCCCCTTCGCAACCCAGGGCCACCTGCGGTGGCCGAACATTTTGGCATGAGTTAGTGTAGAATCTCATTATGGGCTCGCATGACGCCCCGGGCGGCGGATTCAACCTACTGTATGGGAGAACGGCCGCATCAGGGTCATCACTACAGGACGGGGGTCCCGGCCCGGAACGAACTCCCAAGATGCATACGGGAGCTCCCTGTCAACTCCTGGGATTGTGTCCGGCACCCACTCACGGTTCTCCGAGTTCCTGGAGCCCCCCGGGGAAGACTTCGTAAAACCGGAACCCTTCCTGCCCGGAATAAATCCAGACCTCCTTCCGGCAGCACCTCGGACTGCCCAGTCTCCGCAAGGCATCCAGGTCCTCCCGGTAGAATGCGTTCACCTCCCGGATACCGGGCAGAGCAGTTCTCGATCTCCGGACCTGGGCCAGCAGAATATCCTGGTTCATGATGCCGACCAGGTTCACGGAACAGCATGCCCCCGGATTACGGAAGGCGTAGTAGCCGCAGGATGCCATGAGGTTCCTGGCCTCGAACTCCACAGGGCGGGAACGGGGTATGGGTGTCAGGAGTCCTCCCCTCCTCTGCCATTGCCCCGCGGCGGCGTTGGGTTCCCCTGGCATGCCGGGTATCTGGCGATCCGTTCCGGTGGGCGCGGATACGGCGCCCGGATGGTGAATGGGTGATTTTTATTCCGGTTCTCTATCGATTGGGATGGGGACATGGACGGTTCCCCCGTAGGTGGTGCGTTGGTCGAAGCGTGGGCAGGGTATGAATTGGTGCAGATCCGGGGACCCGGAGAGACCTTCCGGTCTTCCGGGGCTGGATCGGTCGAACACAAACGGGAATTAATGAGGTATCGCGAGAGAAGAGCAGAAGTACGGCGCAGAACCTGGAATCCGGATCCCGCGGGCGGGCCGGTCCGTCCCCGCCACCGTCCCGCCGGAGCACGAAATGCCCGCCAGGGTAGCGAACGAGAGGATCGTGGTGACGAGGAATCCCGCCACCGGGGCGGAAACCCTCCTGACCTCTCCTGCCTTCCAGGCCCCTGCGGCCATTTGCGTGAGAATGGAGCGGATCATGGTCCTTATCAAAGAGTATTCATGGAATGACTTGAATATTGCGGTCACATGCACGAATAACGGTTTTTTTACAGGATTGGAAACAAAATCCCTGCAATTTGGAGAGCTTTTTTGTCCTGGATATCCGGGTGGCGCAGGAAACTCCCGTGGACCGGCAGAACGATGCGATTTCCAGAGCTTTTTTATCGATCGGAATTGGTGGTGCCGCAATTCGAGGTAGATCCTTCATTCCTGTCCAACCGGATCCGTTTATGAGTGCCACGGACAAAACTATTGTATCGGAACGAGCGGGACTGATCCATGGCTCGTGTGAATCGTGGGGTAGAGTGTAGATGGAATTCATCCTGGTCATTTTTGCGATTCCCCTCCTCACCTGGGGGATCTCCATCGTCCTCGACCGGGCACTTCAGGTGCTGGAAGGCTGTCCCTGCCGGATTCTTGTCCCTCTCATGATCGGGGCCCTCGCTGTGTTCATGGCCTGGACGATTGCAGGATTGAGTGCCGGGGGTCCGGCAGGCCCCCTGATCACCATTACGATCTTTCTCCTTGTCGCCGTGATCCTGGCTTCCTCGATCGTAACCCCGGCACCGCTCCTCGGTACGATCTTCCAGAGAAACACACGGATAGGTATCCTCTTTATCGCATCCATGCTCACCGTCCCGTTTCTCTTTGCTCTTTTATTGAATCCTGAATCCTGGGTCGGCGGACCTCTCCCCCTGCTCGCCGACCGGTTGCCGTTCCTGGGATGGATTCCGGACCTGATCATGGCTTTTCTCCCCCTGGCAGCAACGTTCGGATTCGAGCCGGTTTTTTCTGCATTTCTGTACGCCGGCATCTATCTTGAGATTGCAATCGTTTCCGCGGTTCTTTATCTCCTGATCCGGCTGATCGCGAACCGGTTCCCCCCACAGGAGGACCAAGAAGGATGAAAGGGGATTCAAACGGATGCGCATCCCGGACCGAAATTATCACAGCTCACCTGTGAGATATTCGTGGACCAGGAACAGTCCGGGAAATTTCCCTCCGGGAAACACTTTATGGACCTGACGTCCACGATAGTATAGAGAGAGGGAGAAATCCCAATGATGGAACGAAATCATATCATCCTCCTCATGCTCCTCGGCGCTGCCGTGGTGATCTTCAGCGTCGTTACCTTCCAGTGGTACCTGGCACTCGTTTTCGTCGCGATCGTCGTCATTGTGCTGCTTGCGCTGGACTTCAAGAAGTGGGTGGAATCGCTGGTCGAAAAGATCGCAACCGCGAGAGAGTATACCGACGCATCCGAAAGAACCGGGCTCCCCGGATCGATCGCTTCCATGAAAGCCGAACTGGCCGGGATCGAACGGAGGCTGGACGCGCTGGAACGGGGCGGACGGAAATAAATCCGGGATCACCCCTGTCACGAAAAAAAACCCTGTTTGGAATCCCCGGGCTCCGGCATTTCAAGGATCCCTGTGGCCGGCAGAGTAGCCATCCGTTCCCCGGCAGGGAATAATAGCATTAAGGAAAGATCGGGACGAACATGACCTTCGGATGGTGGGGAGACGCCCCGTGAGGCACCAGGTGAATCCTTTTTTAGCAGTTCCCCCTTCCAGGATGCAGTCCGTATTATCGATTCTAAATATTCCAGCCTGGATCTCTCGTTTCCGGAAAGAAGCCCGTATTCCAGACCCGTCAATACCAGCACAGGTCGTACGGGACCGGCTCCCTGCCATCTCCCGATACCGCAACCACCCATGTCCCCGGTTCGAGAGGCCCGCCGGCAATGCCGGAGATCGTCATCCTGACCGCCTGGTCGGAACGTGAATCCGCGGCATCCGAAAAGCGCCATGTCGATCCGCCAGGGCTTACGACCGCCAGGGAGAGTGAGGAGGAAGGATCCTCCCACCTGAGTTCGAACGAGAGCCCGGTTGCACGCTCCGGTGGTGTCAGGGAATACCATTCGATCCCGCCCCCCGGGATCGTGCTGTAATATCTCACTTTCGTATCGGGCGTAGGGGAATAGGTGGGAGAGGCGGAATCCGCAGGGCCTCCCGGTCCCGGAAAAGGACTTCTTCCGCCCCCGGAAACTTTGCGCAAAAAGATATCGTGGGCCTCGTTCCGGCCGTCCGCCCAGACGACGTACTCGTTGGAGATCCTTGGAAATTCCAGGGGAAACGGCCCATCGGCTACGATTTCAGTCTCGTTCTTCTCCCTGTCATAGAGACGGATCTCCCCCAGCCTCGCGTCCGGACCGGAAGGATCACCCGGGGAATTCCCATAGTCCTCCCAGACGACCAGGTCGCCGGAGAGATCGGGATACATCTGGAACGACAAGGAAGGGCTGACGGGGCCCGACATTTCCGTCTCCAAATCGAAGAGATATACCTGGTAGGGCCCATCGCGTCCGTCGGCCCACACAACCAGGTCTCCGTCAATTGCCGGCATCGTCCTCGGACCTTCCTCACTGCAGAGCACCGTCTGCTCCCCTGAGATAAGGTCCAGGGAGATGATCCCGTCCTTCCCATCCCTCCTCTCACAGAATACCACGCGATGGCCGGACATGGCAGGGTTCCCGAGGAACTCCCGGGATGACGCGATCATCCTGTGGTCGCCCGAAGCAAGGTCATAGGCCGTGAGGGAGAACTCCTGTCCGGAGTGCTCCACCCAGACGACCACATCGCCATCGATACAGGGAGAATACTGATCGGCCTTCGAATACAGGAAGGTCAGCAGGTTCCTGGATTCGTCGTACACGAAGATTCCTCGCCCGTCACTCCACACGTAGTTCTTTCCGGAAAGATCCAGGTCGCGTTTCCAGGAGGTGTCCGCGAGCACCAGTTCTTTCCGCCCGGTCACGATATCGTACCGGTAGATGCTCCTCGGGTAATATCCGGGTTTACCGGAGATCCCCGACCCGTACTCGACCCACGCCACGGTCCCGTTGTCACACGCGATCGCGTTGTACTTCCTCGAATCGCTCTTTGCGATCAGATACGCATCAAGGGAGCCGGCTGCAGGGATCGGCAGGCAGACAGAGAGCAGGAGAAGGATGGCTGTCAGGACAGTCAGGACGTTCCGCATCCCCTCACCGCTTCCTGAGTGTCACGGCAATGACAGTAATACCCGCAAATCCCGCGATCCCTGCGATCGCCAGGATTGCCGAGGAGGAAGGGATGCCCTTCCCGCCCGGTGCGGTCATCGTGTCGACGGTCTTTGTCCCGGGGTCCACGCGGTAGGTCGTTACCGTAAGGTCTCCGTCCTGCGGGCTGGCAACGCGGTACAGATCGTCGTAGAGGTTCAGAATCGTCGCTGCCTCTGCCCGGCCGCCGGATACCTTCGCTACGTATTCCCCAGGAGGGAGGCTTGCAGTCTCAACGCTCGCATGCCACACCCCGTTTCCTCCTTCACCATCCTCCACGACGATGCCGGGAAGGGTGAATGCCGGCTGCTGCAGGCGATCGGCATCCGGGGGGATAAGATCGAGGGTCAGGACCGTCCCGGCAGCCAGGTTCGTTGTCCCTCCGATCTCCAGCGGGGTCCCGGAACTGGATTCCGGGATCTCCCCGATCCTGATTGCCGGTTCCTCCAGGAGCAGCATGAATGCCTTGTAGGGATTTTCCTGTTCGTGAGCATTCAGTCCTGTCTCAAGGGCGCCGGCGGACGGGAACGCTTCCGGATCCCCGGGTTCCACCAGGCCCGCTCCTCCGTCGACCACGTAGAGGAAATACTGGCCGGACCGGAGGGTGACGGTATCATTCCCGGGAAGGACGTAGTGGAATGCTCCGGAACCCTCTACGGGGACCGTGGCAGACGTCCTGTACCCGTCCGACGGAAAACCGCCCAGGATCCAGATACCGATCCTGCTGCCCGGCGTCGCGGTGCCTGTCACCGCAAGGGTGCTTCCTTTCGCCACCCGGTTCTGCCTGGCACTCAGATCGGGGCGTATCTCCACATCGAACTCCGCTCCGGGAGATGAGTAGTAGGGCGACGCGATTCCGGGGGCCCCTGCCGTAGGGGAAGGTTCCGGTGCAATCGCCGGCGTCCCCCTGGCAAGGACAACATGGGCCGAGACCGTCTCATTGGTTCCACGGGATCCGATCCGGAAGATATACTCTCCCGGAGAATATCCTTCGGTCAGGATCCCCACGGCCCAGACCCTGCCGGCCGATCCCTCCTGGACCGGATTTGTCCCCTCCACGCCCGAGTGCTCGCCGTATCCCGCCTCACCGGTCCCGGGACCCCCGGAGAAGAATTCATAGTCAAGATCCGTTCCCTCCGGCAGCTGGGTCGTGCCGGTGATCGTGATGATCGACCCTGTCTCTGGATTTGCAGGAACCGGGTCGATGGTGATCGTGTCCGCTCCGGATACCGTACCGGGAAGGAGGAACACCAGTCCCGCCAGGAACAGGAGGATCAAGGGTCTGTGCATCAGGGTTCGTTGAATGGTCATCTCTTCACGTCCATATCGATTCTGATCCGATCTGCACATTCGAAGAGTGCGTATAAGGGATTTCTGTGAGAGCCTTCGTCCTGTTGCGCCGGCGATCCCCTCCGGTGGAGTGTTCTCACAGAACATTTTTATGATGACGCCCCCACTTCCTTTCAGGCGCCCTTTCCGGGGACCGTGGGGAATCGGGGTATTCATGGTGAATTGGCGGTTTCTTCTCATCACTGCGATCTGTTGTGCGGTCCTTGTCTGCTCCGTTCCGGCGTTGCCCCGGGAGTATTCCGTTCTTCCCTGGATGGACAACGCTCCGACGGGAGAGCCGAAGGCGCCTGTCCCGATCGAACCATGGCAGGTGCCGCCCGTTCCAGCGCTCCTGGTCCTTGTCGCGATATTTTTGCCTTTCTGCCTGGTACCGATCGAGATCCTCGTCTCCTGTGCCGGGATCCTCGTCCTGAACTTCCGGCGGATCCGAAAGGAGCGTGTCCTCGAGAACGAGTGCCGCGCATCGATCCGCGCCTACATCGTGGCACACCCGGGCGCAGGATTCACCGAGATCGAACGCGGTGTGCCGGTCAACCGCGGAACACTCGAATATCACCTGGGGATCCTCCGCCGCGAACGGCTCGTGGTCGCGTTCTCCGGGAACCGGAGGAGGTGCTATTTCGAGAATGGAGGGAGGTTCTCCCCTTCCGAAATGGACGCGATCGCCCGGTTACGCACCGGGTCCAATTTCTCCATTTGCGAATATCTCTCGGGTTCCCCGGATGCATCGAGGGGGGATATCGCCCGATGGATGAAGACTACGGGGTCGACGGTCTCCTGGCACATGAGGAACCTCTGCGATGCCAGGCTCGTTTCGATCGAAAAGGAAGGAAAGTGCGTGACGTACAGGCTGACTTCCGCGGCGGCCGAGGTGCTGGAAAAGATCGGGTGTGCCCCCGGAGCCTGAATCCACCACCGCTACCACAAGGTTATAGGATGTCCCTGGCAGCTCTTGTACTGGATTCGGACGCGGCCGGAACACCGGTTGTGTCCGCCGGAGATGAACACCGCTGTCGCCCACAACAGGTCCTGACCCGCTTCTGGAATTCCGGAATGTCACCGTGGTAAAAGGGGGAACAACTCTCCTGGACTCGATCTCGGTTACGATCGCCGAAGGCGAGAATATCGCGATCCTCGGGCCCAACGGGGCCGGGAAGTCCTCGCTGATCAAAGCAATCACCAGGGAATATTATCCGGTTTCCGGGCACGACACTGTCGTCTTCCGGATCTGGGGCCGTGAGATCTGGCACGTCTTCGATCTCCGGCCCCTGCTGGGGGTGGTCTCAAACGACCTCCAGTATACCTTCATGCAGGAGATGTCGGGGGAAGAGGTCGTCCTGTCCGGGTTCTTCTCCAGCATCGGGCTTTTCAACCGGGAGATCACCTGCGAAATGAAGGAGAAGACGGACGAAATCCTGGAATTCCTCGAGATCTCTCACCTGCGGGACCGCACCATGGATTCGATGTCCTCCGGCGAGGCCAGGCGTTTCCTCATCGGAAGGGCGCTCGTCCATGATCCAAAGGCCCTCCTGCTCGACGAGCCGACCAACAGCCTCGACCTCCACGCCCTTCACACGTTCCGGAACACCCTCCGCAGGATCGCCCAGTCGGGTACCGCGATCCTCATGGTGACCCACAACCTCCACGATATCATCCCCGAGATCCCGAGGGTCATCCTGATGAAAGAGGGAAGGTTCTGGAAGGACGGCCCCAAACGGGAGATCCTTACCGACGAAACCATCGGCCGCCTTTTTGCGGTTCCTGTGCACGTGAAAGAGGAGAACGGCTGGTACTACGCGACGGGGTACTGAAACGGGACCGGGGGGGAAAGCCCCGGATCTGCGGAGGGACTGCGACGCCCTTCCCTCCGGCGATTTTCTTCCCGGTTCACCGGGATTCCTCTTTTATGCAGTAAATATGATATCTCCCGTCGATCTCCCTGACGCCATGGATTTCATGGGAGAATCCCGGGAAATGGTCGTCGAACTCCTGCAATGCCAGGAGATACTGGAGGACAGGCCCGTCCCTTTCTCCCGCCCGCTCCCCGGGGAGGAGGAGGGGGATCCCCGGGGGATAGGGTACGACACCGGTGGCCACGATCCGGTTGCCCATCTCCGCAACCGGGACCCGCTCGACCTGCCCGCGTACCAGGCGCCTGTAGGCCTCCCCTCCGGGGATGACCGGCTCGGGGAGACGGGAGAATGCCGATAAAAGGAGGGTTGCCTGGCGATGATCCCGCATGAATCCGTGCATCTCCGCGGCGAGGCCCGGGAGGGTCATCCCGACGTACCGGGCAGGGAAGTCGCGGACCAGTTCGGGCAATACCTCTTCGAGGAGGGAGTTCTCGTCAAAGAGGCGCTTGAACTCGAAAAATTCGGTGATGAGTGTCCCCCACTTCCCCTTGGTGATCCCCATGGAGAAGAGGAAGAGGATATTGTAATCCCCGCATTTCTCGGTGATGATCCCGCGGGAGGTAAGGAATTTATCCACCACCACGGCCGGGATCCCTAAATCGGCGATACTACCGTCCTCCCGGACTCCGGGGGTAAGCACCGTTACCTTGATGGGATCGAGCATACAGTAGTCCTCCTCGAGATCCGGGAACCCGTGCCAGGTCTCTCCGGGGTGCAGGACCCAGGCCGGGGGATTGTCCCGGAGCGTCTCCATATGGGCGTCCGCAAACGGGATCTTCTTCCCGGACACCGGATCGGTCACCTCCTCCGGCTGCCACATCGAAAACCACCAGTCCCCGGGATTCGTCCGGGCGATCTCCCGCCCGATCCGTGCCATGGTCCTGCGGAACCGGATCGCCTCCTCGATGCTCTCGGTGGTGAGGACCCTTCCCGAGGCCCCCTCCATCATCTTCGACGAGACGTCGAGGGAGGCGATGATGGCGTACAGGGGCGAGGTGGAGGTATGCATCATGAACGCCTCGTTGAACCGTCCATGT
The DNA here is from genome assembly GCA_002509495.1 of Methanolinea sp. UBA473. Taxonomy (GTDB): domain Archaea; phylum Halobacteriota; class Methanomicrobia; order Methanomicrobiales; family Methanospirillaceae; genus Methanolinea_A. The sequence goes on along the minus strand of DAEV01000010.1, from coordinate 7,473 downwards.
TCGATCGGGGCCCGCCCGTTCCGGACGTGGATCATGGACGCCTGGGAGAGGGCTGCAAGCAGCTTGTGGGTGGACTGGGTTGCATAGATGGTGGGCCCGTCGGAGGAGCGCGTTCCGTCCCTCATGCCGAACCGGTCCCGGTACAGGGGATTGAATCTCGCGTACCCGTACCATGCCTCGTCGTAAAGGATCCGGTCCACGCTCCCGCCCAGGAGTTCCTCCACCCGGACGGCACGGTAACAGAGCCCGTCGTACGTGGAGTTGGTGATCACCGCCTGCACCGGCCTCCGGTCCTGCGCATACCGGAGGAGCGGGGATGACTCAATCTTCCTCTGTACCGCGTCCGGCGTCATTTCGCAGGGCCGGATGGGCCCTATGATCCCGTACCGGTTCCTGGTGGGGACCAGGTAGACCGGGATGGAACGGGTGAGGATGAGGGCATGCTCCACCGATTTATGGCTGTTACGGTCTACGAGGACGATGTCCCCCTCGCTCACGCTGGCAGAAAATACGATCTTGTTCGCCGTGGATGTGCCGTTGGTCACGAAGTAGGTGTGGTCTGCGCCGAAAACCCGGGCCGCATACCGTTCCGCGGCTCCCACGGGCCCGGAGTGATCGAGAAGGGACCCGAGCTCCGCCACCGAGATGGAAAGGTCGGAACGGAAGAGCTGCCCGCCAAAGAAGGAATGGAACGCCCGCCCGGCAGGGGACTTCCGGAACGCCGTCCCCCCGGTATGGCCCGGGGTATGCCAGGAGTACTCGTAGTCCCGGGAGAAGTTCACCAGTTCCGAGAAGAACGGGGGGAGGATCCCTTCACGGTAACGCCTGGCCGCGGCATCGATCCGGCCTGCGATGAACTCGGGAGTATCCTCCATCACCCAGATATACTCGTTGATCTCGCGGAGCATCTCCATCGAGAGGGTGACCGGGGGGGCGGTGGGGGGCTCCCCCATGAGGAAAATTGGGATATCCTCGTTCCTCTTCCGGATTTCCCGGACCAGTTCCACGGGGGTGGGGTAGGCCGACGCACCCTCCCCCCGGAGGTTCCAGTTGATCAGGATGCAGTCCAGCCCCGGGAGGGAGGAGTACGTGGTGCGGGCATCCGCAGGGGAGGCCGCCACCTCCACGCGGAGCCCCGAATCGCGGAGCCCCGAGATCACCCGCTGGAGGGCCCTCCCCTCGGGAGTGTCGGTCTTATGGACGTCATCGATCACTGCAACCGTGAGAATTTCTTCAGGATTCATCCTACCGCTCCCTGCCTGGATCTGCAACCGGGCTGGTGCCTGCAGGGCCCGGTACCGGATGACATCAGGATCTGTTCGTGTCTCATATCCTTCCCCCTCGTGTACGGTCCTGACTTCGAAAGACCCGCCAGGTCCGTTCGTTCACCGCGATTTTTCAGGCTTTTTCTAAAGAACATGACCGGATCCATCGGATTCAAGGAGGGTACTTCCCTGCGACTAACAAGAACTGTTCTGCCCCGGTATATAAGGAAGCCCTTCCGGCCAAGGGTTCCTTTCCTGCCGGCTCTTCTTTGTTCCATGCGGAAATAGGACCATTATTGGAGAACTGGCCAGAGGGTCCACCGCAGTGCTTGGATTTCGATCCGCAGCCAGGGGGGATCTCACGTCCCGGAGAACCCTCGCCCTCTCGTGCAGGTAAGAGATCCGGATTGTCGGGATCCTCCCGATTTCAGCCTCGCCGGATCCCCACAGGGGCAGCATAACTGGAGTACGTTTTTTACATCCACCGCGGTAATCAATGATGTGTGATCTCTGTCCTCTACGTCGATGACGAGCCGGATCTGCTGGACCTCGTGCAGCTCCAGCTGGAAAAAACGGGGGAATTCAGGGTGGACCCGTGCGAATCGGCAAACGACGCATTGAAAATTCTGAGGGGGACCGGGTATGATGCCGTCGTATCCGACTTCCAGATGCCGGGGATGGACGGGATCGAATTTTTAAAGAACGTCCGGGACATGCACCCCCGCCTCCCGTTCATTATTTTCACCGGCCGGGGCAGGGAAAAGGTTGCGATCGACGCACTGAACAACGGGGCCGACTACTACCTCCAGAAAGGGATCGAGATGCTGCCTGTGTTCGCCGAACTGCAGAACATGATCCGGAGGGCGGTCGAGCGAAAAAGGCTGCAGGATGCGCTCCTGGAGAGCGAGACCAGGTACCGGGAATTTTTTACTACCAGCAGGGACGCCGTGTACATCTGCTCGGCGGACGGGAAGTGGATCGATTTCAACGACGCCATCCTGGAACTGCTCGGGTACGAGAGCCGGGAAGAATTTTTACACGTCCCGGTTCCCGCCGTGTATGCATCCGAAGGGGATCGTTCGCCGTTCCAGGATCTCGTGGTTCGAATGGGATACGTCAGAGAATTCCCGCTGCAGGGGAGAAAAAGGGATGGGACGATCATCGATGCCCTCGTTACTGCAGTCCCGGTAAAAAACCCCGACGGTTCCGTAAAGGCCTTTACCGGGACGATCCGCGACGTGACGGAGAAGAAGCGTTCGGAACGGGTGCTCGAGGAAAGCGAGGCAAAATTCCGCTCGCTCTTCGAACACAGCCTCGATGCGGTGTTCCTGGCCACGACGGACGGAAGGATACTCGCAGCAAATCCTGCGGCATGCCAGCTCCTGGGATACACGGAAGAAGAGATCTGTAAAGGTGGCAGGGACCTTATCGTCGACCGGACAGCCCCGCGCTTCCTGATCGGGCTGGAGGAACGGAGGAGGGCCTGGAAAGGCCGGGGCGAGATGGACTTCGTCCATAAAAACGGAACGAAGATACCCTGCGAGCTGTCATCCGGTGTATTCATCGACAGGGCCGGCAGCCGGATGATCAGTATCATCGTCCATGATATCACCAAGCGCAGGAACGCAGAAGCGGCACTCCGCGAGAGCGAGGAGAATTACCGGACACTGGCCGAAACCGCCCCCGTGGGCATCCTCACCTGCGACAGGGCAGGGCAGATCACGTACCTGAACCAGAAGATGCTGGAGTTGCTCGGGTCTCCTGGGGAGGAGAAGACCCGCGAGATCAACCTGCTGAGGTTCCCGCCGCTGGTTGAGGTCGGCTTCGCGGAAGGACTCAGGAAAACCCTGGAGACAGGGGTGCCGGTACGGACGAAAGAGGCAGAATATACCTCAAAGTGGGGGAAAACTGCCCGGTTCAGGCTGCATATCTCCCCACTGCTGAAAAACGGTTCGGTGAAGGGAGCCCAGGTCATCCTGGACGACATCACTCCCGGGCCGCGGGCAGAGGAATTCTGCAGGACGAAGGAAGCAGGCGCGGACTGATCGTTCCGGCCAGGATTCCCGGAGATACCGGGGATTTTTCCCATGTTCACCCGCGTCGGATCGCCAGGACATATACCGCACAGTGCGGGCCGGATTTTCCCCGGATCCGGATGGTCCTGCATTCCTCCAGCTGGAAATACGGGGACAACAGCGTTTCCAGCTCGGATTCGGACGAGAAGTAGAGCACCGTCCCGAGGGGGGTCTCCCGGTACTTGCCCCTCCCGCCGAACTGGGGGTCCGCTTCCGAGAATGAAACGGAGAGGTAGGTCGCTCCGGGGTCCAGGAGACGGTACACGTTCCCTGCATAGGTGTCCCGATCCGCAGGAAAGATGTGGTGCAGGACTTCCCAGTCAAACGCGAAGTCAAACGTCCCGGTCACTTCCCTCATGTCGCCCAGGAGATCGGCCAGGATGAACGTGCACGCAACCCCGCGTTTCTCCGCATTCTCCCGTGCGAACCGGAGTGCCGCCGGAGAGCTGTCGACACCCGTGACATCGAACCCGGACGCCGCAAGCCAGACCGCATAGTTGCCGGCACCGCACCCGAGATCGATGGCCCTGCAGGGGGCAACTCTCCCGCTCCGGACCAGTTCGACGAGCGCCTCCGGGGGGGTTTCGATATTCCAGGGGATCCTATCCGGCGGTAAATCCCGGTACACTTGATCGGGATCGACGGGTTGTCTCATCCTGACACCTCGTGAAAGACTGGGAGCGTGCAGGATTTATATTTCTATGGGGTCAGCCGGGAAACAGCCTGTGGATGGAACTGTTCACCCGGTCCCTGAACCCAATTACGTTCCGGTTAAAATCCTCCTCCGGATCCGATCCGGATTCGCACGTGCGGCGAATTGCCGCCTCTTCCCCGGGGAAAAATACATTGATCCTGTACCGTTCAAGAATGGCCGCATTCTGTCTCACGTAGGAGGGAGAGAGGTAGAGCCGTGCAAGGTGCGTATCATCGGCATTCCTGTAATCCAGCAGCACGCAGCTCATCTCATCCCGTTCCTGCCGTATTTTGTATCCCATTACGACCCCCTCGATCATTCCGGCGGACAGCCCGAGGATCAGCACGATCACGACGCCCCGGAAGAGGAGAGATTCCGGGATGAGTTGGGGGACCTTTTCCTGGTGGCAGATGCAGCAGAGGACATAGAACGCAAGGATCCCCGGGAGGAGGTAGGTGACATACCGGGAGCTGACCGCCTGGTCGACGCCGTATCCTCCCCGGCCTGCCGCGAGCACGAGGGCGGCGCCGAACCCGAACGCGAGGAGCGAGATCCAGAGAGCATGCCGGGGGATCCGGCGGGATCGTGCCAGCGAAACCACGAGTACGATGCTGGCGATCCCGATGAACACCCCGAGGACGACGGAGAGAAGGAAAAGGCCGCTCACCCAGGGCCCCATGCCCAGGGGAGATCCGAGGGCGGCGGTAAAGTAAGCAGCCGCATCGAGAGGACGCTCTGCAAAATACAGGACCCTTGGTTGCCCTACCCTCTGCCACCCGTAAAAATACAGGACGATACAGACCAGTGCGGCAGAGATCCAGGCGGAGATCCATGCCTTACCTTTCTTATTGAGGACGATGAGGAGGAGACCTGCCGGCCATACCAGCAGGCCCAGGAGGTTGGAGAATGAGGCGATCCCCGCGAATGCGATCGCAATGGCCCCGGAAACGCGGTCGGTGCGGTTCAGGAAATACAGTGCGAGGATCACGGTCAGCACAAAGAAGTAATATACCAGCTGGAACCCGAACAGGAGGTTTTCCCACTGCCGGAGGGAGAATACAAGCCAGGGGACGGGGAGAAAATACAGGAGGGACCTTCCGGACGTCCCGAACGTATCACGCCACATCAGGAAGGCGACACCGAGAATTGCGCACATCACGGCCCAGGAGCAGTACATTTCGGCGGTCGTATTGAACTGCGTGAGATGTTCGATCCCCAGCAGGATCATCCTGGGAAAGAGCAACCTGTGCTCGTTGAGCTGGGCGAAGAGGTCTCCGAAGGTAAGGACCCCGGTCTCCATCTTCTCGTAGAGGCCCACCATCCTCCATTCGTCCCAGAAGATGACGGTTCTCCCGAACCCGCCGATATAAAAGAGGGCGATCAGGGCCGGCGGAACCATGGATGCGAAAAAATACAGGAGGCGGACTGTGTCACGATCGCCATTCGCCATAGACTAATTCTGGAGGGTCCGTGAATTTATCCCTATGGGGGTTGCCGCCTTATCCCCATGCCAGGCTCCTGTCCTGGAAACCCTGACAACAAATTTATCAGCCCGCGGTCCAGGCAACGAGAACCGCGAGCGCCCCGGTGATGAAGTTCGCCGCAAACCACCCGGTCCTCGCAGGTTCCCTTGTAAATTGAAGCGGGTGGCCCGCCTTCCTCTGGTTCGCGGTCCAGCACCGGAAACTGATGCTGTGGTAGATCAGGACGATCCCGGGGACCCACGCCAGCCGGAAGCCCCACGAGGCAGAAAGGACAAGGCCCGCCCCGGCAATCCCGTAAATCCAGCCGATCGCGACATCCGCCACGGCCATCGCATTCTCCTACACCCCGTATTCCGGTGGCATCTCCTTCTCCCAGATCCCGATCCGGACGGCCAGTTCCCTGTCAGTGAGGGAGATCAACTGCCCGATCCAGTGGAACCCGAATCCCACCACGAGGACGAGCACACCGGTGATGATCCCCGCATAGAGCAAGATCTGATCCATTCTGTTTTCCCGCTCCTCAATTCACGTTCCCTGTTCCATCTCCCCGATTAAAAATTGACCCCATTGACCCGGGCAGTGCATACATGACCGCTGCCGTCCCCCAGTACATAAAATCACCCCAGTAATACGTGTAGTAGGCCAGTGGTCCGGTAACAGGATAGACGTACTCCTTCTCCTGGAACCAGAGGATGACGTTGATATACAGCATGATGGCTCCCGAAGCGGCGTACAGCAGGTACCCCCAGACGGTGCCTAAAAGGACCCCGATCGTCCCGGTGACCAGCAGGGGCGCCACGACGATCCAGTCCGCAAACGCCCCTCCCACAGATGAGGTGAAATGAGTCCTGTCGCGCCAGTCCATGTCCTTCCCGACCACCAGGTCTTTCGCGGCTCTGCTCTGCGGACGAAGGATCATGATTCCCTGGGCATAGAAAAGCGGTCCGCAGGTAACAAACCCGAAGACGATCAGGATCCACGTTACAATTGTCGGTTGGATCACAAAGACCACAATTCAAGAGTGTTCGCTGATTCTTTTTTTACCTTTAGTTCAACCGGAACGAACACATCCTGGATCTGCCGGGACACGGCTTATCCTATTGGAAGTCCGGGAAAAAACGAAATACCCCCGGGCGGATTCGAACCNNAACCGCCGTCGCCGGATCCAAAGTCTGTGCTCGCGTATTTTCAGAAAATACGCTGCCTCAATCTGATTTTCAGATTTCGGTGATTGACCGCCAAGGGGAAGGACCAACGAGAAGAGATCAGAGTGTCCCCTTTTCCAAAGAAGAACTGAATTTATTTTTAAAATCCAAATCCAACGGATTATCGAAGGGATCTACCCAGGTGATACGTCAGATAACCGGCTATATCTGGGAACAGTTAAACGGAAGGATAGACCCCCTATCTCTTCAAAACTTAGCGGAATTTTTTATTTCAAGATATCCAAGCCATTCAGCGGTTCACAAATGTTTTGTATATACCCGATTATTCCTGATGTATCTCTATAAGTCAAGGATGGACGCGCGTTTATTGTCCTATCATTCGTTATTTGAAAAACCGAAGAATAGGAAGACCGTAAAGTTACTCACATCGAGGGTAATCACCATTGAGGATATCCGATCAATTGTCACCGCGATAGAAGGCGATAGAGACCTTCCAGAGCCCAAGAGGATGAATTACCTTACCCAAGTGCTATTCCTCGCCTATAGCGGACAGAGACCCATTACGGTATCGAGATTAACTGTAGGTCAATTCAGGGAGGCATTGTCCCAACCACATCCTGTATTGAAAGTAGAGGCGAGTCAGGATAAGATACGCATGGAACATCTGGTCCCATTGCACCCGGAAATAATGCCCTACGTTCAACAGCAAATCGCGAATAGGTCGGATCAAGAGGTCATGTTCAATTATGTCAGCTTGCAGCGATGGTTAAAAGCTCTGTCATGGCTCTC
>DAEV01000081.1:54492-59226 GCA_002509495.1 Methanolinea sp. UBA473 | reverse complement strand
ACCGCACGGCGGTCATGGGCGGTTACTATGAAAATGCCTCCGGCATTTTCATGAATCTGGATGCATGCGTCCCGAAGGAATCATAGGGTTTTCTTTGAAAATGGCTTCGACATTTTCATGATCCTGAATTCTTGTGCCCCGATTGAAATCGGATGTTTTTTTCACGCCCCGGACAGGCCTTTTTTAGAATTTTCATCCCCCGGATCCTGCGTATTTGACGCGAGGTGAGGCGACATTCCGGAACTCAATGCACGTTGCCCCGGGACTATTTCCCATGGCGTGAAACCGGTTCACCTGGGTGGGAAACGGTTGTTCGATCGTTCAGATACCCGTTGCTGCATCCAGAAGTTTTTTGCAGGCAGGGCAGAATCCCCTTCTCTTCCGGTCAAGGTCCTCAAGGGTCAGGGGATTGTACATGATGCATTCCCTGTTCCTGCAATGGTCCAATCCCAGGAGGTGGCCTGTTTCGTGCGCCGATTCCTTGGCCAGCCTGTCGATCAGCGCATCATCCTCGCGGGGGAGGCCGTAATACTCGTTCCCGAACCTCGCGGAAGAGACGACCGCCGTTCCCGTGTCGGGCCGGGCCAGGCCGAAGAGGAACTCGTCATTCCTGCGGCAGAGGTCCGCGGAAACGATTAAAAGGAGGAGATCCTTGAGTCGGGTCCGCCGTTTGTGGAGATCCAGGGAATCCAGGAGGACCGATGCGTCTGTCTGGCGCCTGGAACCGATGAAGCCATTCAGTAGGAGGGGGCTTTCACAGAAGCGGACCGGCATCGGGAGGAGTGCCGACAGGGCCCTGACAAGAGGTCTCTGGAATCCCGCAGGCGCTGCCTCATCCCAAAAAATAAGCACATCCATTTCTTCATATATCATGGGAATGAGCGAGTATAAACGTATTGAGAAGTGCATCGCCGGGTATATAGCCCGGAATTACAAACGGGCGGCAGAGATCGGGATCGGGGAGAATCCCGATGCTGCGCTTCTCATCCGGCAGGCGGGTGTTGCGGTCTTCTGCACGGATGTAAAGCCGGTCCCGCGGGTGCCAGGCCTTACAATCTGCAGGGACGATGTCTTCTCGCCGGATTTCCCGCTCTACCGGGGCTGTGACCTGGTGTATGCAATACGGCCTGCGGAGGAGATGATCCCGGCCATGATCTCTCTTGCCCGGGAGATCGGCTGCGACCTCCTCGTGTACCACCTGGGCTTCGAATGCTATGGAACGGGGGGAGAGCGGATCGATTGCGGGGTCGTTCTCCACAAGTACCATTCCGTCTAGAACCCGTCGAACAGGGTCTTCTGGCTCCGGTCATCCGCTTTTTCCACCGGAGCCTCGTCCATCCTGGAAGTATCAGGCTCCGAAGGGGCAGGCAGTTCTTTTTGAGGAGCAGGAGCGACCTTCTTCTTTCCCTTCGCAGCAGTTTCCTTGTCTCTCCGGATCTCTTTCTCCTTCTCCTCTGCCGCCAGGGTTTTCTCCACGGTCTGGGCCCGGGCACGGTCGTGGAGGAAGAGGTTCAGTTCATCCGCGTCAAGGCGGAACTCCCTGGCATAGGGAAGCGGATCCCGGTCGATCAGGATACTGAAAGGGGTCAGGTAGGATTCCTGGAGTGTAGTTCTTGGCATGTGCACCGCGGACGAGACCTTCCGGAGCATGCTCGATCTCACCGACTTCTGTTTCTGGTAGGAACCCATCCGCCTCCATCGTTCGGGGGGGGAAATCCGGGCATGGATCCCCTTTCCCCTTGTTACGCGCGAGACGCCGAGCAGGGCAACCGAGGTGGCGTACCGCCAGAGTGTATGGTATTGCTGCCGGTACGTATACCCGATATATTCGTCGGCGCGTGAAAGCGGCTGGTACGCCTCGTCGAGTTCCGGTACGGAGTGGATCCCTGAGAGGTTCCCTTCCACCCACTGGATCAGGGTATCAGGGGTTTCATTTACCTCATAGGATACCCGGAGGAGATCCTCGCCCTGTGTTGTTCCGTACAGGCTGCTGATGAGGTCAAAGACGGACGCCCTCTGGTCCTTGTTCGAGATCCGGAGTTCCCCGTTCTCCAGGCGCTGCCGTCCTGCAGCGGAAGCATAGAGCATGGTCACGGCTGATCTCATATCCCCCCGGGCGGATTCGGCGATCTGGTGCAGGGCTTCTTCGCTGCACCGGATCCCCTCGGAAGAGCAGATGAACCGGAGGCGCGGGGCGATGCTTCTCGCCTGCAGGGCTTTAAACTGAAGGGGAAGGCAACGGGATCGGATCTCCCCGGGAATAGCATACAGATCGTTGGCGATCAGGATGATCGGTTGGCGGGATCCCCTGATCAGATCCAGGATTGCCTTTGCACCACCCCTATCCGCGGTTCCCTGGAGATTGTCCGCTTCATCGAGAAGGATGAGTTTCCGGGAGGCGCCCGTGAGGCTTGCGGTGGTGCTGCCCGTGCCTGCGACCCTGTCAATGACGGCCTTGGTCCTCTGGTCGCTTGCATTCAGCTCGATCACCTCCCACTGCAGATCGTTTGCAAGGGCATGGGCACTGGAAGTCTTCCCGGTCCCGGGTTTCCCGTAGAGGAGCAGCGGTCGGCTCTCACGGCTCCACGATTTCGCCCACTCGAACATCTGGCGCAGGATGGTACTGTTGCCCACCACTTCATCGAGATGCGTGGGACGGTATTTCTCCGCCCAATCCATTGATCACCAATCAACCCTGTATCAAATAAATTATCACTGATGATCTCAAATGGTTACTAGCAATCTATTATCTGGTGTTCTATGGAACTGAACGGCATTTCCACGGCGCAGATCGCCTCTGTGGTGAGGGAGTACGAGGGTGTCCGGAGGAAACAGGCTATCGGCGAGATGGTAAGGGCCATCCGTATCGATTCTCCGGGAGTTCTGGCCTCGTTCGGGGAGGATGCAGCGGTCATAGAACATGGGGATGAAGCCCTCCTCCTGGCCGCAGACGGTATCTGGAGCAGGCTGATGGAGGCCGATCCCTACTGGGCCGGGTATTGTTCGGTGCTCGTCAACGTCCATGACATTGCGGCTATGGGAGGACGCCCGCTTGCCATGGTGGACGTCTTTTCTATCTCCGACCGGAAGATCCAGAAACTGGTCATCGACGGGATGCACGATGCGTCCCTCCAGTTCGGTGTACCAATCGTCGGCGGCCACCTGCACCCGGATACCCCCTACAGCGTGATCGACGTCGCGATCCTCGGTATCGCCGGGAAGGATGCGGTGATCTATTCGCATACGGCGCAGGTGGGGGACCGGGTTATTGTGGCCGTGGATCTCTCCGGGAGAGTCCATCCCTCCTGCATCCTGAACTGGGACTCCGTAACTATGAAGAGCCCAATGGCCGTCCGGTCACAGATACGGGTCCTGGAGGGACTTGGAAAGGACCATCTGGTCACCGCCGGCAAGGATATCAGCAATCCCGGCGTAATCGGCACTCTCGGAATGCTCCTGGAGGTGAGTGGAAAAGGCGCAACGATTGCCATGGATGCACTTCCCACCCCCGACCTCTCCCGCAACAATCTCTCATTCGAGCAATGGGTCCGCATCTACCCTGGAATGGGATTCGTCCTGACCGCCCCGGAGAAGAACGTCGATGAGATCAGCCGCAGGTTCGCCGCCGTCGGAATGACTGCCAGGGCTGTCGGGACCGTGGACGGCAGCCGGGATCTCAGGCTTGCCCTCGCTTCGGAGAATACATCCGTCTTCGACTTTTCGAAAAACGGGATCATGAGGCTCTTTTCAGACGATGGTTCATGCCCCTGACACGATCGGGATCGGTATCGCAGGAGATCCCGACAAAGTAGTATCCAGCGTGGAAAAGAGCGGACTGGGATCAAGGATGGTCTGCTACGGCCATCCCGGCATCCTTTCCGGGCTGACCACCACTGCGGCCCTCCGGGAGACCGCCGAGCCTGAACGGGAGCTTGTACGGGATCTCTATTCCGGCAGCCTGGGAGCTGCGGTCAGGGGGACACTGCCCTCCAATTCGACGCTCACCGCCCTTAAAGCCGTCTCGGGAGTGGAACACCTGGAACGTGCCGCGCTCCTGGAGACAGCGGACGGGAGGAAGTTTTTTCTGGCCCCGGTCGGCGTGGACGAGGGGTGGACAACAGGCGAGAAAGTGGCTCTCGTGGAAAAGCTCCGGGAGATGGCAGGGAGGTTTGGTCTTCCACCCGCCGTGGCAGTCCTTTCAGGGGGCAGGCTTGGAGATGCAGGACGTCACACGCGTGTGGATGAGAGCATGGCCCAGGCAGAGCTGGTTGCAAGGCTGACCGGTGCCCGCCATTTCGAGATCCTTATCGAGGATGCAGTGAAGGAGTGTGGAGTAATTATCGCACCTGACGGCATCTCGGGCAATTTGATCTTTCGTACACTCATCTTTTTGGGATCGGGTCACGGACATGGCGCACCTGTGCTAAATATCGACAGAATCTTTGTGGATACTTCGCGCGCCTCGCCAGATTATATGAATGCAATTCTACTAGCAGATTCTCTGCGAAAAGACCTATAATCAATTATTCATCGGGCGTTCTTAAAAATAATCGATTAAATCAGTATTTTTGTGTATTTTTTAATCCAGGAGAGATGCGGATCCAATCCAAGCACTTTATTCGCGAATGCGGCAATGGGGTGCAAATTAGACAGAAATCCCGATATCTTTAAATATTTCCTGATACATTTTTTGAATTGAGGTAAAATACAATGGCAGATTTACCTATTGCTGCA
>DAEV01000081.1:0-54487 GCA_002509495.1 Methanolinea sp. UBA473 | reverse complement strand
TGACCAAGGAAGCAAACAGGCTTGCTCTGCACGCGGGACGGAAGACGATCAAGGAAGAGGACGTGGAGCTTGCGGCGAAGTCCGCATAAACTTCACCTTTTCCCGAATTAAAGTCACACTGCACGCAAAAACGACAATCAAGGTGGCATCAACTCTTTTCCTTGCGGCCTTTGGTTAAGCAGGGTTTTGAACTCTTTTCAAAGCGATCCAATATATAATACTATGCCAAGCATTATTGTCTGGCACATTCATTTTAATGTAAAGATTCCACTTCTTCCTGCCCTCGGATGAGGGTTTAGGGGGATGCTGATGACAGGGCAGCTGCCGGGGAGTCCCGAAAGAACCAGGCCGGAAATCGTCCAGTCGATCAGGGAGATGGGTAAGAATGGTCAGCCTGCAGTTGACTTTCTCATCCAGGCTCTTTCCGATCAGGATAAAAGGGTCAGAATTGCTGCAGCACATGCTCTGGGTGAGATTGGGGATCAGCGGTGTTACGAATCACTTGTAGGAATGCTTTCAGATCAGGACAAGGACATCCGGTTCATTTCAGCCGCTGCCCTCGGGAAACTGGGAGATGCCAGGGCTATCGGCCCTCTGTCCGGCATATGCGCGGACGATTATTGTTTTGTTCGCATCGCGGCGCGGGATGCCCTGTTAAAACTGAAAGGAATCGCGCAACAGCCACTCTATTGACCGCAGGCACTCCAATCATCCCAACGTGCCATTTTTTGAAGAACCCTTGAAGGGTCTCCCGAGGGATTTGCCTTCCGGATACCGGGAGGACGTGAAGAGTCCCTTGTAATCCGGCGAATTCCCCCCTACCTCATTAATCCCTGTAACTCTATCAGGCTAAAAAAATGGGAAGGGAACCTGGAAAAAATATTCAGGGGTACGATCGACCAGATGCCTGGTCGGGAAGACCCTAACGTTATAAGGTGCCCTTGGTGCTCGGGATTTCGTTTCGGTCTCCTGATATCCGGGTTGCCTTCTCCAATGCAATCCCGAATGCCTTGAAGACCGCTTCACACTGGTGGTGATCGTTCTTCCCGTGGAACAGGATGTGGGCGGTAATGCCGCCGTGAATACAGAGGCTGTAAAAGAAATGTTCGAATATTTCACGTTCGATCCCCCCCACTTTCGGATGTGCGAAGGCCCCCTCGAAGACAAGGTATCCACGGCCGCCGCAGTCAAGCGCCACAGTTGCCAGGGCCTCGTCCATCGGGACGATGGAATGGGAGAACCGGGTCATCCCGCGACCCTGGCCGAAAGCTTTCCGGAGAGCCTGTCCCAGTACGATGCCGACGTCCTCGATCGTATGATGGGTATCCACGTCGAGATCCCCGCGGGCCTGGCAGTTCAGGCCAAACCTGCCGTGCCTCGCCATGGCCTGGAGCATATGGTCAAAGAATGCGATGCCCGTGGATACCTCCACGTCTCCGGCCTCATCAAGGTGGACTGCCACCCGGATGCAGGTCTCTCTCGTCTCCCTCTCCTGTTTCCCATTTCTCATCTGCTTGCCTCCAGTGCATCCGACAACCTGAGTTTCCCGGAATAAAGGGCCGATCCAAGCACAACCCCGTAGGCCCCCAGCCTTTTAAGCCCGGTGATATCGACCGTGCTCGTGATCCCACCGGCTACCGTAACCGGAAGCCGGGTGCGGGAAAGGAGCCGGGATACCGGATCCAGGAGTACCCCCTGGCAGAGGCCTTCCACATCCACGTTGGTATACAGGAGGGACCCCGCCCCATGCTCTTCAAATTTCGAGGCCCATTCAAGGTAATCGCCTCCGCCCTTTTGCCACCCCTCGATCGCGATCTCGCTGCCCCTGGCATCCACTCCGGCCATTATCCGCTCGCTCCCGAATTCCCGGGAAAGGAGGGTGAGAACCCCGGGTTCCCGGATGGCCAGGGTTCCAAGAATCACCCTCTCCACGCCGAGCGCCAGCCAGGCTTCCGCATCGGAGAACGAGCGGATACCTCCGCCCAGCTGGATTTCCACGCCGGTTTTTTCGATAAGGGTCTGGATCAGGTCCGCATTCCTGCCTGCTTCGCCGAATGCCCCGTCAAGGTTCACGACGTGGAGGGTATCAGCGCCCTCGTTCAGCCACCGCCGGGCGCATTTAAGGGGATCTCCAAACGCGGAGGCCGTCTCCCTCTTCCCCTGGACCAGCTGCACGCACTGGCCGCCCAGGATATCTACCGCGGGAAAGACTCTCATGTCACTGGATCATCCGTTCAATGGACATCACGAGGATGTCCCTGGCCCCTGCCCGCTTTAAGTTGTGGATGAGCTGGTAGACCCGTTCCTCCTCCACAACGGCATGCACAGCTACCAGGTCCTCACGGGAGGCAACCTCCATCACTGTCGGGCCTGAGAGCCCGGGAAGTTGCGATTGCACCTCATCGAGACAGGATCGACGGACGTTCATCATCAGGTAGCACTGGCCCCGTGCCCGGACCACGCTCTCAAGAGCGACCACGATCTCTTCGATTTTTGCTGACTTCTCCTTCCCCGACTGCCGGTTCGAGATCAGCATCGTGCTTGTGGAGATCACCATATCGAGCACCCGGAGCCGGTTGGAACGAAGGGTGTTTCCCGAGCTGGTGAGATCGATGATAGCCTCTGCGATTCCAAGGTAGGGGGTGGCCTCGCATGCGCCGCTCACCGGAACGAGGGTTACTGGAATCCCTTTCTTCTCGAAGTAGTTCCTGGCGATGACAGGGAACTCCGTGGCAACCCTTGCATCCTTTAAGTCCTCCGGGGATTGGTAAGGAGAGTCTTCGCGCACGGCCAGCGCAAGCCTTGCTTTCCCTATCTGCAGGTCCAGAAGTTCGTCTACATCTGCTTCCCGTTCCAGCACCATGTCGTGCCCGGTAATCCCGAGGTCGGCAGCTCCGTTGGCCACGTATTCGGGGATATCGATTGGCCTGGCAAAGAGGACTTCCACGTTCGCGTCGGGCGTCCTGGAAATGAGCCGGCGTTCCCCGCTGTCGATGAGGTGGAGCCCGCTCTTTTCCATGAGGTCCATGACCGGTACGGCAATTCGACCCTTGTTTGGGATCGCCAAGCGTATGGTAGGGGAACCCTTATCCTGTCGGGACTGTTTCTTTTCCTGTTCAGAAGGTCTTGATCTCGCCACGTACGATCTTCTCGGTGATGCAGGTGATGTCGGCCAGCCCTTCGTTCACGATGGCCTCCACTTCCGAACTCAGTTTCTTCATGTCTGCCTTGGGCTTCGGCAGAATCTGGACACTGGCTACCAGAGGCTGATCGATGGGCTTGCCTATCTGGGACAGGAGCCGGATATAGATCTCCTCGATCCCGTCCACTTTATGGACGCAGTCGGTCGCAAGCTCGGTGGAGAGGACATTGTAGATCTTCCCGATGTGGTTGATGGGGTTTTTACCTGACGTCGCTTCCATGCTCATGGGACGGTTCGGGGTGATCAGCCCGTTGCACCGGTTGCCCCTCCCCACCGATCCGTCATCGCCCATCTCTGCGGAAGTTCCGGTAACCGTAAGGAACACACTCCCTGTATCGATATCGTCGGCTGTGTTGACGTCTATCACCAGGTTCCGGTTGGTATGCTTTTTTGCTACCTTCAGGATATGCTCCTGGAGGACATCCTTGCACTCGATGTATTCGGCAAGCCCGGAGCAGTACCGGTCCACCATCGCACAGCCGAGCGTAAGGGTGATGCTGTTCCCGTCGCGAAGCCCCATGATCTTGATGTCCTGGCCTACCACGGGGTGCCGCGGCCTGAATTCCCCGTCGATATAGGCACTCACCGCCTTGACGATGGTCTCGGTCTCTGAGAAGGGGGCATGGCCCACCCCGAACGATGTATCGTTTGCACGCGGGGCGGTTCCCTGGCAGGGCTTGAACACGTCCCGGAGATCAGTGGATCCTGTCCCCAGGCGGCAGTCCACGATCACATCCCGCTCGAGGTTCAGGTTGGGCAGGGTTGTCCTGAGGTACTTGCGGGCAGTCTCGACAGCGATGGCGTCGGTCGGGATATTGGTCCCATCGAAATGCCTGGTAGCTCTGCCGTCCAGGAGGATGTAAACCGGCTTGATGACTTTGCCGCCGCCATACTTGGGCATCGATTCCCCGGCAACGATCTCCCCCTGATCCGTGTTGTGGTGCAGGATTGCCCCGAATTCTTCCAGGTATGCCATGGAGAGCGCCCTGGAAATCGACTCGGCAATTCCGTCGGCCAGACTGTCCGGGTGCCCGAGACATTTCCGTTCCACGAGCTCGATCTGCTGTTGTTCCAGCGGGATCTGGTGCAGTGCTTCGATCTTGATATTTCTCTTCAAGGGAATCCCTCGGTCGGTGAGACGAGTTTTCTAATCTATTAAAAAAAACGACGGGAATAGAGATAATCATTCCTTTCCGGTCAGTGGTCCGGGGGACGGATCTTCCCGCCCCCTCCCGCAGGGCATATAACCGTACAACGTGATGGATGAACAAGGAGGACATTGGAATGCAAACAGGAAGGGAACTTTTCGACGAACCGCCGATTGATCCGGGGGCATTGTTCAACCTGATCGACCGTGGGATGCAGGGTCTTGCCCACATCACTGCCATGCAGGCTGCGGTTACCCTGGCTCTCTTCGATCACCTCGCCGTACCCAGGACACCGGACGAACTCGCGTATTTGATCGGAACAGGAAGCACCGCGACGGAATCCCTCTGCTCTCTTCTCTCCAGTCTCGGGCTCCTTTCAGAAGAAAACGGGCGATACCGGAACACCCCCCTGGCGGATCTCTATCTCGTCTCCTCGTCACCCTACCACCAGACCGGTTACGTGGGGAAGACGGAAAGGCATGCCCGCGATTTCTGGATAAATCTTCCCAGGATCCTGAAGGAGGGCCCCGTCACCTACCCGACTGAAAAGTTCTTCGGAGAGATGAGTCTCCCGGCGATGGCCGAGAATGCCCTGTGCGGCCGCCTGCAGCGAACAGTCCGGGAAATTATCCGCCTTCCGGATTTTCCTTCGTTCCGAAGGATGATCGACCTTGGAGGGGGGCACGGGCTCTATGCTATCGCGCTTGCAGGTGCGAATCCGGACCTTCGGGCGTGGGTCTTCGACCTCCCTTATGTGACCCGGTTGACGGAGCAGTACATCGCAGGTTACGATGCGGCGGAACGTGTCTTCGTCATGCCAGGCAATTTTTTCATAAACGAATTCGGAAAGGAATACGACCTTATCTTCTCCTCGTCCAATCCAAGTGGAAAACGGGTTGAAATGGTACCCCGCATTTCAGCCGCGCTGAACCCGGGGGGGATATTCGTGAATGTCCAGTCGATGGGCCACGAGCCGGCCGATCCGGCCCTTGCACTGGAAAACCAACTCTGGGCGCTGTCGGGGGAGGAGGAGAAGGGAGCGAGCCGCACCCGGGACCAGCCGTTCATGACCCCGGAATACAGGGAAGCCCTCGACCGCGAAGGTCTCACCGTGATCGAAGAGACGGATATCCGCGACGATTACCACCGCGAGTCCCGCGTAAGGATGGTGATCGCGGAGAAGAACCACGACGATTAATCGATTCAATCAAAAAAAGATGATGAACGGAACGGAAGAAAAGGAAAAATCACTTTCTCCCGAATAACCTTGAAGCCCAACCCTTCTTCTTCTCCTTCTTCTCGGCAGGCTTGGGCTCATCGGGTGTTTTCGCAGGAGCCGGTGCCCTGGCAGGAGGCTGGGGAGGGAGTTGTCCAGGGCGCTCCTGGCCCTGGGTGTTCCCGTGCATCCGTGTTCCGCAGTAGGGGCAGAAATTGGCGTTCGGGGGGATACGATGTCCGCAATGGTGGCAGAAGAGCATCTGGGTCTGTGATAGGGACGGGGGCTGGGATACGGGATGCGGCTCGGCGGATCGCTCCTTTGCGACGATACGGGTATTATCCGGTTCCGGGGGCTTCACGGGTTCACTGATCGGGACCGGTTCCGGCTTCCTGGGCGTCGGGAAGACCATCGTCTCGGAGAGGGATCTGACCTCAGGGGAAGTTGCCGCGGTCACGATTGCGGGGCCACTGCCGGAGGTTCCCTGGGAGGTGCCGGTGTCCTGCCCGCGATGGATCAGGTGGACCCATTCCTCCGCCTCCTCAACGCGGTCTTTCCCCGTATGCACGAATATCATCTTCATGGTCCTGATATCATCATCCGATGTCCGGATGGAGATGACGAGAACCGGCTCCTGGGTTGACGAGTGCTCGACGAATGCATCCACGATCGAAGGACGGGGGATCTCCTTGGCGGTGACACCGGGCCGTTTCTCGTTCTGGTCGATGAGGAATAGGCGGCGATCGGTGAGATAGCTGTCGAACCTGAACTTTTTAATCTGGATGTCGGGGGTCAGGATCAGGAGTTCCTCTCCCGGCTGAAGGTAACGTGCGGGACCTTCCGGTTCCTCGTCAATCGCGGAAGGGTTCGTGCCTGTATCAGAGTATTTTGTCATTCTCTCTCCTGTTCGAGGTACTCTTCATTTTTTCTCTCTGCTGGCATAAATTGTTTCCAGGGTCCTCCGGGGGTGGCCGGGTTCCGGCTATACCAGTTCCCTGATCAGGCGGGGGACCTCGGAAGGCCGGGACGCCACAGGTACTCCGATTGCTTTCAGCCGGGCAATCTTCGAGCGTGCATCGCCTTCCCCTCCCTCGATGATCGCCCCTGCATGTCCCATCCGCTTCTCAGGCGGGGCCGAGATCCCTGCAATGTAGGCGACGAGCGGGAGATCCGTCGAGCGGGCTCCTTCCTCTTCCAGACCTCCGCCAACCTCGCCGATGATCACCGCTGCCTTTGTCTGCGGATCGTCCTCGAACCGGGCGAGGACATCTGAAAATGTCTGGCCGATCACGGGATCTCCCCCGATTCCCACGATCGTGCTCTGGCCGAGGCCCGCTCTTGTAAGCTGGTCCACAATCTCGTAGGTGAGCGTACCGCTTCGGGAGATCACCCCGATGTGCCCCCGGGCAGAGAGGTGGACGGGCATGATCCCGAGTTTGATCTCTCCGGGTGAGAGAAGACCGGGGCAGTTCGGGCCGACCACTGCGCAGTCGTGGAGCTTGGCGAACTCGATCGCCCTCATGGTGTCGTGTACGGGGATATGTTCGGTGATGGCCACCACGAGGGAGATGCCCGCGCTGGCGGCCTCCATGATGGAATCGCCCGCTGCAGCCGCTGGGACGAAGATTACCTGAGCGCTGGCGTCATAATCTTTCAAAGCATCGCGAATGCTGTTGTACACCGGGACTCCGTGGATCTCCTGGCCCGCTTTGCCGGGAGTGACACCTGCAACCACTCCCTTCCCACCCACCTGACGGGCATACTCGTTCATCAGGGCTATGTGGAACGCACCCTGCTTGCCGGTTGCGCCCTGCACGATGACCCCGGTATGTTTGTCTCCGTAGATCATCGGACCGCCTCCACGGCCGCCTTGACGGCCTGCTCCATGGAGTCCAGCATCCGGTAACCGCTGCCGGCCAGTATCTGCTTTCCTTCCGCCTCGTTGGTCCCTGCAAGCCGGACGATGACCTGCTGCGTGATCCCCGCCGCGATGACCCCCCTGGCAACCTCGTCGCAACGGGTTATCCCCCCGAGGAGATTCACCACGATGACCTTCACCGAGGGGTCCCCCGCCACGAGCCTGACGGCATGCATGACCCTCTCCTGGTCGGCGCCTCCTCCCACATCGAGAAAATTGGCGGCCCTCCCGTCGTAGTACTCGATCAGGTCGAGGGTGGCCATGGTTAACCCGGCCCCGTTCCCGATGACCCCGATATCGCCGGACAATTCGACATACGAGAACC
Source organism: Methanolinea sp. UBA473 (assembly GCA_002509495.1). Classification (GTDB taxonomy): domain Archaea; phylum Halobacteriota; class Methanomicrobia; order Methanomicrobiales; family Methanospirillaceae; genus Methanolinea_A. The sequence continues at coordinate 46,678 of DAEV01000081.1, read as the reverse complement.
CGTGCCGTTCGGCCTCCCGCTCCCGCTCGGTGAGATCCCGGTTCTGCGTGATCCCCTGGCGTGCCAATGCGTTATCGTCGATGATCAGCTTGGCATCCGCGGCAAATACACCGGAAGGCGTGGTGACCAGGGGATTAATCTCCGCCAGGATTGCATCCTTCTCGCAAAAAACCCTGTAAAGCTGGTTGATGATTTTGCCTACTTCTTTTGGGGCCTTTCCCATGAGATCCCTCAGCATGAAGGCCGGGACATCCCGTATGAGGAGGGGGAGCGATGCTTTCCGTACCGCGTCGGGGCGTTCCTTTGCCAGCGCTTCGATCTCGACCCCTCCCGCGTCGGCAAACAGGATGAGTGCCTGCTTCGAGGAACGGTCCACTGCGATGGAGAGGTAGAATTCCTGCTGTATCTCCAGGCGTTCTTCTGCAAGGATCTCTTTCACGGGTACTCCTTTGATCTCTTTTTTGAAGAGTTCCCCGGCGATGGCAACCCCGTCCGACCGTCCGGCCATGAGGATCCCGCCTGCCTTTCCGCGTCCTCCGACCTCCACCTGGGCTTTTAAGACAAACTGCTCCGGAAGTTCGTTCATCTTTTCACTCAGTTCCTCCTGGGATCGGATCACGACGCCTCCCGGCACCGGGATCCCGTACTTGGAAAATTGGCTTTTTGCTTCGTGTTCGAGGAGTTTCATGGTTCCGCTCCCTTCTCGATCAGGTCAAATCCGCGCTTCATGGCTTTTATGTTGAGAGACTCCGTGCCCTTGGGGACCGAGTCCAGGATCGCTTTTTCCATGGCGTTCTCGCTCACGATCCCTGTGGCTCTGACCGTAGCCCCCAGCATGATGATGTTTGCCACGATATCCCTCCCGAGGGTCTCCTTGGCCTCGCGGGTGGCCGGGACCTCGAAAAATTTGCAGCCGGGGCGGGATCGGACAAGGGTTGAGTCAAGGAGCATGACCGCATGAGGATCCGCCCGGGTTCCGTACTTTTCGAAGCCTTCCTGGGACATGATTACGAAGAGATCCGGGTTCGTGACTTTCGGAAAGAGGATAGGCTGATCGTCGATGATCACCGCACTCATCGATGCGCCGCCCCGGGCCTCCGGGCCGTATACCTGGGTCTGGACCGCGTATTTGCCATCGTACATCACTGCGGCCCGGCCAAGGATCACGGCCGAGAGGATGATTCCCTGTCCTCCAAACCCTGAGAACCGGACTTGGTGCCTCATTTCGGCACCCCCATGGCAGTCCTGCTCCTTTTCGCGAACTCCCCGAGGGCGATGGCATCCCCGGGGATCGGTTCGCCCTGCTCCTTCATCCGTTGCAACCTCTGGAGAAGGATTGCATGAGATTTCATGTATTCGATCTGGTCCATCACCTGCTTGAACTTGTTCCGGCGGCCGTAGTTCGTGGGGCACTGTACCATGGTCTCGATAAACGAGAGACCGGGAGTTTCGAGCCCGGTATGAACCGCCCTTGTGAGCTCTTTCACGTGGTAGGACGTCCACCTGGCGACATAGTTTGCACCCGCTGCAACGGCAAGCTCGCAGAGGTCGAAGGGCGGCTCCGAGGATCCATAGGGTGTTGTGGTGGAGAGAGCCCCTATCGGGGTAGTGGGGCTGCCCTGCCCGCCGGTCATGCCATAGATCTGGTTGTTCATGCAGACCACGGTCANNCCGCCGGTCATGCCGTAGATGCTGTTGTTGAAAATGATGGTGGTGATGTCGATGTTGCGGCGGCAGGCATGGATGAAGTGGTTCCCGCCGATCGCTGCGAGATCCCCGTCACCGGTGAAGACGACGACGTGGAGCGAGGGATTGGCCAGTTTGATGCCGGTGGCGAACGCGAGAGCCCTCCCGTGCGTGGTGTGGAGGGAGTCGGTGATGATATACCCGGGGGCACGCGACGAGCACCCGATCCCCGAGACAAATACAGTCTCCTCTTTGCTCCATCCCATCTGGTCGACGGCTGCAAGGGTGCAGTTGATGACGGTCCCGTTCCCGCACCCTGCGCAGTAGATGTGCGGGAGCCGGTCTTCCCGGAACCATTCGGAAAAGGTCATCGGTGCCCCTCCAGGGCCTGCCCGAGTTCTCCCGGGGAATGAAGGTTCCCGCCCAGTTTCGGAAGGGAGACGACCGATCTGTCGGTGTGCCTCTGGATTTCCCGGGCTATCTGGCCCAGGTTCTGTTCAGGGACAAGGAACGTCTGTGATTCCGGGAACTCATCCAGGGCATGTTCGGGGAAGGGCCAGACCATTTTAAGCCGTAAGTGCCCGATTTTTTCCGAGGGGCGGTCGTGAATCAGTTGTTCCACGGAACGTGCAGGAGCACCGTAGGATACGAAGACCACCTTTGCATCAGGGCAGGTGACCACGTAATCGGCGATCCTCTTCCGGGCGGACTCGACCTTCTCCACGAGCCGGGTTACAAGCTCCTCGTGCACGCTGGGACTCGTCGCACACGGGTAGCCCCGTTCGTCATGGGTCAGCCCTGTGACGTGAACGCCGTATCCCTTCCCAAACGTGGGAAAGCCGGGGACGAGATCGGGATCGGGGTGGAAGGGCAGGACCCCGGGAATAAGAGGTTTCCGTTCGACGATCGGCATGCTGTCCGGAATCTCGATCCGTTCCCTCATGTGCCCGATGATCTCGTCGGCCATGAGGAACACGGGAACGCGGAACTGGTCGGCAAGGTTGAATGCGCGGGCGGTCAACTCGTACATCTCCTGGACACTTGCGGGCGAGAGTGCGATGATGCTGTAGTCCCCGTGGGAACCGAACCTGCACTGCATCATGTCACCCTGCGCGGACATGGTGGGTTGTCCGGTCGACGGCCCTCCCCGCTGGACATTCACCACTACGCAAGGGGTCTCGGTCATCACCGCGAAGCCGAGGTTCTCCATCATCAGGGAGAACCCGGGGCCGCTGGTCGCAGTCATTGAGCGCATTCCGGTCCAGGAAGCGCCTATGACGGAAGCGATGCTTGCAATCTCGTCCTCCATCTGGACAAAGACGCCTCCCTTCCTGGGGAGCCTGGATGCCATCAGCTCGGCCACCTCCGTCGAGGGGGTGATGGGATACCCCCCGAAGAACCGGCATCCCGCCGCCAGCGCCCCCTCGGCGCAGGCGGTATTTCCCTGCATGAAATCAATTCGGGTCAATATTCAATCGCCACCTTCCGGGGAACGCCTGGTTTCTCCTCTTCCCAGGAAATCGCCTGGTCCGGGCAGATCATCTGGCACATCCCGCACAATGTGCGGCCGTAGAGTTTCCGGAGGCGGCAGTTGGTGCAGCGCTCAGGCCGGTCCAGCTCGGGAACGACGACACCGCGTGCATTGGGTTTCTTACCCTGTTTGAAGATGTGATAGGGGCAGACCATGGTGCAGAGGTTGCACCCCTTGCATCTCTTTTCATCGATCACGAGTCTCAATCCACGACCTCCTTTCTCTCACGGAACCTTTTTTTGAACTGCTGCTGGGCGTTCCTTGCAACTCCTTCGAACAGGTCATTTCCGGACGCATCGATCGCCACCACGAGGGGGAGGTGGTCGAGCTCGATCGCCCAGACCGCTTCCGCCATGCCCAAATCTTCGTAAAATCCCCCGCGAAGTTTCATCCTGGCGGCGGCGAGGGCGGCGCACCCTCCGGTGAACGCCAGGTAGACCCCGCGATTCCGCAGCTGGTCCACCACCTGCCTGCTCATCCCTCCTTTTCCGATGAGGCCCTTCACCCCGTTGTCGAGTAAAAATCCCGTAAGTGCGTTCAACCGGGCCGAAGTGGTGGGCCCGGCCGCGATGATGCGCCCGTCCCGGATCACCGGGCCGCAATGGTACACCACCGCTCCGCAGGGATCGAAGGGAATTCCTTTCTCCTGCATCCGGATGTGTGCTTCATCCCTGGCGGTGTAGACCATCCCCGAGAGCGTGACTCGGTCGCCTGCCCGGAGGAAGAGAACCTCGTGGGACAGGGGGGTGCAGAGGTCCGTCACAGTCACCGGCACACCTCCACGGTCGCCCTGCGGCATGCCCAGCACTGCACGTTGACCGCGACGGGAAGGGATGCTGTGTGGCAACCGGCGGTTTTTACCTTCACCGCGAGTGCAGTGATGGATCCTCCGAGTCCCATGGACCCTATCCCGAGGCTGTTCACGGCTGCCAGGATCTCCCTCTCGTAGGGGGTCATCTCGTCGATGGGATCCAGGAGGGCTTCCTTGGCAAGGGCGGCGGACCCGTCGAAGGTGCCTCCGATTCCGACGCCGAGGATCACAGGGGGGCAGGGTTTTCCTCCCGCAAGGAGCATGGTCTCGGCCACGAATTTTGGGATCTGGTCCTTTTCAGAGGGAAGAAGCATGTGGATACGGGACATGTTCTCGGCTCCCGCCCCCTTGGGCAGGGCTGTCACGGAGAGTTTTTCCCCCGGACGGACGTGGATATCCGGCATCCGGGGGCCGGTGTTGTCGCGGGTGTTCTCCCGGGACAGGGGGAGGACGACGTTGGGACGCAGGGGGACGGTATCCGTTGCAGTTCTTACCCCCTGGTTGACCGCTTCAAAGAGGTCGTTCGTAACGGGCAGATCGGGAGGGACCGTCAGATAGATGACCGGTACACCAGTATCCTGGCAGATAGGGACGGACAGGTCCTCTGCCATTTTAAGGTTGGCAAGAATATTATCCAGTTCTCCGCGGGCGATCTCGCTCGTCTCGCAGTCACGGGCGTTCCGGATCGCCCCGACCACGTCGGGGGGCAGGAAGATCTCCGCCTGTTTCAGGGCCTCGCAGGTTGCCTTTGAAATCGCGGAGAGAAGGGCGGGGTCCGTAGGAGAGATCATGTACTAGAAAAGTGGGTGTTCGCCCTGAATTAATATTACGTTGATGCCGGAGCGGCAGAAGGGAGACCGGGCCTTACGCAGTCCCAGGCATTCCTGCCATCGGCTTTTGTCAGCCGATCAGAAGATCCGTTGCCGGAGCGGAAAAAGAGGAGATCCTATTCGGCCTGCGGGGCCGGTTCGGACGAAGGATTGACAGAGGGTACGGTCTTTTCTGAAAAGACAAGGTGCATGGGAGAAGGCAGCTTATGGCTACCCGCCCGGAGTGCCTCCTTGCTCGGGACCAGGTAATGGGGAGTAGTGTAGACCGAAAAGATAATCTGACCGGGGCTCACCCGTGCGGCAGTCCCCACGGCTTTCCCGAACGAAAGGCGCATCCCCTCGGAGACACGGTCTGCCCCGGCGCCCGTTGCCTGCTTGTTCTCGCGGAGGACGTGATGAGGGAAGACGCGGAGTTTGAGCTTGAAATTCATCCTTCCCACGTCTTTCTGGAGCTTCCTGTTGATGCTGATGCGGGCTGCTTCAAGCGCGGTGTGCCGGATCTGGCAGCTCTCCTCCACTGCAAGCCCGATCTCAAGGGGAAATTCTGCGTTCAGGTTCCCCATATCGAACGTCACCACTTTGCTCCCGGGGACCCCGCCCATGTATTCACGGCGTGTATACGCTTTCTTGGCGAGATTCCTGTACATTTTGGCTGGTTTTCGTACCATTGGTCACAACTCCTGGTCCCTGTTCGTGCGTTATAAAATGGTGATGCGTCTTATTAAATTTTGCTGGGATTCTCCTTCTCATCGATGAGATCCAGCACGTACCGGCGAATTGAGGCGAATTCGGAACTGGTCCTGTCCCTTGGGCGCGGGAGGCCGATCGGGATGATCTCTTTTATCCTGCCCGGCCGGGGGGTAAAGACAACGATCCTGTCCGCAAGGTAGACTGCCTCATCGACACTGTGAGTCACGAATATGATGCTTTTCCTGGTCTTATCCCAGATGCGGAGGAGTTCCTTCTGCATCATGTTCCTTGTCTGGGCATCGAGGGCTCCGAACGGTTCGTCCATCAACAGGACCGAGGGCTCGACTGCCAGGGCACGGGCGACCGCCACGCGCTGTCGCATTCCTCCGGAGAGTTCGTAAGGGTAACTCCGGGCAAATCCTTCCAGGCCGACAAGATCGAGGTACTGTTCCGCATCCCTTATCCTGGCATCCTTCGCAATGCCCCTCAATTCCAGGCCAAAAACAACGTTTTCAAGGACATTTCTCCAGGGGTACAGGGAATACTCCTGGAAGATCATCGCCATCTTCGGGTCCGGCTCCCGGATTTCATGATCGTCATGGACGGCCTTCCCTGAAGTGGCCCGGTCGAGCCCCGCGATGATCCGGAGAAGCGTCGTCTTCCCGCACCCGGACGGCCCAAGGAAGCAGATGAACTCCTCATCGCCGATGACCAGGTTGATATCATCCAGCGCGGTGACCTTCTCGCCGACATTGGATACGAATTCCCTGGTGACGTGATCGATTGTGAGCGTCATTTTTGCCCCTTACCTGTCCATCCCCTGCCAGTGGAATTTTTTGGTCTCCACCCGCTTGAGCAGGTAGTCGATGCATAACCCGATCAACCCGATGACGATCATGCCTGCGACGATCACCTGGATCTGCCCGAAGTTGTATGCGTACAGGATGAGGTACCCGAGACCTGAGGTTGTTCCCGGCAGCATCTCGGCCGCCACCACGGACATCCACGCGATTCCGAACCCGACCCGGAGGCCGGTCCAGATCGTGGGGAGGGATGCAGGAACGATCACTTTCGCGAGAAGCTGGAGGTCGGTGGCACCAAAGATCTGGGCGATCTCAATCCAGGTCTTGTTGACCCGCTTCACGCCGTCGATTGTATTGAGCAGGACGGGGAAGAAGGCCCCGATAAAGATGATGAAGACGATGGACCCAAAGCCGATCTTGAACCAGGCAAGTGCAAGCGGGATCCATGCGATGGGAGGGATGGGCCGGAGGATCTGGAGGATGGGGTCCACGGCATCGTTGATCCATCCCATCCGGCCCATCAGGATTCCGAGGGGAATGGCCACACAGGCGCCCAGGAGGAAGCCGGTTACGACGCGGTAGATGCTCATGAATGCGTTTTCCACCAGGCTGCCGCTTCCGAACAGGTCGTCAAACGGCTGCAGGAGGACCATTACTACCGATTCAACCCTGGGCAGGATGAACTCGTTATTGACGAGGATTGCCACGAGTTCCCAGGCAAAAATAAGGATGATTGGAAGGGCGTATTTCAGGTACCTTTTCATTTAGCCTCGTTCACCACCAGTCCGCTCTGTTCCAGTGCATACCGGAGCTGCACGTCCTGGATCGAGCCCTTCGGAGCGACCGCGATCTTCACGGGTCTCCCTGCGGACTTCACCCACGAGATGAAACCGTCCCAGTCGTTCTCTTTTACAGGTGCCTTGGAGGCCACCACGAGGCCCGATCCTTCTGTATGAAGTGGGAAGAGGATCCTGATAGGTGTTCCCTTGTCGATGGCGGTGATGGTCGGGGGAGTGCCGGCAACCGAATAGTCAAGAGAATTGGATGCCATGAGGGTCATCAGCTGGGCCCCGCTTTCTCCTTTGACCAGCTGGACGTCTGCGATCTTCTGCCCGTTGACGATCAGTTCGGCAGATTCAACTTTTCCTGCAGATTCCGTCTTTGGTTTCAGTGCGATTCCATAGGTGTCATTAAAGTGCTGCCACTCCTTGATGGCTACGAAGAGGGGGGCATCGTGATCGGAGAGGAGGTAACCTATTGTAATCGTATCCGCTCCGCCGGCCGGGAGAGGATTTTTCCCGTCCCTGATGGCGGCCTTGGCATTTTCATAGGGTCCGAAGTTGTACAGGAGTTCGTTCCGCTCCGTGGGGCTGGCATTGGCGAGTTTTCCCTGGAGGTAATTGATCTCGGTGAGAGCTCCTATGAACAGGTCGTTCGAGGCCATCCAGGAGGCAGAAGGCTCATTCACGAACATGATCGTGGGGATCGAGGCTTTCTCCACGTCGAGTGGATCGACGGTAATATTACCGAACGTCAGGTCGCTCGTCCCGAAGATCCATTCCGCACTCGCCTTGGCGGCAGCGTCAGGGTTCTCCCGGGTATAGTCGGTCGCATGGATCAGGACCACCGCGAGAGCGTCAGCAAGGACGGGATTTTCATCCACCACTTCGTTTCTTCCCACGAGGCTGTCGCAGGAATGGTCTTCCCAGACCGGTTTCGGAGGCAGGTCCTGGGAATAGGAAACGACGGTTCCCATCCCGGTAACTTTTGCCACCGCAACGAACGGCTGCCATGCCATGTACCCGTCGATCTGATCGGTGGCGAGCAGCTGGGGCATCTGCCCGACACTGGTATAGAGAAGGCTTACTTCACCTGTCGTAGGACCCGGGGGTGTTGTCGGAGTCACGCACCCGGACAGCAGGACAGCGAGGGCTACGACTCCCAGGATGGTCAGAATATGAGTCGGTTTCATAAGTGTACATAAGTAGTGCTGCTATTTAAAATTCTCATATCGAGGAAGAAAAATTGTATTTATGTATTAATATTAATCGATAATGACCTTTTTGTATAAACAATTTCTATTTATGTCCAATACTTGCCCCCCGGGACACCGGAAGTGGACAAAAAGGTTTTATCTCACTTGATATTATCCTTCTGTATCATTCATGGTGCATGTGGATCCCGTCGACCGCCTGTTGCGGGCGGCCTTAATTTCCGATGAGGAGTTCGTCCAGGTCCTCCAGGAGGTGATGCGCCGTGACTTCCGCATCAGCGTAAGGGAACTCTCGGAGCAGAGCGGGGTGGCCCAGAGTTCGCTCTATAAACTCCTTCACGGGAAACGATCCCCGAACCTTTCCACCCTCCGCGGCATCGTTTCTGCACTGCGCCGTTATTCCCACAGCGCGGAGGGGGAGTTCATAGGGCTCATTGCCGCCCGTCCTGTGCTGGATGTGATCCAGGAACGGAACGCCGAGGTCGACGGCCACAGGGTGAGGGTCAGGGAATACCCGGTTCATACCTGGGAGGATGCAATCGTGGCCGCAGTCAGGGCCGAACGGGAGGGGGCCGTCGCCATCGTCTGCGCCCCTATCGTGAGCAGCATCATCGAGCAGCTGGTGCACATCCCGGTTGCCACGATCATACCGAGGGAATCCGTGCAGCGGGCCATCGAACTCGCAGCCCGCAAGGCGTGGCTTTAATCTCGTGCTGCATCCCAGTCCTATGCGAGATTATGGATCCGACGGAGCGCGACGTTGTTCGGAGAGGGCGTCTTGCCGGGGAGCGAACCGGCGAGATGATGCATTTCCTCTCCTCCATGGGGGCGGACCGGTGTATCGCCGATGCAGATATCCTGGTGGACATGGCGCATGTACTCATGCTCCACAAGCAGAGGATCCTCGCCGACCATCCTGCAAAACAGCTCCTTTCCGCCCTTCTCGGGATCTATGACAACGGGATACCCGAGGCGGCGTTCGACGACCGGTTCGAGGATATTCATGCCGGTATCGAGTCCCTGCTCATCGGAGGCCTTGGGGAGGAGGCGGGAGGGAGGCTCCATATAGGGCGCTCGAGGAACGACGAGGTTGCCACCTGCCTGCGGCTCCGGCTACGCGACGATCTGACCCGGCAGCTCTCAATCCTCGTTCGCCTCCGGGAAGTCCTTCTGGATCTTGCGGCCCGGCACACGACGACCCTCATGCCGGGGTTTACCCACCTGCAGCACGCACAACCAACCACACTGGCACATTACTTCCTCTCCTACGAGGCCGCATTCTCCCGCGATTTCCACAGGCTTTCCGGTGCTCTGTCCCGCGTGAACCGTTCCCCGCTGGGTGCGGCGGCCTTCTCGTCGACCAGCTATCCGCTCAGCAGGGAACTGGCAGCAGGAATGCTCGGGTTCGAAGGGATTATGGAGAATACCATGGATGCGGTGGCATCGCGGGACTTCGCACTGGAGGTGCTCGCGGATCTTGCCGTCATGATGGCGAACGTGAGCAGGATCTGCGAAGAGATCGTGATCTGGTCCTCGGCCTTTGTTCAATTCGTGGAACTAGACGATGCGTTCTGCTCCACAAGTTCCATCATGCCCCAGAAGAAGAATCCCGATACCGCGGAGGTGATGCGGGCCAAGGCCGCCTCTGTAACGGGAGCCTGCATGGCAGCGTTGGGGACTGTCAAGGCCCTTCCGATGAGTTACAACCGCGACCTGCAGGAGCTCACTCCCAGCCTGTGGAGAGGCGTCCGCGATGCCAAACAGAGTACGAGCCTCCTCGTGGATATGCTCGCCACCGCCTCGTACCGAACCGATCGCATGAGAGAAGAAGCTGGAAAGGGGTTCTCGACAGCGACCGACCTGGCCGATCACCTTGTCCAGAAGCATGGACTTCCGTTCAGAACCGCACATACACTCGTGGGCCGTGCGGTTCAGAAAGGGAGCCTGGATCTGTCGACCCTCGATGCGGCGGCAACGGAGATAGGCTGCAAAACCCCCACTTCCATGGGCCTGACCGGGGATGAGATCATGGATGCACTGGACGTCGAAAAGAGCGTCGCCCGCAGGATCTCCCCTGGCGCCCCCTCTTCATTTGCGGTGAAGGTCTCTCTTGCGGAGAGGGGCAAAACGCTTGCCGCTGACAGAGCGGTTGTCGAGCAAATGATATCGGTCCATTCGGAAGCGATCAAGCGGCTGATCGAAGATGCGAGGAAGGTGGCGGGCGCATGACCGCGTTCTCACCCGGGGACAGGGTAGCCTGCACGATTGGAAGTTCCCCGCGCCGGGGCACCTACATCACCGACCGGGATGGCATGGCCGTGGTGAAACTGGACAGCGGTTACAACATAGGCGTCCCCTCCTACGCCTGCACGCTCATGGAGAGCCCCGGTCTCCCGGAACCGGCGGCAATTACCGTGGAGCAGGACGAATCCCTCCCCCTCCTGTCCATTATCTCGACGGGCGGGACAATCGCAAGCCGGATCGATTACCGGACCGGGGCCGTGACCAGCCAGTTCGATGCCGCGGACATTCTCCGGGCTATCCCCGGTCTCCAGTCCATTGCCCATTACCGGACCAGGAAACTCACTACCATACTCTCCGAGAATATGACGCCTTCGATCTGGCAGGCACTGGCCCGGGCAGTCTACGACGAGATCCGCAACGGAGCGAGAGGGGTGATCGTCACCCACGGAACGGATACCCTGGCATATTCCGCGGCAGCGCTCAGTTTCATGGTGGACACACCGGTTCCCGTGATCCTGGTGGGATCGCAGCGTTCGGCCGACAGGCCGAGCAGCGACAATGTAATGAACGCACTCTGCAGTGCAAGCGCTGCGGTGAGCGATCTCGGGGAAGTTGCGGTGGTAATGCACGAGACAACCAGCGACGACCGCTGCGCCATTCACCGGGGCACCCGGGTCCGGAAGATGCACACGTCACGGAGGGATGCATTCGGGAGCCTGGGTATTGCCCCCATCGGCTACGTGGACTATCCCTCGCTTTCAGTTTTCCTCTCCCCCGATGCGGTGTCGCGTGGCCAGGCAGAACCGGGGCTGCATGACCGGCTCGAAGAGCGGTGCGGGCTCCTCTCGTTTTATCCGGGTATGCACCCATCGGTGCTCGATGCCTTCTCCGGGTACAGGGGGCTTGTCCTGGCGGGAACCGGCCTCGGGCACATCAGTACTACCCTCATACCTGCGATCAAGGATCTGATCGACAGCGGAACGCTCGTTGCGATGACCTCCCAGTGTCTCCACGGCAGGGTATGCGACCGGGTGTACGATACGGGTCGCGACCTTCTCCGGATCGGAGTCGTGGAGGGAGAGGATATGCTCCCCGAGACCGCTCTTGTCAAGATGATGTGGGTGCTTGGAAATGTCCCGGACCCGGAGCGTGCCAAGGAGAGGATGCAGGCCGATTGCAAGGGTGAATATACCCCGAGGTCGATGCATGGACTTTGAAGCGCTGGGCCTCATGGCAGGGATCGAGATCCACCAGCAGCTCGATACCCGGGAGAAACTTTTCTGCCGCTGCCCCACGAGACTCCGCCGGTTTGAAGAGCACTCGGGGGAGTTCTTCCGGTACCTGCGGGCGACGGAGAGCGAACTTGGCGAGATCGATCGGGCGGCCAGGGAGGAGATGAAGAACCTGCGGCGGTTCTGCTACTACACCTACGACACCACCTGCCTCGTAGAGAACGACGAGGAGCCCCCAGCCCCGTTGAACGACGAGGCCATGTCCGTTGTTCTCCTGATTGGAAAGATGTTCGGGATGACGCCCGTCCCGCAGATCCATGTCATGAGGAAACTCGTGATTGACGGTTCCAATACCAGCGGATTCCAGCGGACGGCGCTCGCGGCGGTGGACGGCTCCCTTCCCAACGGCGGTTCTATCGAGACCATATGCCTCGAGGAGGAAGCGGCACAGCGTGTGGAAGGAGAGATATTCTCCCTGGACAGGCTGGGGATCCCTCTCGTGGAGATCACGACTTCTCCCTGCATGCATACCCCCGGGGAAGTCCAGGAGATGGCCGAGTACCTGGGAATGGTGCTCCGCTCCACGGGGATGGTGAAGCGGGGCCTCGGCACCATCCGCCAGGATATCAACATCTCGATCAGGGACGGAGCGAGGGTCGAGATCAAGGGGGTGCAGGAGCTCGACCTGATCGCGGAGGTCGTGAAGAGGGAGGTGCAGCGGCAGCAGAGCCTCCTTGCCCTGCGCGAAGAGTTGAAACGCCGGAATGCCGGCGTGGAGCAGAAGGCGATTGATGTGACGGCAGTCTTCTCCCGTTCGGCATCCGGGATCCTGAAGAAGGCGCCCTGTATCCTCGCAGTCCTTCTTCCAGGGTTTTCCGGCCTGATAGGCAGGGAGATCCAGCAGGGACGCCGCCTGGGAAGCGAGCTCTCCGATTATGCAAAAAAATGCGGCGTGGGAGGCCTCTTCCACACCGACGAACTGCCGGCGTATGGAGTCACCGCAGACGAAGTCACCGAATTACGCAGGGCTGTGGGGGCCCGGTCGGAGGATGGCGTCGTCATCGTATCAGGAACCAGGGAGAAGGCAGGATGTGCGGTCCGGCAGGTCATCCTGCGGGCGGAAGCGGCCTTCGTGGGGGTACCCGAGGAGACCCGGAAGATGCTCGAGGGAGGGAGCACCGCATACATGCGTCCCCTGCCCGGCGCCGCCCGCATGTATCCTGAAACGGACGTCCTCCCGGTGACAGTGGATCCGTCCCGCTGGGAGGGAATCGCTATCCCGGAACTCCTTTCAGCAAAAGCAGACCGGTTCGAAAAGGCATACGATCTTGACCCATCTGTTGCACGCCAGCTGGCATTTTCCTCCGATCCGGCCTTTTTTGAACATCTCGTTCAGGATGGAATTCCGGCGAACCTGGCAGCCCGGACTCTCACGGCGACTCTGAAGGAACTCTCACGCGAGGGACTGGATACCTCCATCCTGGTGGAGGGGGAGGCAGAGAACCCGCAATCGCGGAGGACCCCTGTGATACTGCCGATCGTCAAAGTGTTGAGAGATGTCAACGAGGGGACGATTGCCAAGGAGGCGATCCCCGATGTTTTCCGGGCGATCCTGCAGGGTACGACACCGGACGATGCTGTCGCGCAGTTCTCTTCGAACCTCTCGGTCGAAGATCTCAAGGCTCTCATCCGGAAGATCGTCGAGGAAAGAACCCCTTTCGTCCGGGAGCGGGGAACAGGAGCTCTCGGGCCGCTCATGGGAGTGGTGATGAAGGAAGTACGCGGTTCGGTCGACGGGAAACTCGTCTCCGAAACCCTCCGTTCCGAGATCCAGCGGGTGCTTAATCCGTGATCGGTCCGGAATCCCCGGAGCGGGACATGGAGAAGGTTTAATAGAATATCCGGCGTATTATGTAAGGAGTTTATCTATGGGAAAGACAGGAACCACGCAGTGGGTGCAGGTAAAAGGGGTCAAGGGCCAGATACGCCTTGTCCCGCGAGCCGAGGGTGAATTGAAGAGACCTGGCCCGAACCAGAGGTTCAAGATGGGAGCCTCGATCAAGAAGCTGGAACAGGCCGAGGGAGAGGGCGGACGCGGCGGATTCCGTGGCCGGGGCGGACGCGGTGGACGCGGCGGTCGGGGCGGAAGAGGTTCGGAACCCGGGCCGAAAGCAAATCCCATGGTTCGCCGGGCAATGCGCCGGGCAAAGGTCTCCATGCTGGGAGCCAAGCAGAAAGCGAGCCGATAAATCAGAGTATTCCCCTGCACTCGCTTTTTTTACTGCGAACATGTCTCAGGCATGTTCATTTTTTTTTAAATTCCAGGGAGGGATCATGCAGTATTTTTCGAGAAATTTTCCGATCCCGAAGTATCATGTATCCAGGCGGCACATTGTGTGTATGGATCAGAAGACCGCGGTCAAGAGCTACCAGTTCGCCGAAAGGGCGAAGAGCGAACTGATCATCTGCTCCCAGCTCACCACAGCACTGGCCGGGTTCCCGGAACCTGAGCGGGCCGGAGGAAAGAGGATGCTCATCCTTCTCCAGGAGTCTGTTCGTTCCGAACTGGAATTCGCGTATAAAGGCACCGAGAGGTCGGAGTTCCGCCGGGCAATTGATCTCCTCTCCGAAGCAATCAGCCTCGCGGAAAGCAACCAGTTTGGAGCGGCCAATCTTAAAATCAGCGAGTCCTTAAGTTCCGTTACAACGGCTGCCCAGGGTGCATGGCAGGTCCTGTCCGAGCATGGACTCCTCTGAGTTCTACGAATTCCTGGTCTCCCGGTCCTCCGTGCGGGAGTATACCGGGCAGAAGGTGACGGCCGAACAGCTCTCCTATATCCTGGACTGCGGGTGCACCTCGCCGAGCGCAGGAAACCTCGAGGCATGGGACGTCGTCGTCGTTTCATCGGAGGAAGTCAGAGAGCTGCTCTCGGATGCGGCCTACCAGCAGCCCCACGTCCGGGACGCCCCGCTTCTCCTCGTGGTGTGTGCCAACTATATCCGGTCCATGTCAAGGTATGGGGAGCGGGGGATCCTGTATGCGGTCCAGGATGCGACCATCGCGTGCACCAGCATGATGCTCGGAGTCCACGCCCAGCGCCTCCATTCCTGCTGGGTTGGTGCGTTTGATGAGGAAGAAGTAAAGCATATCCTGGGACTCCCTGTTCATGTGCGGCCCGTGGCGATCCTCTGCGTGGGCAGAGGACATCCTCCGGGATCGTACACCGAACGGATGCCTGTGGGCGAACATGTACATGATTCTACCTGGTGAAGAACGACTATGCCGGATTACCGAGTGATTCTGGAAGGTGCCTGGATTGTAAAGGACGTATCGTCCCTCGATGATGCCATCAGCATCGCCATCTCCGAGGCCGGGAAGAAGTTGAACCCCGTGGCGGCCTACGTGGAAGTGGAGGCCGGGATGCTGGCCTGCCCGTTCTGCGACGGCGAGCTCAACAGTGCACTCGTGGTCGCCAAAACGGCCCTCGTGGGCATCCTCCTGGAGATGAAAGTGTTCAACGCGGAAACCCCCGAACATGCCACAAGGATTGCACGGTCTGTGATCGGAAAAGCCCTCCGGGATATCCCCCTTCAGGTCAAGGAGGTCTGCCCGCTTTGATCTATGTGGTGGGGCACACTGCGACCGACCATATCTGCAGGGTGACTTCGTTCCCTCCTCCCAACGGATCGACCACCATCCTGGACCGGAAAATATACTTTGGGGGAGGGGCTGCGAACATCGCGGCTGGAATCGCCCGCCTCGGGGGGCAATGCACGCTGGTAAGCGCGGTGGGAGGAGATTTTGCCGGAAGCGAATATGACAGGTGGATGAAACGGCTCGGGATCGTCCAGCAGTTCTTTACGGTCGAGGAAGCCCACACCCCGACGGCCTTCCTGTTCAATGACGGGGGAGGGAACCAGATCACGTTTTTCGAATGGGGAGCTTCCCTCATCTTTCCCGGTTCCGAGGCTCCGGCCCTTCCGTTCGTACATATGGCAACTGCC
Organism: Methanolinea sp. UBA473; assembly: GCA_002509495.1. Taxonomy (GTDB): domain Archaea; phylum Halobacteriota; class Methanomicrobia; order Methanomicrobiales; family Methanospirillaceae; genus Methanolinea_A. The sequence continues at coordinate 30,853 of DAEV01000081.1, read as the reverse complement.
GACCCTGAATTCAATATCCGTGTTGCGCAGAAGGCAGATTTCGCAAGTTTCGACCCCGGGCAGGATCTCCACCGATATGGAAAAGAGCAGCTTCTGGAGATCCTCTCGCACGTGGACATCCTCTTCGCGAACCACCACGAGGTGGAAGGGATGTGCCGTACCCTGGGAATTGGCGAGGAAGGCCTTTTGGGAATGGTCCCAACCGCAATCTTCACGATGGGCTCCCGGGGGAGTGTTCTCCATGATTCTGGGGAAAGCCATCACGTACCTGCCATACCGGTCCGGATGGTGGATCCCACAGGAGCGGGCGATGCGTACAGGGCAGGCTTCCTGGAAGCGTTTCACCGGGGAATTCCGCTCGTTGGCTGCTGCAGGATCGGGACCGTGACCGCCTCGTTCGCGGTCGAGGCGGTGGGCTGCCAGAACAACCTCCCCTCATGGGAAGAGATGGCAGCCCGGTACGGGAACTATTTTGCCGACCTGCATCCAGATCCCTTTGGGAGCTGAAAACGGTGGGGGATTGCTGGCAATCCTGTGATACGTTATGGCGGTAACAGGAAGCGAGGTGCGGATCGAACGGTTGACCCGTTTCCTCTTCAACGCCCCGTCGTGGCCGGTTTCGATCCTGATCCTCGTCATCCTGGGCCTCCTCATCGACGGGGCGACGATGCGGCTCGGCCAGATGCAGTTCCTGGGCACGCTCGGGTTCACCCTCCCGGCGCTATTCGCGTTCCTTGCGACCAAGCCGGCAATCGAGGTCATGGGACACCAGATGACCTGGAACCGTTCGGCGATGTTGTCCCTATCCTGCGCGATCTTCGGGGTGATCATCAGCCTGACCGCCCTCGTCATCTCGTCTCCGCTCCTGCCCCTGTTCTATGCAATCTCGCTTGGCCTGACGTTCGGTCTCCGGCTCCTCGTGCTTGTGGCAATCGCCGATTACCGGATCCCCCGGATGCTTCCCCCCGCTGCAACCCAGAGCCTGGCAGGCCTTCTGCTGGGCACTTTTCTTTTCAAGGCGAGTTTCCTGCTCCTGGGCATTGTACTTCACCTGGTGTTCGGCCTGGGGTTCGTCATGCTCATCTGGGCGATCGATCGACCGCTTTACCGGGCGTTCCACATCCGCGGGCTGTCGTTCCTCAACTCGTTCCTGGCCCACCTCACCGATGGATCGAAGGGTCTGGAGGCATTCTTCCGGGAGATAGGCGAGGAAGTAACCATACCCCAGGTGACGCTCTTTTTCCGAAGGGAAGGAAAGAAGGGGCTGGTCTTCACGGTCCCCAACGTTCATCCGGGCCCCATAGGCGAGGTAGGTGGTGGGAACCTTCCGAGATGCATGCAGTCGGGCTTTTCCGACCTCGTCATGGTCCCCCATGGCGCAGCCACCCACGATTTCAACCTGGTATCCGAACAGGAGATTGGAAAACTTATCCGGGCGGTCAGGGCAACGAGGGAAGACCTCACGTATGACTCCCGTGCCAGCACCTCTGTCCGTTACAAGTACGGATCCGTTTCCCTGCTTGCCCAGGTCTTTGACCGGACCCTTCTCCTCGTGACCACCCGTTCCCCGGAGCGTACGGAGGATCTTGATTTCAATATCGGAATGACCATCATGGCCGAGGGACACCGGGCATTTCCCCATATCGCGTTCGTGGACGCGCATAACTGCCTGGCGGGGGAGATCACGTATGTTCACCCGGGCACCCGCCTTGCCCTGGAGTATCTTTCGGCAAGTACGGTGGCATTTGATGCTGCCCCGACGTACCCGCGCCATACCCTGGAGATAGGCCAGGCGCATATATCCGTGCCTTTTTCGCGGGAACAGGGATTCGGGGACCAGGGGATCGAACTCATGGTCGCGAGGGCAGGAGGGCAGACTACTGCGTACCTGCTGCTGGATGGCAACAATGTGCAGCCGGGAGTTCGGGAAGTGCTCCGGGATCATCTCCTGAAACAGGTGGACGAGGCAGAGGTGATGACCACCGACTCTCACGTCGTCAATACCGTCAGCGGCAGGAACCCGGTGGGGCTCAAGGTTCCTGTGGAGGAGATCCTGCCATTTGTCGAAAAGGCCTTATCGGAGGCACTGGGCGATCTCTCGCCCGCCGATGTGGCAGGGAGCACTGCCTGGTGCGAAGGTGTAGTGGTATTCGGCTCTCACCGTATCGCCCAGATGGCAAGCACTGTCAACACCGTACTTCTCTTCATTCCGCTGCTCTCCGCGGGAATGCTCCTGCTGGCGTTCCTGCTGTCTGTCCTGGCCTATATAATCATCGGTTGAGACCCGAGAGTCCGCCGATCCGGCCCGGACTGCGATAAACTCATCGTGACTGGAAAAGGGACCAGCATGATCCAGGGCAGGAATTTCCCATTGATGCGTGAGAGTATCAGACACCTTCAAATGGAGTATCAGCATTGGTATGCAGAGATCCAGCGCTGAACCATGTTGGTTTCACATTCTGGTTGTATTGAGCACCTTATAAACTTTTCTGAAAAACTCTGGTGAATTTCCCTATTTTTCGCGATCTAAATCTCTAAAGAGCATCTTTTTAGAAAAGCGCGACAGGTTTGTCTGACACTCTCCTGGTCTTGTCAATTCCGGGAAGAAGGATCGTGGACCCGGCAGCGGACAATCCGTCTCTCTGATCCGCCTCCGATCCGATGGGAAATAAAATCCTATAAAAATTGGTTATTTTTTTAAAAAAACGCAGATTTGGTGTCTGACGCCACCTATACTATGGATAAAGATCCATACAATATGGGTGACATTTCGTGAAACAGGCACAAGCTCCAGCATATTCCCGGGCCGGCGAGGCGAGGCGGTCCGGGAGGGGGATTGCGTTGCACCTTGGCGGCAGCCAGTATTATATCCCCCCCGAGGAGATGGCCGGCCTCTATTCTGACCGGATTGTCGAGGTAGTGGACGAATCCGGGGATAGGGAAGGCGCCGCCTGGCTCTCTCCCGTCTCCTGCGAGAGGAAACTGGATCTCACCGCAATCATCCGGGATCGTCTCTACGTGGTCCCGGTGAAAGATATGCAAAGGCTCCTTGCCGGGGGCCGGAACAATGCACCTGTCATGGAGTACCTTCGCAATACTCCGGCCAGGGACTGAAACCACAGTTCTCAGGGGAGCGTCCGGTGCTACGATCTCCCCGTTCTTCATTCTGACGCATCCGGAAATTCTTTTCCAGTGGAACGGAAGGATAAAAATCCCCGCGGTTCTATGTATGAACATCCTGCGGCGTGGGCAGTAAAAAGGGGAGTTTCTCCCCGGTTGGAAGAAGAGGGTGCTTTCCCCGATGAAGATATTGCTGGTCGATGATGATGCCAATCTCCTGGAGCTTGTACGCCGTTTTCTCGAGCGGGAGGGGGAGATGGAGATCGAAACCAGCATGTCCGGCCCGGATGCGATGGACAGGCTGGTGAAAAACCGCTATGACGCTATCGTACTCGATTACGAGCTGCCCGGGATGAATGGGATCGACTTCCTTAAGAGGGCAAAAGCCAGGGGGGATGACACGCCCATCATTATCTTCACCGGGAAAGGACGGGAGGAGGTCGTGATTAAAGCTCTCAACTATGGGGCGGATTATTACCTCCAGAAACGCGGGGACCCGCACCTGAATTTCCTTGAACTTCTCTATAAAATACGCGAAGCGGTCCGGCGGCACGAGGCAGGAAAGGAACTGCGGGAGAGCGAGCGGAGGTTCCGTGAATCCCTGGAGAATGTGCATCTCATCGCGTTCCAGCTGGATATGTCGGGAAACCTCACATTCATCAATGATTTTTTCCTCGCGCTTACCGGGCTCGAACGGGAGGATGTGCTCGGGAGATGCTGGGTGGATCTATTCGTTCCCCACGAAGAACGACCGGAGGTGTCCCGTGCATTCGGGAAGGCTATGACCGGGGACCGCACATCCTCCTATTTCACCTGTACAATCCAGGACGAAGGCGGGCAGTCTAGGCGCATCTCCCTCAACTGCACCCTTCTGTGCAATCCCCTGGGCGAATTCGTGGGCCTTTCGGCAATCGGGGAGGAGATCACCGAGCGCGAGAGGATCCTGAAGGAAAAAACCCGCACCGAGGAGCGGCTGGAGACCCTCTTTTCAAAAGCCCCCTATGCCTACTTCATCACGGATCTGAAAGGCACCTTCGTGGATGGAAACCGGGCTGCGGAGGCGCTCGTGGGGTACACCCGCGATGAACTTATCGGCCGTAACTTCCTGGAGACGGGGCTCCTCCCCCCCCAGGAGGTTCCAAAGGCCATCGGTCTCCTGGCCCGGCATGTCGAGGCAGAACCGACCGGGCCGGAAGAGTTCGTTCTCAACCGGAAGGACGGGAGCCAGGTCATCGTGGAGATCCGTAACGTCCCTGTCAGGATACAAGGCACTTCACTCGTGCTTGGTTCCGCACACGATGTGACCGGCCGGCACCAGGCAGAGGAGTCCCTGCGGCGGATGAACGCCAAGATGACCCTCCTCAACATCATTACGCGGCACGATATCCTGAACGCCGTAACAGCCCTGCTCCTGTATCTCGAGTTGCTGGAGGAAGACCCAAAGGACGATGCCCAGAGGGAGATCTTCTCCAAGGTCGAGATCCTTGCCCAGACGATCAAGCGACAGATCGAGTTCACCAAGCTGTATCAGGATATCGGAATCCAGTCTCCCCAGTGGCAGCCGGTCTCACAGATCATCGCGAGGGAAGCGGTATCTGCCGGTCTCCACGGGATCTCGGTACGGAGCGACATCGAACACCTTGAAGTCTATGCCGATCCCCTTCTCGAAAATGTCTTCCATAATCTTATTGACAACTCCATGAGGCATGGCGGAGGAGTTACGTCTGTCTGGCTCACTGCACTTCACGACGAGATCGGGGAAAAGATCGTGTATGAGGATAACGGGCAGGGGATCGCCGCCCGCGAGAAGGAGGATATCTTCAAACGGGGGTATGGGAAGNNGGCTCTTCCTCTCCCGGGAGATCCTGGGGATCACCGGGCTTTCCATCAAGGAAACCGGAACATTCGGGAAAGGGGCGCGGTTTGAGATAAGAGTGCCCCACGGCTGTTACCGGGAGGCCGGGAAGGAATAGACCCCGGATGCATGCATCAGGGAAACCGGGAAATCCCGGGTCACATCCGGGCAGGATGGGCTCTCTCTCCCGCAAACGGGAGCCTGGAAGGGGAGATAACCGCCAAATTCCCGTTTGGGAGACACGGGCCGCGGACGGATCCCAGACACCTGTTTTTTCAGGAGATACCGGAGGGAATGCAGAGATTCCCGAGATCCAGGATATATCCTTCCAGGCAGGCTTTTCCATTTTCTACAGGGACGGGCCTTCCTTCTTCGAATACGGCCTTCTCCTCCCCGCCAATTGTCCGGATGCGGTAGCGGATCCGGTATCTCATCCGGTTTTCGAATGCCTCCCTCCGGGCTTTCCGGATACCGGGTCTGTCGTCGGGATGGACAAGGTCCATATACGAGACATCCTGCGAGAATGCCCCGGGTTCATACCCGGTGAGCATGACCGCACCNNCCTCCCGTGCAGACAAGCTCGTCATTCTCATCGATCCGGGTCCGGAAGGTGATTCCGGGTATCATTTCAAAGGCTGACAATATCGATCGGCATCGCTCCCGTTCCTCACGGCTTCCATGGCGGTACGAAACGAGTCCGCTGATCTTCTGAACCATATCCGAGAACTGGTTCCGGGGATCCGCCCCCTTCTGGAGGTATAAACTCGCCCCAAAATTCAGGGCATCGATCACCACATCCTCCCGACCCTTCCCTGTGAAGATGACAAACGGTGTCTCATCGTCCATGGCCTTCACCTGCTTCATGAATTCGATGCCGTTCATCCCTGGCATGGCATAATCGGAGACGATCGCATCGAACTTGTGTCCCGAAAGCAACTCCAGAGCCTGTTCTGCCGACGTTGCGGTGGTGACGCGGATACCCCGGCCTTTTTCCAGGAACATACGGGTCACTTCCAGGAAGCTCACCTCGTCGTCCACGAGCAGAATGGAGATCATGGTACCTCCCTGGAGGGGGTGGAAGGATTCATCAGGAGAGAACATCTCTGGTCTAGTATTTAAAGTAGCCGGAGCGGTCGCCTCCATCAAGAGGGGAAGATACCGGGAGGGATTGAGATACCCGGCCTGCCTGGTCGACAGGTTGAGGTGCAACAGGAAAGCTATATCTTATGCGACACGAAGATTCTGCAAGTTCATGTCTTTGGTCCCAGTCATCGAGGTGGATGAATCCGAATTCCAGCTCAGCACGTTCCTCCGTGCATACTGGTTCCTCTTCCTCTTCCTCTCCATCTTCACCGTGCTTTCGGTCGTCCTTGCCATACTTTTCCCGAAGCCTGGAAGCAGCCCCTTGCACCTTCTGGGCGTAAGTCTCCCTCTGAACCTGCAGGAGATCGCCATCGCCGCCTGCGTTCTGATCTCGTACCTGGGGGCTTTTGCCGTTCTCTGGGCAGCGTTTGCCCAACCACGGGACAAACCGATCTTTTACTATTTCCTGGGTGTCGAGTCGTTCAAACGCCTCCTCCTCGTCATTCCGCTCTTCGTTCTCGTCACCGCACTGGCATTCCTGGTCGCTGCATATTATCCGGGTATCTTTCTCATCATCTTCTCGATGGTGGGGTTCTGCCTCGGGATCGTGGTCTTCTCGTCCGTCCTGGTGCTCATCACGAGGACGATCCGAATCCGGAAGATCGTCTTCACCACCATCCTCTATTCCCTCGTGGTCTTCCTGATCTCTCTTGTCATCCTTCTTACCATCGATTTCCGATCGATGGATCCTGTCTGGGCTCCGGTTGTCTTCTTTATTTATGCACTGGGAACTGCGGCAGTTTTCTATGTCATCGCGACACTTATCTTTGAGATGATCCTGCCCGTATTCTACCGCCGTGTCTAGTCAGGCAGTCAAAACAGGACATTTTTTCATCTGAACTGCGACAGGAACGAGGGGAAATGAAGGATTTTATCCTCAGGCCGATCAGGGATGCGGACAGGGAGCGGGTGATGGAGATCTTCAATTATTACGTCCTGGAAGGACCGAGTGCTTACCCTGAATCACCCCTGCCTAACCATTTCTTTGATATTCTTTTGAAGGAAGCATACAGGGCATATGTCGTGGAAATTGGCGGCAGGGTTGCCGGATTTGGATTGTTGAAGGGCTACCTGCCGGTCTCCTCCTTCTCCCATACGGCTCAGCTCTCGTATTTTCTGGATCCGGATGCCAGGGGATTGGGTTTAGGCACGGCGCTCCTGGATCGCCTGGTGTCGGATGCCAGGTCGCAGGGAATCGGTGTGCTGCTTGTGCATCTCTCGTCACAAAATGCCCCAAGCGTTGCGTTCCACAAACATCATGGGTTCAGTGAATGTGGGAGGTTTCCCGCGGTTGGGAAGAAATCCGGGCAGGTTTTTGACCAGATCTGGATGTACCGGAATATTTGAACATGGCAAAGTTTTATTGAACCAGGCCGGGAGAATTGTATGGTAGTTAGTATGAGGTCGATCCACCATATTATACTGGCAATCCTGGTTCTTGCAGTAATCTCCTCGTTTCCTGCGATGGCCGCGACGTACAGCTTCTCAGAAGAGGATGACGGAAAGACCGTGAATGTTTCTTACGGGGATTTTGTTAAGATATCCCTGAAGGAAAACCCGTCGACAGGCTTCCGCTGGATCGTGGCCACGAGCGGGCCGCTTTCCCTGATCCGTGAACAATATGTCACTTCCAATCCCGACACCATGGTGGCCGGGGCGGGTGGAACGCGGACATGGACTTATATGGTGAAAGGGAAAGGAATATCGGAGTTCCACGGGATCTACAAGCAGTCCTGGATGCCGACCACGGGAGAAGAAAAGACATTCACTCTTACATTAAATTCTGCCCAGGTCATATCGAAGAAGCCGATCTCCCTCGAACGGTTCCGCCGGTTTCCCTGAATACAATCCCACTATTTTTAGTGTATCCGCTGACTTCCGGAAGTATCCCCGTGCAGGAAGGGGCTATTTCCTGCCATGCCTGTTAGGCGTACCCTCTGCGCCGGGGGTACGGGATCGGGTTTTTATTCGCTCTGGCAACCCGGCCTAAAAAAAGGGGGGGTTCCATCCCGCAGCGGGACGGATCTTCCGGGGGGAGTCAGGGATTCAGTGTCCATATCGTGTAGGTCAGGAACGATGCAAAGCTCACCCAGAGCAGGTACGGAACGAGGAGGTATGCGGAGGTCCTCCGGATGCGGTAGAAGAGGACGATGGTGAGGACGATGAAGATCCACAGGACGAAAATCTCGATAAGCCCCAGCAGCGGGGACTGCAGCCCGAAGAAGAGGAATGTCCAGAGACCATTGAGCACGAGCTGGACTGCAAACACGATAAGTGCGATCCGGACATCCTTCATTCCGGTCCCCTCCATCCAGATCAGGTAAAGGGAGATGCCCATGAGAATGTAGAGTGTGGTCCATACCGGGGCGAATACAAAGCCGGGAGGATTGAAAACCGGCTTTGTGATCCCCGCATACCATGAGCCGGAACCCGTGACGGTAACGAGGGATCCAAGCACACCCGCAAGGTTGCAGATCACGATTGCGATGAGGAGGATCAGGGGTGAACGGATCCGCCGATTTTGGGTGTCCAGCGACTCGGGGGAGGAGCTCACCATGGGATCCCTCCGCGGTCGGGAGCGAACCATCTGACGAGAGGGACCGCATAAGAGAGGTCTTTGCCCGGTCTCCAAGCCGGGTATGCAGAGGGATTCGGCGTTGCCCGACATTCCGTGGGATTGCAAGTCCGGAGTACGGCAGAGCCATGTGAATTCCGTCTCTCTGCCCGGGGACGAATACCTGTCATTGTGCCTATAGTGAGCATATGGTGGTAAAAAGGGTATTGTTGGAGGAAGAATCGCCTTCTTTCACATGGATGGCCTGGATGGAAAATTCCCCTCTTTTTTGTAAACCGAGCGGTATAATTAGTGCAGAGGCAATATCCCTGGAGGACTATCATGGAACTCGAGACCTTTGACCGCATGGACTCGTCTGCGAAACGGGAATACCTGGTATTCCTGCTCTGGCATTACAGGGTGGTGGACGCCTTCTGGTTCATCTATGTCGCCGAGCAGTTCGGGCAACCGGTTGCAGAATCGATCAATGAGAAAGTCTGGGGACGCGTTGCGTCGATGGCGGCAAAAGATCTGAAAGAGAGGTTCAAGATCACGGAGAAAGGATTGAAGGGGTTCGTAAAAGCGCTCCGGTTGTTCCCGTGGGCGATCATCGTCGGGTACGAGATCGAGGAGAAGGAGGATGAAGTGATCATCCGCGTCCGCTCATGCCCCACTCAGGAGGCCCGGCTGCGGAGAGGTCTTTTGGAATATGTATGCCGTGAGATGCACCGTGCGGAGTTCTCGAGTTTTTCCCGGGAGATCGACGACCGGATCTGCGTGGAATGCCTCTTCGCACCCCCCGACCCTCACCCTCCGGACATCTTCTGCACCTGGCGGTTCACCTTAAAAGAGGAATCCGCTCCCGGGACGTGAGGGCGCCAGGGCAGGGGCTCATCGCATCGAGAGATTTCCATCCGCTCGCACTCCCGGGCACGCCGTAAGAGCCCTGAACCAACCCTCTAAGAGAAGAGCCCTGGTTTTTGGCCCCTTACGTTCACCGGGTCCGGGTCACCTTTTTCCCTACGCCTTGCGTACATTCCTGCGATCAAGAATGACGGTGAACTGGAGATTTGTCCTGCTGGCCGGCCTTGCGGGAGGGGTATGGATCTTCCTTGCTACGTTCCTGCTTGGGGAAATTGCCGCACTGATCTCTCCCTATACTATCCTCGATCTTGCGGGAATGCGGTCGGTCGACGACCCTGTCATGATCCTGTTCTTTGCCTATCCCTTCGTCCTCTCCTTTGCGGCGGCGTTCGTCTTTTCTCTCGTGAACCCGGCACTCAGGGGGAATACGGTCAGGAGAGGACTCATGTTCGGTGGAATCCTGATCCTGATCTCAACCATCCCCTCCACTTACATCATTCTTTCCTCAATGGACTACCCTGCAGGATTCTACCTCGCGAATATCCTTACAGGGGTGATAGGGTTGCCGGTCCTCGGGATCCTGTTCTCCCGGTTATGGGGGGCCTGAGTGCTCCCGACTGCGGGCGGCTGGTTCTTCGTGTGCAGGAATGAATACTTCAGGAATCCATGAGCGTCCAGGATCAAAGAGACCCTCGAGCGGGTCAGGAACCTCTTCTGACAGACCCACCGTTCTACCTTCCGGAATTCGAGAGATCCTACCGGTATATTATCGACGAATACGAGGTTGAGCCAAGGGAGATCGCCATCTTTATCCCCTGTGCGGTCCGGAAGCCCTACAGCCAGAGCCCAAGCCACCAGCTCATCCGGATGATCATCTCCCAGGTCCTCAGGCCGGAACAATACCACATCGTCGTGTTCGGGACCTGCGGGATCGTACCTGCGGAACTCGAGGAGATGTACCCCTTTGCCCACTACAAATACATGCTGGGGAAATCCCACGACGAAAAGGTTAAGGAGGATTTCCAGAGGATTGAGACGGAACGGGTTGCGGGATACCTGGAAAAGACACGAACCGTCTATCGGTACCGGATAGGCTATTGCCTGGGTCTCTTCCGGCAGGCCCTTATCCGGGGATCGGAAAAATCCGGGGTGCCAATCGATCTTCTCCTCCCTTCCCGTGCAAGCATCGAACGTGTGATCGAGGAGGAGGACTGTGCCTTCCAGGAGGGAAGCCTCTCGATGGAGGAGTACCTGGGAGAATTCTGCGAGAGTCTTGTGAAATTCCGGAATTCGTTAAGGGAACCGGAGTAGTTACCCTCCAGTCTCCCAACAGCAGAATCTGTTCCTAAATGTATATCGGGAATTGCGACAAGGATCAGGATAGCATGCAAGCGCCCTGTCAGAAGATCGTATGGGATGTTCTGCCTGCGATCAAGGCGGCGATCGTGGTGGAACTGGTGAAATGCGGGGTATCTCAGAGCGAAGCTTCCCGGATGCTCGAGATCGCGCCGTCCGCGGCGTCCCAATACCTGTCTGGAAAGCGCGGGTATCGGATCGAGCTTGCAGACGAGGTGAGGGAGTCGATTGCGGGTCTCGCCCTGGATCTCAAGGAGCAAAGGGTGGACGACCTCGTTGGCCGGATCTGCGCGATCTGCAGGCAACTGAGGGAGGAAAAGGACCCATGCGTCCAGGAGCCCGACCGGTGCGGGTCCCGAATCTCCGATTGAAACCCGCGACCTGGCCTGGTGCGCTATGGAAACTGAAAAGATGATTGAGGCCGTCAAACGAGCCATCGGGAGGAAGGGATCCATGCTGGTTTCCTATTCGGGCGGGGTCGACAGCGGGGTCCTTGCAGTCCTCGCACAGGAGGTGCTCGGGGAGAAGGCCCATTGTGTATTTCTTGACAGCCCGGTCGTTCCGCGGGTGGAGGCTGCCTGTGCGGAGCGGTATGCCCGGGATCTCGGCTTGTCGTTCGAGATTATTCCCCTCCCGGTCATGGAGGATTCCCGGTTCACCCTGAATTCCCCTGACCGGTGTGTTTTTTGTAAAAAAACCGGCGCCCGTATCCTCATGTCGAGGGCACGGGAACTGGGTCTTGCTTGCGTGGCCGATGGCGTGAACAGGTCGGACCTGGCAGAGCACCGCCCGGGGATCCGGGCGAGCTCAGAAGAGGGAATCGTTCACCCGTTTCTCGAGGCCGGCCTCGCGAAACCTGAGATCCGGCAGATTGCCAGGGACCTTGGCCTCCCATTCTGGGATCGGCCCTCGTCCGCATGCCTCTGTTCCCGAATCCCCTACGGGAACAAGATCACGGAGGAGATACTCCGCAGGGTGGAAAAAGCAGAAGATCTCCTTCATACCCGGGGATTCCGCCAGGTGCGGGTCCGGTGCCATGGAGGGCTTGCCCGGGTCGAGGTGAATCGGGAGGAGATGGCGGATCTTTTTGCTATGCACGACGACATCGTACGGGAACTGAAAGCGATCGGTTTTTCGTATGTCGCACTCGACCTGGAAGGGTACAGGAGCGGGAGTATGGACGAGGTGCTCACAAGTGAGAGATAATTCATCGCGAAACGTTTCCCCGGGGGACAGAACCCGTGTCTGACCAAGGTGGGCCCATGTACCGGAAAATTCCATGCATCAGGGTCAGTGGCGGGACATTCGAGGAGGCGACCCACGAAGTGATCGAGGAGATCCCCCTGGCCCTCTTCCTGAATGGACGCCATATCATGACGGCCGTAACCAGTCCGACAGGTTACGAGGATTTTATTACCGGCTATCTCTTTTGCGAGCAGATCATCAGGGGAATCGACGAGATCGAGTCGATCCGGATCGAGAAGAACCGGATTAGCGTCCTCACGAAGAACCTCTTCAAGGTGTCCGGCCAGAAAAAGACCATCCTCTCCGGGTGCGGTGGCAGCACCTCGTACATCGACGTGGAGAAACTGCCAAAAATCCGGTCGGATTTTTCCATCACGCCGGAGATCATCTGGAACCTCTCGAAAGAAGTCCTCAACTCCGATCTCCACAGGACGACGGGCGGGATCCACGTCGTCGCGCTTGCGGACGACACAGGGGTGCTTGCAGTATCCGAGGACATCGGGAGGCATAATGCGCTCGACCGCGTGATCGGTTACGGTCTCCGGAACGGGATAGATTTTTCCCATACATTTGTCCTGGTTTCCGGCCGGCTGTCATCCGAGATGGCACGGAAGTGTCTGGTTGCGAATATCCCGATCCTTGTATCCCGGGGCGCCACCACGACCCTTGCGGTGGAGATCGGTGAAAAAGCGGGGCTCACGATCGTCGGGTTTTCACGGGGATCGAAGATGAATATTTATTCTTTCCCGGAAAGAATCGCGGGAGCGGGAAAAGGATCCCCTCACTTCACATCCGGATGAAGGATCCTGCAGACCTGGCAGATCTCTTCCCTGCAGGCCCCTCCGCAAATCCTGCAGGTCTGTATCTGCGGTGCATTTCTATTCGTCCTGATTACCAATCTCACCTGGTCCCGCGAGGCAATAAGCCGGGTCATTGTCCCGGGATGGTGGTATTCAAGGTCTGCGAGCATGGTGCGTACTTCGGCACGGAGCGCGTGGCGGGTGTAGGGGCATTCGGGAAGATCGGGAAGGCATCCCTGGACCAGGAGGTAGGTTGCGATCTCCTTTTCAGGGATCCCTGAAAGGGGCTTAATCCGCGGGAGGAAGCACCCCGCATCATGGGACGTGGTGTCCGAGACGAGCCTGGGAAGGTCCCCCCGGAGGAAATTCATCAATACCGATTGGGCCTCGTCGTCGAGGTTGTGTCCTGTTGCTATTTTCGTGGCCCCGACCCCGGATGCCGCGATCGCAAGACCTCTCCTGCGGAGCACACCGCAGACCGTGCAGGCCTGCTTCTCTCTTCCCGCCAGGAGATGATCGAGGTCATCCCCAAAAAGGGAGGAGAAGGAATGGATGGAGTGCTCGATTCCCAGGCGAGTTGCCAGACGGCGGGCTGCCCTGATTGTCTCCTCGCGGTATCCTTCAATACCTTCATCGATGGTGATTGCAACGAGCGAGGTGTCCCGGAACGGAGAATAGAGCCGGTGAAGGATCGAAAGAAGTGCCGAGCTGTCCTTTCCGCCGCTGAATGCCACGGCTACCCTGTCCCCGGGAGAGATCATGCATTGGGCCGCGATGGTATCGGCCACCCGCTGTTCCAGGTCCGCCTCGAAGTGGGGGCCGCAGAACCTTCTCTCCGGCTCGCGGATCCGGATGACCGCAGGTCCATTGCAGAGGTCACAATTCTGCAGTTTGCCTGCGTGACGACCGGGGTCCAATTTCAACCCCCGTGTGTGATGCGGAGGATCCTGATCTCGTCGTCACCCTCTGCAAGGGTATCTTCCGGGACGACCCTGCCATTCTTTATGGTAAGTACTTCGACAGGGTTGATCCCGAGGATTCCAAGTAAATGCTCGATCCTGACGGATTCGTTTTGGTATTCGTGGATGCTCTTATCGGGGAGAATAATCCGCACGGGATCCCTCTCTGGCTTCTCTTGCTCCTCTTACTCTTCCACGCCAGGCACCTGGCAGTCCCTTTTGCATCGTTCCCTGGTTTCCGGATTTACCGGACCGCCAGCATCCGCTCGATCGCACGCCGTGCTGGTTCTGCGATTTCGGGCGAGACAGTGACCCTGGGTTCCATCCGCGAGAGGGCCAGGTGCACGTTCACAAGGCCGGTCTTTTTCATGTTGACACAGACTGCCTTCTCCGAAAGGGGATAGCACCTCTTGTCCGGGCAGCGCTTGCGTAACTGGTGAAGTATCCCGATCTCGGTCCCGATGATGAATTCCGTTGCACTGCTCGCGCAGGCATGCGAAAGCATCCCGGACGTCGAGAAGACGAAATCGGCGGAATCGATCACTTCGGGCCTGCATTCGGGGTGCACCAGGACTTCGGCCTCCGGATGAAGAGAACGTTCCCGCGCGATATCCCTGGCGGTGTACCGGTCGTGGACGAGGCAGTACCCCTCCCACGGCATGACCTCTTTTTTCGTGAACCGGGCGACGTACCGTCCAAGGTTCCTGTCCGGGACAAAGAGGATCCTCGACTCCGGGCAGGACTCCACGACCTTAACCGCATTTGCAGACGTGCAGCAGATGTCGCTTACGGCTTTCACCTCCGCGGTGGTATTCACGTAACTTACGACTGCGGCATCCGGGTATCGTTTCCTCGCCTCCCTTACCTCGCCTGCCGTCACCATGCCGGCCATCGGGCAGCACGCATCCCCGGCGGGAAGGAGGACTTTTTTCTCCGGAGACAGGATTGCCGCGGTCTCGGCCATGAAGTCGACCCCGCAGAAGACGAGGGTGGAACATTGCATGGATCGCGCCGCCCGTGCGAGCTCCAGAGAATCCCCCACCAGGTCTGCAATGTCCTGGACTTCTCCCACCTGGTAGTTATGGGCGAGGATCACTGCATCCCTTTCCTCCTTGTAGGAAAGGATCTCATCGATCAGTCGTTCCTTGTCCGGCATCATTCCCATGTGAGATACGGTCACTATCCTAAAAGAATATGTACCCGGGTGACCGGTTATCGTGCGTTCCCTGCAATCTCGCTCATGGTCGCGACCAGGGTGTCCACCTCGAACTCCGTGGAGTACAGGTAAAGGCTTGCACGCACCGTCCCTTTCGGGAGACCCAGGTGTTCCATCAGCGGCATGCAGCAGTGGTGTCCGGAACGGACCATGATGTCGGCGTTCTCGTCGAGGAGTGCGGCAATCTCGTGAGGGTCCAGCCCTTCCAGCGTAAACGAGACAACTCCTATCCGGTTCGCCGGGTTATCGTGGACAAAAACCCTGACACCGGAGACACCGCGGAGCCCTTCGATCAGCCTCCGGGTGAGACGGTCCTCGTGATCCCGGATCCGCCTCATACCGATCCCGCTCAAGTAATCGACTGCCGCCCCGAGCGCAATCCCGCCTCCGATATTAGGGGTCCCGGCCTCGAACTTCTGGTACCCTTCCGCGAGGGTATACCCGTCCACCCGGACCGTCTCGATCATCCCGCCGCCCAGATCGGAGGGTCCGATCCCTTCCTCCTTCATCCAGAGAACCCCCGTGCCGGTCGGCCCGAGCATCTTATGGCCGGAGAAGCAGAGGAAATCGCAACCCAATTCTTCTGCATCGATTCCAAAGTGAGGGACCGACTGGGACCCGTCGACCAGGAGGAGCGCGCCATGATCATGGCAGATCCGGGCGATCTCCCGGACGGGAGTGATCACCCCGACCGCGTTCGAAGCATGGGTGACAGCCACAAGTTTCGTCCGGTCCGTGACCAGTTCTTCAAGCGATTCCAGATCGAGCGTGTAATCAGGTCGGATACCCGCAATTTCGACCTCCACGCCTGTCTTTCTCTTTTCGATCCAGGGGAGGAAGTTCGAGTGGTGCTCGAGGAGGGTCGTGACGATCCGGTCCCCCTTCGCAAGGGGCAGTCCGCGGGCGACCATGTTGATCGCCTCGGTGGTGTTCCTGGTAAAGACTGTGATCCCTTTCTGCCCGCCAATGAATCCCGCGACTTTCTCATGGGCATGCCAGTACCGCTGCGTGGCGATCCGGGAGAGCCTGTGCACCCCCCGGCCGACATTCGCCCGGTAGTTCCGTTCGAAGTCGAGCATGGCCGACAGGACGGGCTCCGGAGAGATGCTGGTCGCGGCACTGTCGAGGTAAATGAGATCGGAGACGAGGGAAAAATCTTTCCTGTACTCGTCAAAGGCATCCCCGGGTGGATCGGACTTCGGGATTACTGGAGGGGGCGCGGACTCGGAAACGCTTGGGACCTTTTTCATCCGGGCAACAGGTCGTTCCTCCAGCCGGATTCCCCTGTCCCTGCAGATCTCCTGCATCTTAGGCGGAAGGTCCTTCCACCGCCAGAGCCCCCAGGCTCCGTACTCGGGAGGAAGTCCGCGGCTCTCACCCCACCGGTCCAGGAACGCTGTCCAGCGGCCGGCGAACTCCGGGTGCAGGGTCTTTAGGGATTCATGCTCGGACTCAAGCATCGCCGGGCAGAGATAGCACCCGATCCGCTCGAGCCCGAGATCGTAGAGCGGATTGATCGGGAGTTTCATCATCCAGAGATAGAGGAAGACCTCGAGCGCTCTCCAGTTCCGGATCGGGGAGATGTTCAACTGGAGGGGATTGGCGGGGTTCTGGCTCGTGATATCCAGGTCCGCCCGGTTCCACGATTCGTACCAGCGGTTCCCCTGGATCGTGACACAGGGTCCCTTTTCTGCGAGATACAACTTGAGAGGGTTCAGTTTCAGGAGTTTGCAGCACCACCGGTGATCTTTCGCCGGCGGACCGGCCTTCTCGACCGCACTCCAGAAATCTCCTCCTCTCCGTACAATCTCGACGCCCTGGCTCTCGACGAACGCCACGGTCTCAGGGAATTCGATCCCGGTGTCAATGAAGAACGCTTCGGTTACGCCGGCCTTCCGGGCGAGGGCAAGGACGGCTGTCGAATCTTTCCCCCCTGAAAAGGAGACGTTGACCTTCGACCGGTCTTTCATGTGCTGCCGGATCGCCCGTATCGCATGCCGTTCGAGATTTTTCAGGTGGTACCGGTTTCTCTCCACGACGAGGTCCCACCCGGGATCCTGGCCCTTCCCAGGCTCAATCGGGAGTAGTTCCCGAACTCTGAGATAGCCGTCCTTCAGAACACCGGTCCCGGCGCGTTTCCGGTACCGGACGATGACCGACCCGTTGGGGACATCCGTCTCCACCCTGATCTTCTTCCCACCTATCCTTCCTTCAGGTTTTTCCGGAATCGCGGTTTCGAGGTCGATGATCCCCTTTGTGGCAAATGGCAGGATGAAGGGGAGCGCCTCAGGCTGGAGATCGAACCTGAAGGTGCGGCCTACCGGGTCAAACGAGAACCACCCGAACTGCTTTCCGTGGGTAAGCACGAGCTCGTTCCGGTCGATCCCCCCGGCTTTGTTCAGCAGAACGACCTTCGGAAGGGGGACTTCCCCGAAACGCTCCGTCACGAGCATCCGGATACGATCCATGTCGGCGGTCAGGGCCGGCCGGACATCGTAGGGGGGGAGGAGGGAAATTCCCCTCCCCTCCGCTCCGCACCCGCACTGCTTCCCGATGAGAGGGACGTCGCAGCGGTCGCACCAGTAGAGTACCTTCTTTACCGGGGGATCACGCATGTGAAAAGAAATGCACCCCCACGAGTCATAAGACCGATGTTCCGGCCACCCAAATTCCGGATATGAGCCGGTCGGAGAATCCCCTTTGCCGGAGGGGAGTTCCCGTCATGACGCAACTCTTTAAACGTTCCGGTTATCCTGTCATCAGCTTCTCTTCCAGCGCCGCCTTCACTTCCTCCGCATGCCCCTTCACAGACACCTTCCGCCAGACCTGTGCAATTTTTCCGGAAGGATCGATAAGGAACGTGGTCCGTACTGTTCCGAGGATCTCTTTTCCGAACATAACCTTCGGTTTCCACGCGTCATACGCTAGAAGGACGTTGTGGTCGGGATCGGAGAGGAGGAGTACGGACAGGTCATGGCGTTTTGCAAATTTCCGGTGGCTCTCCTCCGAGTCGGCGCTCACGCCGATCACCTGGGCACCGAGTTGTCCAAATCCCTCGAGCGCTGCATTGAACTGCATCGCCTCGAGGGTGCATCCCGGCGTGTTGTCCCTTGGATAGAAGTACAGTACCACCCACTTCCCGCGGAAATCCGACAGGCAGACCTCAGTTCCTTCGGCATTTTTGAGGCAGAACGCGGGAGCTTCCCTCCCTTCGAACGGATCGGGACTATTTTTTTTGGGCATTTCCATCAGGAGATTGAATCGCGTGAAGGCTCTTCAAGGCGTGCCAGGGGGATCCTAAGGCCGCGGCAGATAACGCTACTTTTTCATGATAACCTTGTGGTCGGACACATCGATCTTGTAGCCTGACGGGTTGTCCAACAGGTCGAGGGCATTGATCTTCTGGTCGATCAGATCCTGGAAATTGAACGTATCGTACTTGCGTTCGTTTCCTTCCAGCCAGTATACGGCGACGCCGTTCTCCATCCTCTTCGTAGTCAGGACGTCATACATACACCCGGTTCCGCGACCGGGAGATATGAAGGTTTGGGAAATTTTCAAATCCTGGAACATGGACATCCGCTGCAGGGCATGGATGATCCTGTATCCGATCGCCAGTGAAACCAAAGTCAGGGATCAGGGAGTAAGGTGTTTCTGGAAAAATTGCGGACACCCTCAATTCCGTGCCATGAGGGCCTCCACTGCAACATCCTTCACGGCATGCAACGACTGGCTGTCCGCACCGGTTGCGTTTGGAGGGAGGGGAAGAGAAAAGACCCTCCCATTAACTGTTCCACACCAGAAGGATGTCCCCGGCCTGCCCGAGTACAACCCTTTGATCCACGGAACCGTCCATGTTGAGATCGGCGATCCACTCGCCGTTACGAAATACCACCCGGTCGCAGATGCCGTCATTATTGAAATCACCGGCGAACGGGATATCTCCAGCCATGCCGTAATGGTCCCGTGTATCCGCACTGCCATCCATACCATAGTCGATGATCCAGTTATTCCACGTGGATCCCCGGAAGACTGCCCGATCGAATGTACCATCGTTGTTAAAGTCGCCGGATAGCGGGATATCTCCGGAAGTTCCGTAATGGTCCCGTGTATCCGCGCTGCCATCCATCCCATTGTCGAGGATCCAGTTGTCCCATGCAGAAGCGCGGAAGACTGCCCGGTCGGAAATACCGTCGTTGTTAAAGTCGCCGGAAAGCGGGATATCGCCGGCAGTACCGTAAAGGTTACGCAGGTTTATGGATCCATCGATCCCATGATCGATGATCCATTCGCCGGTCCGGAAGACTGCCCGGTCGGCCGTTCCATCGTTGTTGAAGTCCCCGATCAACGGAAGATCAGCGGCATTTCCATAGTGATCCTGGTAGTCGACATCCCCGTCGGGGCCATAGTCAAGGAACCAGTTATTCCCGCTGGTTGGGCGGAACACACCCAATCCCGCGGGCGAGACCGCAGATTCCCGATAGTGGATGCTCATCCGCCCCTCGTCCATCGTGACCGGGTACCCGGAAGCCAGGATCTCAAGATAGGTCGGCTGAAGCCAGGAGCCGAATGATCCCGGTGCCAGGCTATCGGGGTCCATGGTGTCGGCAGCGTATCCCCCCGAGACTGCCAGCGGGATCAGGATATGCTTCGCTGCATAGTAGTCGAGGGCAACCGGATCCGTACTTGCCAGGATCTGGTCGGTCCTTGTCGCGTACTCGTATGGCGTCGAGGGTCCCTGGCCTTCGTAACCCTTCGGTATGGCATTCACCCAGGTTGCGTCAAGGATTGTGATATCCGGGTAACGGGTCTCGGCAAGTGCGGTTCCCAGTCCTCCGGTCCACATTGACGTGTGGGGGTTGAAGAAGGGTACCGAACCGACCCCGACATAGTGCTTCAGGCTGCCGGTGACCGCGAACCCGATGTGAGTTTTTAGCACCGGCATATTGATGAGCTTCAGTTTTGTGTTGTTGTAAGCTCCGTTTTCCCAGATACCGTTCCGGAAACTGATTTTTGTACCATATGCTGACGTGAATTTGGGGTAGGTGACCTTCAGCCCGGTCCTGGGATGGGGTGTGTCATTCACGATATACCCGTCCATGTCATCCCCCTGGTCATACTCGACAGTCCGCCGGGACCGGATCGTGTCCCAGAGGTAGGTCGAAACCCGGTGATCCCCTGAGAAGGAGTCCACGACGTCCTGGATCGACTGGGTGGTATCTTCGGCATTGGCTTCCGGCCACTGGAACGAACCCCTCCCCTGGCCGTTGTCGGCAACCACGATCTCCCCCTCGAATCCATCGGGGTGTGCCAGGATGGCTGAGATCACGGCTTTCACAAGATCGGTACTGGTTCCCCCGCGCTCCTCCCACTGGCAGTTGACCTTGAGGATAATAACGTCGTCCTTCCCGATAAGGCCCAAAGGAGCGCCCTGACCTGACATCTGGTAGAAGGACAGTCCCTGATCCTGCATCAGGGACAGGAGATCGTCGAGTTCTCCTGTATAGGATTCACTTCCCTTGACCACGAAAATATCTGAATTGATGGGACCCGCAACCGGTGCTCCGGGACCGGCAATCTCCGCAGGCGATCCGGCGACCGCTCCCCCTCCCGTGATATATAGGGTAGAGAAGATAATCCCCGCGAATAAAATTCCGGCGATTGCCACCGCGGCTCTCCCCGGCGTTGCCCGTTGCCGTATCCACACGAGTGCGGCAACCGGAATTCCAAGGTATGCGATGATCCAGAGGTACCCTGCCGATGCCGCCATCTGCTGGCATGGGTAGGTAATCCGGGAAGGTTTTGTTCCGGTACGGAGGATAAGCCATACGATGCTGAGTAGCCCTGCCAGGAAGAAGCTGTGTTTGAGGGCATGCTTGATTCGCCGTTTCAGATGCATACGGAGTCATCCCTTATGCAGAATTTCAGTACCGGATACTGGACTGCAGGGAGAATAAGGGTATAGATCGCGCACCCTGGCAGGCACAGGATCGTTCTTGATTGAATATTTTGCGTTCCGCAAGTCCAGGGTCTCAATAGATGGGTAACATAGGGTTTGATTTACTTCATTCCGTAATTGAACAATTGCTATAAGAGTTTAATTTGGGATATCCGGGTCTTGGACCATTCCCTTTGTGATCAGGCAGGAAAAAGGGATTACTCCTCCAGCCAGATGAGAGGTCGATCGCCCGCCGCGCCAAAATTCATCCTCCAATTCACGGAACCATCCATGTTGAGATCCACAATCCACTGTCCGTTCCGGAATACTGCCTTATCCATGACGGTATTGTCATCGAATAAACCAAACAGAGGGTTGTCCGTGGAAAGACCATAGGGAGTTCTCGAATCCACCGTTCCGTCCATGCCGAGGTCAACGATCCAGCTTCCGTTCCTGAAAACCGCCCGGTCGGCATTGCCGTCATAGTTGATATCCCCGGCCAGGGGTATATCCCCCGTCATCCCGTAGTCGTTGCGGTCGTCCACATCCCCGTCCATACCATAGTCAAAGATCCATTCCCCGTTTCGGAATACTGCACGGTCCGTGTAACCGTCGTCATTGAAATATCCTGCAAGTGGGATATCCGTTCCGAGCCCGTAGAGTGTATTGCTATTCACCGAACCATCCATCGAGTAATCCACGATCCAGCTCCCGGCCCTGAATACTGCCCTATCCATCACGCCGTCGTTGTTGAAATCGGCAACGAGAGGGATATCGGTCGCCATTCCATAATGGTCGCGAGACTCTGCAAGGATGAGGTCGCGGGTAAAGATCCAGTTATTATACGCAGAAGGCCGGAATACCGCGTTATGGCGGATGGCGCTGGTGTGGGTGAAGATGTCGTCGTCCCTGTTGGTGTCCCCTGTCACCAGGTTGGAGGCTCCTGATTCGAACGCCAAGAAGCGGCCGTCCCTTGAGATTGCAGGATTCCCGGAAGTTCCGTTCGACTGGATCCCTCCGGATACAACCGACGCCCGGGTTGTCTGGCTGGATGTCCGGTTGCGCACGAAAATATCCGTTGCCGAATTTGTATCACCGGACACGAGATTGGTAGCATCCGACTGGAATGCTACATACTGCCCATCTCCTGAGATGGACGGGCGATTCGACGAGGAACTCCCTTGTGCCCCACTGGATGCGACCGAAATCCGTGTCGTTTCCCCGGTTGTCTGATCATGGACGAAGATATCCGGAGCGGTGTTCGTATCAGAGGTTACAAGATTGGATGCATCCGACTGGAACGCCACATACCTTCCGTCCCTTGAGATGGATGGATTTTGTGAATGATTATTGCCCTGAGTTCCAGCCGTTGCCACCGATATCCGTGACGTATTGCCTGATATCCGGTCATGGACAAAGACATCCATCATTACATTTCCGTCTCCCGTCACGAGGTTGTTCGCAATCGAATAGAATGCAACAAACCTGCTGTTCCCGGAGATGGATGGAACAAGCGAAGGGCCGTTGCCCTGGCTTCCTCCGGAAGCAACCGATACCCGCGTCGTTTCTTCTGATACCCGGTCGCGCACGAAGATATCCACCACATCATTCGTATCGTCCCGTACAAGGTTTGCGGCCTCCGACTGGAACGCCACATACCGTCCGTCATCCGAGATCGAGGGAACGTCAGAATTCCCGTCTCCCTGCGCTCCGCCCGTTGCCACAGATATCCGTGTCGTTTCCCCGGTCATTCCGTCGTGCACGAATACATCCATGACGTCGTTGGTATCCCCTTTCACAAGGTTTGTAGCCAGCGATGAGAACGCCACGAAGCGGCCAATCTCCGAGACAGAGGGAAGATTGGAATCCCCATTCCCCTGGGTGCCATCGCTGGCAACCGACACTCGTGTGGTCGTCCCGGTTACCCGGCTGTGGAGAAAGATATCCATCAGACCATTGGTGTCCCCGGTCACCAGTACGCCGCAATCCGTCTGGAACGCGACATACCGGCCGTTATCGGAGATGGCAGGAAACCAGGAATCTCTATTCGCCCGCGTTCCATCCGTCGCCATGGAGGCAAGAGTAGTATAGTCCCATGCAGTTACTGGAATCAGGAGACAGAGGATGGCGAATCCAATCAATACAAACCGCACCGATCCGGACATGGCGGAATCCAACGTCGCCCCCTCAGTTATCCAGTAGAATAAACCTACCGGTTCCCGGTCTCCACCCCCCGGGAGTTCCCGGGTTGAACGGTAGAAAAAATCCACAAACCCCGAGTTTGTGAATTTACATGAAATCCGGCCCCGGATCGGTCTCATGACTGTGACGCTGAATGCAGAGTCCGACACACAGGTATTGCCCCGGTTCTGCTGCAGAGACTTTCCGTATCAGGACAATACCAGGAATTCCAATACACATAAATAGGCATAGCATAATGAGACACTGGTGAAATCGATGCCATCTTTTAAATGTATAGCCAAGACATGCCCGTTCGAGGCCTCTGCGGACACCGAAGCAGAGCTGATGAAGAAGATCGTGGAACATGCAAAGACCGTCCACAAAATGGACCCTATGCCGCCGGATATCCTGGCAAAGGTGAAGGCCGCAATAAAAAAGTAACGATCCCCTGTTATCTCTCTTTTGAACTGGATATCGCTGCATTGAAGGAACGGTCAGGTAGTTCCATGATCAGGATCAGTTCATGGACATCCGGGTTGTGAACCCGATGGAAAACACAGGGAGTGTTCGGGAAAAAAGGAGGGAGGGTTGGGAAAGAGTACTCTTCCCCCGTCATGTGGCAGTGGGTTCCCTCATCCTGCGGTGTTTGTCATGTAATGGTGATATAATCGAATATGGACGGCACCCTTCCGTATATGGACGCCATCGGGACGGGTACAGGGTGATCCCCCGGTGTGGGGCTCGGGGCCAGATCCAGACTTCTGAGAGCAGAAAAACAGGAACTCAGATCATCTATGCCTGAGGCATCGTATCCATAGTTCTTCATGTACTGGTGGACTCCGGTATTCACCTTCGTGGTAAAGACCGAATCGGAAAGGGTCCTGGCTGCAGCAGGGGTGACAAGGAGAAGAACCACCATGATCAATCCGCAGCCAACAAGGATCTTTTTCCCAAGGGGGAGTTCAAGCATGCAGCTACCTCATATCCAGGAGAGAATTTCACGTTTACCATAAAAAACTTTCGGGTCTATCCGGGTTGATTCAGGATTTCAGGATTGGAACTCCCTTTAAATTTTATTCAGGGGCCTTTATGGGAAGCCGGTAATCCGGGGTATCGCGATACGCTGCTTCGTTCTGAAGATAGGATGATAAAGATCCCGACTCTATGGGGATGTATGGGGTTCTTTGACTCAGCGTACAGGAGTTCACCTCCCTGGGATATCGGCCGGCCCCAGAAGGAGTTCGCAGATCTTGTCAGGAGGGGTGAGATCAGGGGATCTGTGCTGGATATCGGGTGTGGAACAGGAGAGAATGCCCTCCTCTTTGCATCGGAAGGGCACGAAGTATGGGGGATCGACGCAACCCCGCTTGCGATCGAAAAAGCAAGGGAGAAGGCTGCCGCAAGGGGATTTAAGGTCAATTTTCTTGTCCTGGACGCCCTCGAACTGCCGCAGCTCAACAGGAAATTCGATACCGCCACCGATTCCGGGCTTTTCCATACTCTTACCGACGAGGACCGGTCGACCTTCGTCGAGAACCTGGCAGATGTCCTGACTTCCTCCGGGAATTATTTCATGCTCTGTTTTTCCGACCTGGAGCCTGCCGGATACGGTCCGAGGAGAATCACAAAACAGGAGATTCGGGACTGTTTTTCGGATGGGTGGAAGATTCACTACATACGGCCGGCCGTCTTCGAAAGCCGGACCAGGTCCGTGGGTTCCCGTGCCTGGCTCTCGTCGATCTCAAGGAAATGATCTGGTGGCTTGAGCTGGATCCCTTGCAATAAGGTATTCATTCGTCATGAACACGCCAAGACCGCGGCTGAATCTCAACCGGTCTTTTTTTGTTCTCAATAATATTTGATTCTCTCTCCTGATCGGGATGGAATCGAAAAGAAGAGCCTGGACGGGAACCGTGGGAGACACCCGCGATGAGGATAAATCGCTGGCTGGGATCCAGTCTCCGGACCAAATTGGGATCCATTATTAGCGAGGTACTCGGGCCCGCTTCGCTCCCATCGCCCGGCAGGTCAACGGCCGGCTTGAAGAGAAAATTGGATTTTGGGTATATCGAAGGTGTAATTATTTTTCATTAAAAAATAAATCCGAAATTTTTTTATGACTGTCCCCCCAAACCGTTGAAAATCCATGAGGTGAGTAAATGAGTAAAACGAATTGTTGCATATTCCCAGGATTGATTATAATTCTCCTGTTTGGACTGATAATCATCTCTGGATGCACATCAACAAAAAATAACAAAGAAGAAGCGATAAAGGATGAACTCTCAAATCAAAAAATTACTGCCACAACCTCACCATCCCAATCACGCTCAAATTTAGATGCTGATATCGCATATGCAAATCGAATTATCCCTCCAGAAATTCCCGGATTTGCTCAAAAAGTAAAAGCAAAGGATCCCACAAGTGGGACAATTTGGGGAGATTTGTATACAGTACACAGTGTTTGGGAACCAGTAAAAGGCTCATCTTACGATGGTTTAATCGATCTATTCACTATTGACGTATACATTTACCAAACCCCTGATAAGGCACGAGAGTGGTATTCAGGATTCTGGGAAAAGTCATCAGATGGTCCGATACAGGTAGGAAATAAACAGGGGGTATACCATTTTGATCGTGGTGAAGTGACCATTGCATTTAAGCAAGACAATTTAATCGTCGCTATTGATACTTTGTATGATTTGAAACCCCCAGATTATTCTTATGAAGGGACAGAAGGAATCACCAAGCAAGTTTCAATAAAGGCCGCAGAGAAAACTGTGGATAACATGTAAAATTCTTTTTTTATTCACGAGTGTTAATAGAAATTCCTCCCAATTCGATTAAAATATCCCCCATTTGAAAAACATTAATGAATACATTTTACATTGCAAATAATTTTTCTTTGCCGAAGGCCTCCCTCTCTTAGACTCCCTCTTCCTTGGGAAAGGAGAAGCCCGGCCCAAAAGGTGAGGAGAGAGGGGGAACTTGCCTATCCCCCACCTTTAGTGGAAAAATTGTTGCACTGAAGTTATAATTTGATCTCCAAGATCTAAGGTTTTTCAGTAGTAACCAACAATACAAAACGAAAAACCATAAATCCTATTTCCGTTAATGCAACTCTTTCAAATAGACATATAATAAAAATAAAATCAGGTGTGTTAAATGCCAGAAGAGTATTTAGAAATCATCAAACCAATGGATCAGTCAATTTTTCAAAATACATACCCAATTGCACAGGAAATATTAGATCTAGATTTTGATGAACTAATCAAATCTAATGTTGTTGAGATAATCCCAATTCTTCGGGCAATTAATATACTCTATAAAGGGATTCTTGGAGTTCGAGATCGATTCTTTATGAAAAAAGTGGTTCTTTTCATTAATCATTTTAATTCTGGTTTAAATACTGCGGAAATACAAAATTTTGTTTCAGATGTATTGACTAATGAAAAATTCCGTGGAAAAGTTAATGAAAAAATACTCATTCTTTTGGATCGTTATGACAATGAGTTTAAAGCATTAATATTAGCAGAATTGCTTAAGAATTGGGTACAAAGGAGGATCAATTGGGAAACATTTAAACGAATAGCATATTCGGTTGATAGAACACATCCAAGCTTATTTATCGGGTTATATGACTATTATAAAAACTTCAGGTCTCCAGAATCTACATGCGATCAGAAGATCGGCGGCGGTTTTTATTATGGATTTTATTCTATGTTACTCGGATCTGGTTTAGGCGATATTACAGGCCCTTCTGGTTTACATTCTCGATATCAGGACGCTCTTGATTTATGCCAATTCGGATTGAAGGGATTGATCGATGACCAATATATCACAGCCACATCTGATATTGTTGAATTTTTAAAGAGCATGAAACATGAAGAAAATCACGCTCTTACACACCCCAGTTTCTCCGACTACGAGCGTTGGCTTGTTTTTATGTGTACAGTTCCTAACGTTAATTATAAGATTAGAAAAGAAATCACCGATAAAATTCGTAAGCATTATTTAACATAAAATAGACAGGCCACCAGCGGGAATTATTTGGTTTACATGCTCAATGATTGCCTTAATCCAAAAACAATCATCTTAAAAGTCCAAGATGCTGATAAAACATATGCCAAAGTCAATAAGATGAATCCCTCAACAATATGCGAGAAATTCTTCAGCACGAACCGCTGCACGCTTTCCTCTTCGGCAATCGCTTCCGGAGTGAGCGGTTCCATGCAGTTCCGGCAATAATCCTCTCCTGGGGGATTGACCAAGTTGCAGGATGGGCAGACAATCGGCTCGAGTTTTTCATATCTCACGGTACCCTGGCCCGCATCCATTCCATAGAGCCGGGAAATTTTCGTATCAATGTCCAGTCCGGTGAGGTGGACATACGTTTTGAGCATCTCCGATGACATTGACCCCCATATCATCAACTTGAGGGTACTTTCCTTCATGTCTTCCCGCAGGAGATAGGTGATTCTCGAATGCCTGAGGATATGCGGGGTGATCCGCTTGGGAAGGTTGGCCCTCCTTGCGATACGACGGATCTCCGAGGAACCCCCTGCATACGTGAGAGGACCTCCGCGCTCATTGAGAAATACCAGGGAGTCGGGTGTAATCTGCACGGGATAGTCGGCCCGCCATTCAGCGAAAAATTTCTTGGGCATGACAAGCTGGATATATCGGGGTATCCCTGTCTTAAAGTCCAGATTCACCGCGATACCCTTGGAATCGACTTTGAGATTTCCCCCACGCGAAACCCTCCTTCATACAGTGCGAGGATGAGAGCCCGGTCCCGGGAAGTATTGCATACATTGACCAGAGATTGTATTTCCTTTGGCGTAAGCAGGTCGCCGGCCTTCTTGGTCATTGTGTCATCAGGCGGTGTGCGTATCTTTTTCACCTTCTTCTCTGGCAAGTCGATGTACTCGTTCTCGACCTTCCAGAGAAGGAACTGCTTGAGGATCCGGATGTAGTCATGTTGAGTGTTCTGCTTGAACGACCGGCCTTTTAGGTTCTTTCCGGCCCGCATCACCTCGATCCCGGTGTAGATGTCTGGTATTGTGAGAACGGCAAAATGAGGCAGAAAACGACGCCAGCTGATAAGCGTGAACGTGATTTTGTTAGCCCGGCCGATGCTAATCCCCGCTGACTCTCGTCGTGCAGCGATAAATTCCCTGATAAGTCCTTCATCCCGGCAATTGAAATGGCCGGTCGCAACTGCCTGGATGATTGCAGCGTCGCCGTATTCAGATTTGATACCCACAAAATGCTCCCGCTGAACAGATGTGGAAGCATCATAAAGAGAATTCGAATACTTGGGCATATAAAACAAGATGGGGGAATTGAACTTGATGCCCCAGAGCCTTTGGGGGGAATCGAACCCCCGACCTACACCTTACCAAGGTGTCGCTCTACCGACTGAGCCACAAAGGCACGCAATGCATCGCCGGGTGAGGAGCCCGGAGCAGAACGTATCAATAGCATGGGACGTATTCAGTTTAAAAGATTACGGACTGATCCGGGAAAAAAACACGATTCGGGGTAAATTGCCTCTATCCGGATGCCTTCACGCGGAAGGGATCTTAGTGGATCTCCCGGTGATCCGTTCCAGCATCCGGATGCTCTTCTCGGTTCCTTCCAGGGTCGCGACCTCTATTATGGGCACGGCCTTGTCCCGTTCGATCGCCCGCATCACCGCGGAAAAGTCAATAGAGCCCTCCCCCACCGGGGAGTGGGTGTCGTCTTTTCCATCGTTGTCGTGGAGGTGGACATGGGAGATGGTGTGGGAGAGAAAACCCGGGAGGCAGGAGTTGAGGTTTGCATGACCCACGTCGAGTGCGAGGCCGACACCGTCGATCATTTCCAGCTCATCGGGAGAGCGGAGGAAGAAGTAGTTCCAGTTCCCCATGTTCTCCATGTAGTACGTGACCGACAATTCCCCCGCGATCCGGTTGAGGTCTGCAAACGATCTAAAAAATTGTCGTCGGGCCAACTCCTTCTCCTCTGCCCATGCAAAATATCCGGGATGAATCACAACGTTGCTGTTTTTTTCGGCGGCAAGGGCGAAGCACCGGCCGATCACCTCTACGCTGGCCTTCCGGATTGGTTCGAGAATGCTCGCAATGTTCACGGTCCGGGAGGGTGCGTGGAATGCGTACCGGAGGGAGTAGGAGTCCAGGATCTCATTGGAATCGATGAGATGAGGCCCATCATCCATGATCTCGACGAGGTCTGTCAACGATGAGAGCGTCTCGAGCGCCGAATCCAGAGGTTCATGGTGGAGGCAGAAAGAGGAGATGCCGTACACACAACCCGTATCCCAGGAATGCGATAAAAAGATTTTGTTCTTCCGAAAAAGAGGAGGAAATTTATTTTTTCATATGGACGTCCATCTGCGGGAAGGGGATCTCGATCCTTTCCTCCGCGAACCGGCGGGCGATCCGGGTGTTGATCGCGTCCTGGGTCTCAAGGGTCATAGCAAAGTCGTTGGTCCAGACCACGAGCTGGAACTTCAGGCTGGAATCCCCGAATTCCAGGAAATACACGATCGGTTCAGGATCCTCGACGATATAGGAAACCGATTTCGATGCGTCCCTCGCAATTTCGCAAAGGACCCTCCGGACTTTCTCGATATCCGACCCGTAGGCCACTCCCACGTTGACCCGGACTTTCAGGCGCAGGTCGGGCTGGGCATAGTTGATCACGTAGCTGTCCATGACCTTCTTGTTCGGGAAGGTCACGATCTGGTTGTCCAGGGTCCGCATCCTGGTGCTCCGGGCGCCGACCTGGATCACGTCACCGACGAACTGGTCGATCATGATACGGTCTTTGAGTTTGAACGGCTTGTCGACCGCGATTATGGCGCCCCCGAAGAAGTTGGAGAGGAAATCCTGGGCGGCCAGCGCCACGGCCAGCCCTGCGATCCCTGCCCCGGCCAGGAACGGGGTGATGTTGATCTCGAGGACGTAGAGGATGAGGAGGAGGGCGGCGAACCAGATTACATACTTGGATGTGATCTGTGCGAGGGCGATCATCCGGTCGTCAAGGTCGCTCTCCGTCCCGGCCGCAATGCGATGGCCGTATGTCTCGATCATCTTATAAAGGAATGTCGAGAGGATCCAGGCGCCAAGAAGGATCCAGACCACGTTGATATACTTGCTGTCCAGGATGAACTGGAACTGGGGAGGCAGATCCGCGACCTGGAGCGAGAGGAACATTGTGACGACAAGCACCGCAACAACCGCCGGGGTGCCGAAGGCGGCCAGGATGAGGTCGTCCAGCTTGGACTCGGTCTGTTCTGCTTTTTTGCGGAACCATCCTATGATCCCGTACATTACAAGGGCGATGATCAACCCTGCGACACTCACGATAAGGGCGAGCAGGTTTCCGCTGATCCCGAATAGGCTCTCGGTCGCCATATCAGTACCATTATGTTCCGATCGAATAAAATCATTAAGCAGAAATGGCCCTTGGAACTGAGATCTCCCAAAAACTCAAAGAATTGACGGACCGCAACTACACTTTCATGCACATCTGCGGGACGCACGAGGCTGCGATCGCCCGTGCGGGTCTCCGGAGCGTGCTGCCCGACCGTCTGAAGATCGTGATGGGGCCGGGCTGCC
>DAEV01000017.1 GCA_002509495.1 Methanolinea sp. UBA473 | reverse complement strand
GAATCGATAAACTCGATTCACTCTATGCGTTCTTCGAATCGGAGCTTCCCCTCCTTCTGGGGCGCTGGAGGAGAGAGAAACGCTCATGATCACAGAAAGAATTAAACCCTCAGCTGTCAACCCTTGTAGATTGACAAGTAGGTCCAATCGGCGGGAAGTACATTTCGCGATTGCGAGTGAACGGACCACACGAACAATCCCTGTAATTCCACGATTATAACGTGGAAAAGGAAAAGGAAAGAAGTTACATGATGCAATTCACTGACCTGCTGCTCCACCCGGAACGGTTCTTCGCTGCCGCCGGGGCGGGGGAGCCGAACCTCCGGGTCCCGGCCCTGATCGCCCTCTGCGGAGCGGTCGTATCCGGGATCCTCGGATACCTGATGTCTGAAATTTATGCGGAAATGTTCTCTGCCGCGGCCGGCGCCGGCATCGGGGCATTTTTAGGGATCATTGCCGGTATCTCGGCATTCCTTGGTTTCCTATTTATCTGGTGGCTGGTATTTGCGGGTGTCTTTTTCGTAATATCTATCCCTATGGAAGGGAAAGGCCCCTTCACCCGCACCCTGGCAAATGTGGGGTACGGGCTTGTGCCCATGGTCATCGGGAGTGTCCTCACCCTGGCCCTGTCCTTCCTGTACCTCCCCCGCGTCCATGTGACGATGCCACGCAACCTCCAGGATCCTGCTGCGTTGACACAGGCGATGACCGGGATCATGCAGGACCCGATCATGCGGGAGTTCACCATGGTCTCCTCGGCCATCTCGATCCTCTTTCTGATCTGGAGTGCAAACATCTGGATCTTCGGGATCAGGCAGGCCAGGGAACTAACCATCCGGAATGCCGTCATCACCGTGATCCTGCCCGTGGCGGTATATGTCGCCTATATGGCCTACACGCTTATCGCAGGGGTCCCGGCAGTATCGGGGGGAATCTGAATGCGCCTTGCGGTCGTCCTGACCATTTTGCTGGCGATTCTCCTCGCGCTGCCCATCGAGGCTGCGGACCTGGACCAGTCCACTGCAGCCCAGGTCACAGTGACATCCGTCACTCTTGACCCTGAAGTCTTCATGGAAGGGGATTTTGGGACCATCACTGTGGAAGTCACAAATACCGGCACGGGAAGTGTGGCCATACGGAGGGTTACGCTCTATGACAACGAGATCCAGACCCTATCCCAGTCGTACGACACCACGATGTACATCGGCGGCGGGAACAAGATGAGTTTCACCTTCACGGTCAAGGCGGATGTGCCCGAGGGGATCTATTACCCGGTCCTGTCGGTCGACTTCCGCGACGCCGGCTACCTCCGCTATCCGGTTAAGATGCAGGTCCAGAACGAACCCCTCGAGGTGGCGCTTCTCGATAAGCCGGATACATTTTCTGCCGGAAAGAAGGACATGGTCGAGATCCTTGTGGGGAATCCGCGGGACAACGCCGTCAACGGTGTTACTGTCTATCCAAAAGGAGATGGGATCGCTGCCACACCGACCAGCTATTTCATCGGCATGCTAGCCCCCGACGCGTCCCGGGCGGTGTCGTTTGCGGTCACCCCTTCCCGTTCCACGGAACTGGAGCTCCACGTGGACTATAAGAATGGGATCAATTCCCATTCTGAGGTGATTCGCATCCCCATGGAACTTGGAGAGAGCAAGAAGCAGGCGGATCCCCTCCTCTCGAATATCCTGGTGGTATACGAAGCAGGGATCTATTCGATCACCGGGGATGTGAACAACGCCGGGCTCGAAGATGCCAATGCCGTCGTCATCACCAGCGGAAGTGGCGTCACTCCCACGGATCCCTATCAAAGCTACGTGGTAGGCTCCCTGAAACCGGACGACTTCGCAAGTTTCGAGATCACGTTCACCGCGTCGAACGTCACCAGGGTCCCGGTCGTGACCAGCTTCAAGGATAAGGACGGCAACCTCTTCACCCGCGAGACGGTAATAGAGATTCCTGCCGCATCTCCATCGTCAGCCGGGCAGGACACCGGTTCCACGCTTATGGTAGGGATTCTCGTGGTCGTGCTCGCTGCGGTCATCGGGGGAGTAGTCCTGTATTCCTGGAGAAAAAGGTAAATGAGCGGATCGGTCAACGGCGTATATATCATAGAGTTCAAGGACGTCACCAAGGTCTATCCCCTCCCTGCCGGGGATGTTGTTGCCCTGGACAAGGTCTCCCTTGGAATCAGGCCAGGGGATTTTGTCGCCATCATGGGCCCTTCTGGCTCGGGGAAGTCCACGCTTCTCAACCTGATGGGCTTTCTCGACACTCCAAGTTCCGGAGATCTCTTTATTAGGGGACGGAACGTGAGGGGGATGACCGATGAGGAGCTGACTGCACTCCGGCGGGACCATATTGGTTTTATCTTCCAGCAGTTCAACCTGATTCCCCTTTTGACGGCGCTGGAAAACGTGCAGTATCCCCTGAATCTTAAGACCGGCAAGCGGAACAATAGCGATCGCTCCAGAGAAGTGTTGAAGGCAATGGATCTCGGCGAGTCTCTGCATACTCATAAACCCAGCGAGCTTTCGGGCGGCCAACAGCAGCGGGTAGCTATTGCCCGGGCACTTGTGAACAATCCCGAGATCCTGCTCGCGGACGAGCCCACAGGGAACCTTGATACCAGGACAGGAACCGCGATCATGGAGCTGCTGGAAGACCTGAACCACCGTGAGGGCAAGACCATCATCATGGTCACGCACGACCCCGGGATCGCCCGATACGCACACAAGACAATCCGGCTCGTAGACGGTAGGATTTCCGAGATAGAGGAAGCAACGGAGGAGGCATAGTGCAGAGCAGTCTCTTCTTCGAGTTCTCCAAGCGGAACGTGCGTCTCCACTGGTTCCGGTCCCTGCTCGCGGTGATCGGCATCGTAATCGGGGTGGTCACCATCGCCACGATGGGGATCCTGGGCAACAGTCTGGTCCTTGCAATCTCGGACAGCCTCTCCACAGTCGGCGACAGCATCATCGTAACCCCTCACTCCGGTGGAGGCATGATGGGGGGCGGCGGGACATCCGCAGACCTCATCACGGAACGCGATGTAGAGCAGATCCGGAGGGCGGTAGCTCCGGATCTCACCATTCCGGTCTATTCAGGGAGTTCCCGGATGAAGATCGGCCTGGAAGATACCGCAGGGATCATCTACGGCCTGAAGCAGGATGATATTCCCCTGCTCCTGGAACTCGAGAAAGGATCGTACCTTCGCGGCTCTTCCGGGTGCATGGTCGGCCAGAAGTTCGCGGACGAGAACGACATCACGATCGGGACACGGATCACGGTGGGGGACAAGGGCAGTCTCCGTGTGGTGGGGATCCTCAAGGAACGGGGGATGGGTTTTGACATCAATCCCGACTATGGTATCGTTGTGGACGACAAGTGGTTCTCGGACGCATTCGATCAGCAGGACTACAATATGGTCATCGTCAAGGTCAAGGATTTAAATTCCATCGAGAAGGTCAAAGATGCGATCGACAAGAAGCTCAACCGCAGGGAGACCATTGTCGACGTAATCGACACCAAGGCCATCCTTGAGACCATCCTCACCACCTTCGGCCAGATCTCCACGTTTACCACTGCAATTGGGGGGATCTCCCTGATCGTGGCCGGAGTGAGTATCCTGAACATCATGATGATGTCCGTGACCGAACGGATCAAGGAGATCGGGGTGCTGCGGAGCATTGGCACACAGAGGAAGGAAGTCCGGAGGATGTTCCTGTACGAAGCATTGATCCTCGGACTGCTCGGCAGCGTGATCGGAGGGGTGCTTGCACTTGGCGGGGGATACGCAGTGAGCCTGCTGATGTTGCAGACCACCGAGTACCTGTTCGTGCCCTCGAGCATCGTCTACGTATTCTATGGGATGGCGTTCGGAATTGGCACGAGTCTCCTGTCAGGCCTGTATCCCGCGTGGAAGGCCTCGAACCTCAATCCGATCGATGCGTTGCGGCACGAATGAATACAATTTTTTAAAAAAAGGGGACGTGAGGGCACCGGCAGGTAGCCCGGGGGCCGAGGGGGCGAAGCCCTTTCTCTCTCCCCCCGTCCAATATTATTAAACCAGCGTCGAGACTGCCTTTACGAGATCCCCCGCGGAAAAGCCCTCTTCGAGCGTTGTCCACGAGACCGCCGTTCCCTCCAGTATTACGAGTGCCACGGGAACGACAGACACCATTGCGCCGCCGTTCCAGGTGCTCCTCTCTTCCCTTGCAAGAACAAAGAAAGTCCGGTTCCCCCTGCGAACGATTGATCCGGGCACGTACCGGATATTATTTCTCATCCCCGGGCACCTCCGGTCGGGGCATCCCTTGCCTGCAGGAAAAGGCGGCTTAACCGGATCAGGACCTCCAGGGGGCGATCCAGCCGGAAACCCAGATCAAGGGATCCTTCCAGCACCGCCCGTGAGAAATCGGGGGTGACTTCCATGGAGACGGGGCGCGAGAGGAGAATCAGCGGGCGCACCGCGGAGTACCACCCGAACAGGCGACCTGTATCAGCGGCGCGGCCGAGTCCGAAGGTGACCACGAGATCCATTTTTTCCAGGGAGACGGAGCGCGACAGGATGCGGAGGAACCGCCCCGTATACGGGAGCATCCCGGCGATATGAGGGGGATAAGTTTCCTCATCCTTCCCAGGTTCTCCGGGCCGTTCCGGTTCAACGCGAGTCCTGGGAACCGGAATATCCCGGGCAAGAATGGCACGTTCACCTGCTTCGAGAGCGAGCCGAAGCGGGCCGCCGGACCAGGAGGCCCGGACCCCTGTGACCCACCAGGAGAGGGCCGCCGAAACGATCGTCCTATCTTCCCGGTGTTCGACCCTGACCCTGAACCGAAGGGGGACGCGGAAAACAAGGAGGATGCAGAGGGCAAGTACGAGGACGAGCGCGGGAACGAGAAGTACCGCGGGATCCATAGAACCTCGTAAGAAGAAAGGAGAGTTCAGGTCCCCTCGGTGTTCCCTTTCTTCTCCTGCATCGCCTTGATCGCGGCGATTACCTGGGGTGCCAGAGACTCCGAGAGGGCAGAGATGACCTGGGCCACGGGGTTGTCCTTCCGCAGGGAGAGGACCTGGATGCCCTCGGGACCCCGGACGTCCTTGTGGACGATCACCAGGGCAACGGGGGAAATCCCTCCTCCGCCACCGCTTCCGGATCCATTACAACTTTCTTTTCCGCTTGCAGTCCCTGCCCCGAATCCGAATCCGAACTCGGCAACGGGTATTACGGCCTTGTCACCAAGGTCGACGGCCTCCCCCATGATATGAGCAGGGGAAAGGAGTCGATCCAGTTCGTCAGCGGTGGTCTTGAGCATCTCTTCACCAGACATGATCGTCTACTCCGGAGTCAATTTCGGTGGGATGCTATAAGAAGATTCTCAAAAAAATGACGTCACTTCAAGAAAAAGTCTATTCCTGGCCGTTCAGGAACAGCTCCACTGCATCCTTCCGGCCTGGAAGGGTCCTCCAGGGGGTTACCACCCGAGAAACAGGATTTTTTCCCGTGTATATGCCCGTAAGGCCTGGATCCCGTTCTCTCTTCCTGTCCCGGACCCCTTCACTCCTCCAAAGGGCATCTCCGGAGGGACGGTGAGGTGGCGGTTTGCCCAGACCACACCGGCCTGGACCCGCGTGAATACCTCTTTTATTACGGCGATATCCTTTGTCCAGATCGAAGCGCCCAGTCCGTAGATTGTCTCGTTCGCATGATTGATGGCGGTCTCAAGATCGGGAACGCACATGATCGGGAGGACCGGCCCAAAGACCTCCTGGGAGAGGAGAGGGGACTCGGGGACAGGGTCGGAGACCAGAGTTGGCGAGTAAAAAAATCCGTCGTCATACCCCTTGCCGGTGAGGGACGCACCTCCGATAAGGATCTCACCCTGCGAGCGATCCCTGACCGCATCCACTAATCCGGCAATCCGGTCCCGCTGGGGGGATCCCGACATGGGTCCCATCTCGACCCCCGGGAGAAGTCCATTTCCAACCGTAAGAGTTTTCACACGGGATTTCAATCGTGAAACGAACTTTTTCCCAATTGCATGGTGAACGAAGAGGCGTTTTACCGCGGTGCATGTCTGTCCGCAGTTGTAGAACCTGCCCCGGAGAGCCCCCTGGACAGCCTTGTCGAGGTCTGCATCTTTCCAGACGATCATCGGATCGGATCCGCCCAGCTCCAGGATGACCTCCTTGCCGGTGGCGGCGGCAAGCTCGCGGATCCTCCTGCCTGTTCCCGAATCACCCGTGAATGAGACCTTCTTTACGTTCGGGTGGCGGACGATCGCCTCTCCGACGATCTCCCCCCTGCCGGTGACCATGTTGAGAACCCCGGCGGGAAGCCCTGCAGATTCCATGAGACCGGCAAGGCGGAGTGCGGTGAGAGGGGCCTGGGCGGCAGGTTTGAAGACCATGGTATTCCCGCACAGCAGGGAGGGTCCGAGTTTCCATCCCATGATAAGGGCAGGCATATTCCAGGGGATAATGGCACCGCATACTCCCAGCGGTCTATGAGTTACGAGGAGATCGCCTGCCGGACCCAGGGTCACGAACTCGCCCTGCATGGACGCAGAAAGGCCGGCATAGAATTCCAGGATATTGGCAAATCCACGCACTTCGTCCAGAGATTCCCGAAGGGGTTTTCCCTGCTCCATGGTGAGTGTCCTGGCCAGATCCTGGTGCTGATCCCGCACCAGGACAGCGGCATGCGCAAGGAACATCCCCCGTTCACGGGGTGTCCTGGCACCCCATTCATCGAACGCCCCTTCGGCGGCCTGGACCGCCTGGTCCACTTCGACCGCGGTACCCTCCGGGACGCGTTCGATCTCCTCCCCTGTCGCCGGATTGATCACCGGCATCCAGCGCTCATCGGCCCCGTCCACGACCCTTCCGCCTATGCGCATCTGCATGCGCAAGAATCACGGTGTGGGGATATATGCGCTACGTACTGTCGTTACGGCAGGAATGACTGAAACGAGAGGTGCAGGAATAAAAAAAAAAGATCAGTTCCTGCATTTCCGTACGAGGAGAGAGATCGCGCCGAGAGCCACCAGCAGGGCGGCCGGAAATGCACCGCTCTTTGTTGGTGTGGGAGGGGGGGTGAAGGTAGCGGTGACCGGGACTGTTTGTCCTGCAGTGACCTGGACGGTAGTCTGCCAGTCATCATAGCCACTGAGCTTCATGAGAACCGTATGGGTCCCGGCCGCCACATTGTGAACGGTAAGGGGAGAATATCCCTGGTATACGTTATCCACGTAGATCTCGGCACCGCTCGGCGACGAGGCAATGTTGATGTTGCCATCTTCCTGGGCGGGTGCGGCAACGAACTTCACGAAAACCGGCGTTATCACTCCTGCATTCACTGTAATTGTTGCGGAATAGTCCTGGTACCCGGGCAGGGAGAGAAGGATCTCGTGGATTCCTGGTTGCATGCTCACGATATTGAACGGTTGGCCAAGCCCGGTCTTCCCCTGGTAGGTCCCGTCAAGGTAGATGCCTGCCCCCGCAGGGGTGCTTGTCACGGAAATTGATCCGTAGGAGGGGCTGGAAGACAGGGTCGGATTGACGGCTGTGGTGGATCCGGCGGAGATGCTCACGGTCGTGCTGTATTCGGCGTAACCTGCAAGCCGAAGCGAGACGGTATGGGTCCCGGCGGCAAGGTTCCCCACCGTGGCAGGGGTAGTCCCATAGTAGTTCCCATCGACGTAGACGGAAGCGCCCGCAGGGGAGGAATATACCTGGAGGTTCCCTCGCGTTGCAACAGGAGTGAGAGCGGCATTAATCGTGGTTGTCTGCCCGGCATCGACTTTGAGAGAGACATAGTAAGGCTGGTAACCAGACATAAACACGGTCAGGGTGTGGGTGCCCGTCGGGACAACAGGGAACGAGCAGGGGGTGTTGTAGCTGTCCCCGGTATCCAGTGTGGCGGTGGCACCGGTGGGGACCGAGGTCACGTAGACCGATCCGGTATTCTGTGCAGGCTGCAAATAGGCCTGGACCGTAACGGTGCCGCCCGGTGCGGGATTCCTGGAATACGTCTGGATCCAGGTGTCATAACCCGGGAGGGAGATGCCGACGGTATGCTGGGGGGTTCCCGTGACTGAGACCTGGACGGTTACCGGTGTCTCCCCTACATATCTCCCATCGAACGTCACATCGGCGTTGCCCGGGACGGAATTGATCTGGAAATATCCCTGATCTCCTCCCGGCATCGGGTTGAGGGCAACGTAAACGGGAATCGTTTCTCCGGTCTCCGGATTGCCCGCAATAGTCTGTGTATGGTCCTGGTACCCTGTCTTGGTGATGCGTAGTGTATGCCCTGGGGTCCCTGTTGTAAAAACCTCTATCTTGATCGGAGCGGTCCCCTGGTAAGAGTCGTCGAAGTAGGCGTCGGCGCCGGTAGGATCGGTGGTGACCTGATAATAACCCAGATCGCCTCCGATGGGCTGCATGGCCGGGGCCGGGCTGCAAACTGCAAAGACCACAAGCAGCGCAGCCAGTACGAAAAATCGCATCGGTCTCATGAGAATCACCTGATGTAACTGTTACAAGAGGCATTCTCAATTTATTTATAGATACGCCAAATTCTCAAAAAACGCCGGTAACTTCCCTGGAACCTGCAATGGAAACCGCTTTCAGGGGACGTCTAACTTATGTATGGCCTTCTTTGCCATTTCGCGAAGAGGCCGATAGGGATCGGACAGGAGGTTGTGCAATACCCGGACCCCTCCCGCATCGCGGATCTCTCTTGAATATCCTGATTCGGCGAGGCGGCTTAGCGCATGCACGGCATGGAGGCGTATCTTCTCGTCCCTGTCCTGGGCAGAAGACAGCAAAGCGGGAATTCCCCCCGATTCGACGAGAGCGGGCGCTGCGTTGTCGCTGGTGAAAAGGAGTACCACCAGGCGATCCAGGAGATTCCGTTTTGCGAGACGGTCGTCTCCTTCGAGAGTCTTTTCCAGAGCACAGAAAGTCTCTTTAAAGGTATTGCCGTCTTTCATCGTCTCCTCATGGCATCGCCCGCAGGCACCTTAATGGTTCCCAGAGAGCGGTTGATTTATCGTCATGCATCGAGAGTGAGATCCTATCGGGTTGATCCAATGAAGATAGGAATTCTTGGGGATACACACGACCACCTCCCCAATATCCAGCGGGTCGTGGAGCGTCTGGAACATGAGAACCTGGAGCTCTGCCTCCATACCGGGGATTTTATCGCACCATTCGTCATCCCCGTTCTTGCCGGAATGGGGGTCCGGATGGTGGGGGTCTTCGGGAACAACGACGGGGACAGGGAGCTCCTCATTTCCCGGTGCCGGGATGTGGGAGGAATCGAGATCAGGGGGAATTTTGCCGAACTTGAGGAGGCTGGTGTCCGGATCGCTCTCCTCCACGGGCATGAAAAGACGCTCCTCGCAGACCTTATCGAGAGCCAGCTCTTCGACCTGGTGGTGCACGGGCATACCCACCAGGCGGGGATCACCAGAAAAGGCAGGACACTCGTGGTGAATCCCGGGGAGATATGCGGATATCTCACTGGAAATCCCACCTGCGCCATCTACGAGACAGAAGAGGACCAGGCCCGGCTCATCCCGTTATGAGCAGGATTTGCCTCCGGACTCCCCCCAGGTCTGTTTATTATCACGGAGGAAGGGATGACAGGAGCTCCCGCATCCGTGAGAAGAACGCATCGACAGTTCCTTCGGGAACGGAATTCGAGCAGAATCCGCAGGAAAGTGTGATTCGTTCCCGGAACGTGCTGATGGCGATGCCGAACGAGGGGGGATATTCCAGAGGAGGGGCAATGAATGCATCCGTTGCGGCCGGCCCCCCGAAATCCGTGCAGGAGGTCGGGAGGATACCCGTGTTACTGAAGAACGGATTTTTTGGATACCTCTCGTCGCGGCTCTTTCGCGCCAGTTCTGCCAGGGATGCCTTCGCCGCAGGAAATCCCATGGAAAAATGCTTTTCCACCTCCATGGCACCTCCGATCCCGGCGTGGCCCTCCTTCTTCCTCTTCATTTCTCTGTGCACGATGTCCACGAGAAGCGAAAAGGATCCGGCCTCAGAAGCAGGCAGGCGGACCTCGAAGGCGACAGAGAAGTTGGCCACCGTCGGAGGATCCGGACCGAGATACCTCCGCAGATCGATGGAGGTGAGTACTGGATACGTGAGATCCTCCTGATGGGGGATGATGTCCAGGCACGCCCCGAAGTAAGCGGCAAGAAGGAGGTCGTTCAATGTCACCCCACGGTTCCTTGCATAGGCTCTCATCCTGTGGTATAGGGGGGTATCCAGGGCATCCCACAGGTAGCGAGGCGAAGTGCAGGTAGTACTGGAATATGGTACTTCCCACTCCGCGCTCACTCCCCCGCAGTTGCTGGAATAGTTCTCCTGATCCTCCACGGAAAAGAGAGAGAGGACGCGATTCAGGGATCGGTCTTCCACGGGCCTGCAGGAAAGAGAGAACGAGCGGGAACTCCCAAGCGCCCGGTAAGCGTACGAGAGGTCTCCTGCCAGGTGTTTCAATCCGAAGGCATCGCTGACCGAATGGTTCACCGAAAGGACCAGGGTATCGGTAGCCCCCCGGAGAAGGGCGACACGGAACTGCGGGCCGATCGCGGGATCGAGGCGGTCGCAGAGGATCCGCTGGAGATCGGCCGCCGGATCCGTAGCCTTGACGAGAGGGCAGAGGTTGTCCGGCTCGGGGAGGGACAGGATCTCCCAGCATGGCTGCGGTTCTTCCAGGAACCTCCCGGCCAGTAAAGGGTGGGAACCCGGGAGGAGCAACGCAGCGCGCGAAAGCTTCTCGTGGTCCAGGTACCCGTCGAATGAGACGACAAGGTGCACCATCTGGTTCCAGATGGTGGAGAGGAGATAATCCCATTGATCGTTCGAAGGGGCAGGGAAAAGGAGTCCCTGAGGGGGAAGGTGTTTGTGCATGGCGGACATCCGGAGACCGGTTACTTCAGTATCAGATATGAGCTACTGGAAGACAATAATGATCGGAACAACGATGAGGACAGGACCATGAGACGCGGGATCGATCCCGGACGGGCACGCCGCCGGGGATTGGGAGGCATTGGATGAGCGGGCTGGAGAACCTGGTCTGGAGCCCGCTCGCCGGGGTGAAGGGTGTGCAGATCTTCCCATTCATACGTAAGGTAGATATCGTCTCTTCCAACTCCTACCTGCTGGACGCGGAGGACCGGATTGTTCTCGTGGATCCCGGCGGCCTCCCGGAGCAGGCGGATCTGCTGTTCGCCGAGATCCAGAAACTGCTTGACAGGAAGCCAAGACAGGTGATCATCTGCCTCACCCACGTCCATCTCGACCACTGTCACCAGCTCCTGCACCATCCTGGACTGCAGTCTCTCCCCGCCCGAGTGGTTGCAGTGCAGGAATGGGGGGCGCAAGCCCTGGAGAAGGGTGACCGGTCCGCCACGATCGCAGACCTGATCCAGCAGGAACTGTCGGCAATAAAGGTGGACATTTCTCTCCTCTCCGATTGCGATCGCGGGTTCGCGCGGGAAGAGAAGATCACCCTGGGGGGGATCCCCTGCATCACCTGCAAGGATCCCCTGGGGATGGAGGACGGATCCTCAATCCCCCGCCAGACCCTTCCCCTTACTCGCGAAGCACAGCTTGAATTCTTACATACGCCAGGGCATAGCCCCGATAGTATCTGCATTCGTGCGGGGGAAGCTTTCTTTATCGGAGACCTCCTCTTTGCGACTGCGCCCGGGGTTGCGGGTCTCACCGGCTGGGACCAGGCAGCGCTTCTTTCCACCATCGACCGGGTAAGCTTGCTCCTCTCCCGTGGCGGGATTTCGGTGTGCCTTCCGGGCCACGGGCGCCCCATGGA
The DNA here is from genome assembly GCA_002509495.1 of Methanolinea sp. UBA473. Lineage (GTDB taxonomy): Archaea > Halobacteriota > Methanomicrobia > Methanomicrobiales > Methanospirillaceae > Methanolinea_A. The sequence continues at coordinate 15,640 of DAEV01000017.1, read as the reverse complement.
TGTTCCCGCCACGCTCCGCACTCTTGCAGCCATGAAGAAGGAGGCGCTCCAGCTGTCCGGGATCGAGAGAATCGACAGGGACTGGGCGCGCGAGACGGCCCGGTACGCAGAAGATCTCATGAACGAGGTCGAAAGACTGTTCACCATCATCGCAGGAAGACTCGTATACGTGGCCCACATGCTGGATGAACTGGAAGAGGCGGGAGAGGCAGAGCGTCTCCGGACACTTATCGACGCGGATCTCGTGGACGACATTCTTGCCGATTTCAACAATTTCTCGCTGGAGTGCAGGACCGGCAGCAAGCTGGACATCCATCTGGCCCTCAAGGCGGGTCAGATCTCGGGAAAACTCGACCGGATTTACAGGGGGGAACTGCTTGGATCGATGCTGAATCTTTCCCTTGTACGGAGGGTTGGCAGGCTCCTGGAGGATTATACCATCACATTCCGGGGATTCCGGCCCCATATCAACGTTCTCCCGACCGATCTCTCCATTGCGGCCGGCGAGGTCGTCACCTCCGCAACGAACCCGCCATATCAGGAGGACGCGATCGTCGAGGCGGAGGACGAAGAGGCATTTGCCCGGGCCCTTGCACTCCGCATTGCCTACGTAAATCCCTTCGAACACCTGGTAATCGACTACTCCCCCGGGGTGGATCTTCCACTCGTTCTTCTGGATAAGGATCGGTTCGGCGACGTACTCCTCTTCCTGCTCGAGAAGTTTTCAACCGGAGGCGCCGACAATCTCCGGATCGCTGCAAGGCCGTCCGGGAGGGGGATCGGTGTTGTGCTGGAGGCACCTGTTTTCTCCGGGAGGGCTCTGCTGGACGAACGTTCCCTTCGTTTTGCCTGCCGTTCCGTGGCTCTATCAGGCGGTTCCTGTGCAGCCGGGGGACCGGATGGGATTTACAGGATCACGCTGGAGTATCCCGCCCTTGGTACTGAACCTGACCTGATATCCTCATAACCATCAACCGCCAATGCATATACAGGAGTTTTGGAGATGACCAGGGTGATTTCACCGGTGGGGAGGATCGACGGGGCTACGTCCCCTGCCATGGAATCTGAGATAACGGAGGTAATTGCTGGTGGGGAACGGCATCTCCTGATTGATTTATCGAAGGTGGATTATATGAGCAGTGCAGGGCTTCGGGTGCTGCTGGCCGCGATGAAGAAGGTCAAAGCCCTCCAGGGAGATATGGTCCTCTGCTGCATGCAGCCTTTTGTGAAGGAGGTCTTTGATCTTACCGGCTTTTCCCGGATCTTCTCCATCTATGCTTCAGAAGAAGAAGCCTTACGGCAACATCAGGGATAACCTCTTTTTTCTATGTCTTTCGTGAATGCCGGATCCCTGACGGGGAGTCGATTCGGCACCGAGTGACAAAAACGTGCAACAATGTATATATTTATACAAAGCTCATAAGGATTCATGCATACCAAGATTCTCCTTGACGAGGAGCACCTCCCGAAGAGGTGGTATAATATTCTGGCCGACCTGCCTACCCCCCTTGACCCGCCGCTCCATCCCGGAACGGGAAAGCCGGTGACGCCGGAGGACCTCTCCCCCATCTTCCCTATGGAGCTGATCCGACAGGAGATGAGCCCGCAGAAAATGATCGATATCCCCGAGGAGGTCCGCGACATCCTGAGGATATGGAGGCCCGCTCCTCTCTACCGCGCTCACAGGCTGGAGGCGCGCTTAAAGACGCCCGCACGGATCTACTATAAATATGAGGGAGTGAGTCCGGCAGGGAGCCATAAACCCAATACCGCGGTAGCCCAGGCGTACTACAACATGAAGGCCGGAGTCGAACGGCTTGCAACAGAGACTGGTGCCGGACAATGGGGATCGGCCCTGGCGTTCGCCACCAAAGTGTTCGGTCTCGAATGCACCATCTACATGGTCCGTTCCAGCTATGCACAGAAACCCTACCGCAAATCGATGATGCATGTATGGGGAGCAGAGTGCATCCCGAGCCCGAGCACCAAGACAAAGGCCGGGACCGCGGTCCTCGAACACGACAGGGACACCCCGGGCAGTCTTGGGATTGCCATCTCCGAAGCGGTGGAGGATGCAGCCACCCATGCCAATACCAACTACTCCCTGGGTTCGGTCCTGAACCACGTATGCCTTCACCAGACAGTAATCGGACTCGAGGCGATGGAGCAGATGGCGCAAGTGGAGGAGTATCCCGACGTCGTCATAGGCTGTGTGGGAGGAGGCTCCAATTTTGCGGGGATCGCCTTCCCCTTCGCGGGGGACAAGCTGAAGGGCTCGCATAAGGAGACCGAGATCATCGCGGTCGAACCTACTGCGTGCCCCACGCTTACCCGTGGATTATACACCTACGATTACGGAGATGTGGCCGGACTGACACCGCTCCTGAAGATGTTCACCCTGGGCCATGATTTCGTCCCGCCGTCCATCCATGCCGGCGGCCTGCGATACCATGGGGCTTCCCCTATCGTCTCGAAGCTGGTGCAGGAGGGGACCATGACTGCCACATCCTGCTACCAGACCGAGGTCTTTGAAGCGGCCCAGACGTTTGCACAGACGGAAGGATTCATCGTCGCCCCGGAGACCTCCCACGCGGTAAGGGTGGCCATCGACAAGGCCCTGGAATGTAAAAAGACGGGTGAAGAGAAGACGATCCTCTTCAATTGCTCGGGCCATGGCGATTTCGACATGTCCGCCTACGATGCCTACTACGCAGGCAAGCTGGAGGACTATGAATATCCGGAGCAGCTTATTCGCGAGTCCCTGGCCAGGATCCCGAAGATCCCAACCTGAAGCGGATAGAACTGTCAGAATCCCCTCTTCATTTTTCCCCCGGATGTCCTCCCCTCCCCAATCCTTTCCACGGATCACAGTAGGATTCCTGGTCAATCCCATCGCCGGAATGGGTGGAGCGGTCGGGCTCAAGGGGACCGACGGGCTCGTTGAGCAGGCAAGGATCCGGGGAGCCGTTGCCCACGCACCCGGGCGGGCAAAGGAAGCCATGGTGCTCCTGAAGGATGCGCCGTTCCGGTTCCTCACCTGCTCGGGTCCCATGGGTGAGGATATCCTTCGCGATGCGGGAATCTCCGGGTTCGATGTGGTGTATTCCTCGCCCGGAGCGGAAACATCCTCCGCTGATACCCGGGAAGCCTGCAGGGTGTTCCGATCGATTGGAGTAGACCTCGTACTCTTTTGCGGAGGTGATGGAACTGCCAGGGACGTATTTGACACTACAGGGACCGGCATTCCCCTGCTGGGAATCCCTGCCGGGGTGAAGATGTACTCGGCGGTCTTTTCGTTGACGCCGGAGGCAGCCGCTGAGATACTCCTGCAGCAGGGAATCGGACCGCTCTCCCTGCCCCTCCGTGATGCAGAGGTCGTGGACGTCGATGAAGAGGCGTATCGTCTCGGTGAACTCCGCACCCGGCTCTATGGTATCGCCCGGTCCCCTTACCTTCCCGGCCTTGTCCAGGGCACGAAAGTCGTCTTCGAGGACAGGGACGATGATCGGGCACGGGCAGGGATCGCACGGTTCCTTGCCGAAGTGATGGAGGGTACACCCGAGATCCTCTATATACTCGGTCCCGGCACCACCACCGGCGCAATTGCGCATGAGTTCGGCCTTGAGAAGACCCTCCTCGGGTTTGATGCGATGATCAAGGGCCGGATCGTTGAGTGTGACCTCAACGAGTCCTCTATGCTGGCCCTCCTGGACCAGTATGCCCATGTACGTCTTGTGGTGAGTGTCATTGGTGCCCAGGGGGCTGTCCTTGGCCGGGGAACTCAGCAGGTGAGTCCCCAGGTTCTCCGCAGGATCGGGGTGTCCCAGGTAATCGTGGTGGCCACCCCCCACAAATTAACAGAAACCCCGATGCTCTTCCTCGATACGGGGGATCCCGGACTCGATGCCGGATTCGGCGAATTCCTCCAGATAATTACCGGATATCGTACTGCACAGCGAAAGCGCCTGAAAAGATCCACGGGCAGCTGCCAGTAACCTGTCTCCGGTTTCGGAACAATATTTATGAATCCACCGCCCCTTTCCACTACTTATCGGAATTCAAACCGTTGAAATTGTGGGGTATGAATGATGTCTGCAGGAGGGGTCAGGGAAGAGCTGGCGCCGGGAGAACATGCATGTTTCCTTTACAGGAACGAGCAGGAGATGAAAGCAGTCGCCCGGAAACTATGGCAGCAGTGCAGGAAAGAGGGGTGGAAACTGCTCTATATTGCCCGGGTGAATCCCCGGGAATTCGTAGAAGGGATGTTCCGGAATAAGGATTCCCCCTCCGACGTGCTGGATCAAGGGCTACGCGTTATCACGTCCGATGAGTCGGAGTTTCACCTCGCATTCTCGACGGCATCCGGGGCTATGAAATTTATCAGCCAGGAGATCAGGGAGGCCAAAGAACAGGGTTTCTCGGCTCTTCTCATCCTCCGGGAGGCTCCCCCCATCTCCACGGATACCCACAGCAGCCAGAGGCTGGTTTCCGACATGGCAGGCATCGAGGCGCTCCTGGATGAGAAGGCTCTGCTTCTGGTCTGTCAGTATCATGTGGAAAAATTTCCTGCCACTGTTCTCCAGGATGTTCTTCGCACCCATCCGGTCGCGATCATCGGCGCAGAAGTCGTGGAGAACCTCTTCTATATCCCTGCTGCCGATGCCCGCCGTTTCCATCTTCCCTCGCTCGAAGTCCAGCACTGGGTGAAGACACTGCTCGATCTCAAATCCGCAAGATATGCGTTGGCGGAGAGCGAAAAACGTTTCCACGATCTCCTGGAAAATGCAAACGACCTCATACAGAGCGTGAATCCGGAAGGACAGTTCCTGTTCGTCAACAGGGCATGGAGAGAAACGCTGGGATACAGCCCTGATGAGGTGGAGAAGATCAACCTCTTCGACATCATCGATCCGAGCTGTAGCGACAAGTGTATGGTCCTTTTCCAGAAAGTCATGGCGGGAGAACCTGCGGGAAGGGTGGAGGCGGTCTTCCTATCAAAGTCCGGGAGGAAGGTCTACGTGGAGGGAAACGTGAACTGCCGCTTTTCGGAAGGCAAACCCCTCTATACCCGGGGAATCTTCCGGGATGTGACCGATCTCCGGAGGGCAGAAACTGAATCCAGGCAGATGGACCATGCGATGGAGATCCTTCTTGACATGGCACCCCATATCACATTCGTCCTGGATCCGGAAGGAATCATACTGCAAACGAACAGATCTGCAGGAGAATTGGTTTCGGGCGGGGATACGGAAGCGATTCGGAAAACCCCGATATGGGATCTGTTCACCGATAAAAATGCCTTCAGGGAGAACCTGGGAGCATTCCGGAAAGGGGACAGTCCCAGGGCCCGCTGGCGCCTCCGGGACCTTGACGGGAAGGAGTGGGATGTGGAGATGTGCAGGCACCAGGTCCCTCACAGGAAATCCGAATTGTTTGTTGCGGTCCTTGAAAAGTTGGGATAAGCGGGCATTAAAAGTGGTTTAAAGCCCGGGATCTGATATAAACGGGATCCTCAAAGCGCGTTCTGTGATTCGCGGGGGGAAATCGAGTCTATCTACTAACCAGGATCTAATTCCTACAATAAAGTATAAATAAATACATCATTGTACAATAATGTACATGAAATCTGCGAATCCCCAGGTGATGCCGCTGGACTGGAGGCTGCCGTCCCGGTGACGGCGCAACGGACGGTGATATCGGATAGGTTGGAACCGGACGCTGTCAACGATTCCCCAGTCATTATCCCAGTCCAAAAGGAGATCCCGGTCCCTGCCATTGATCCGTATTCCCTTTTCAGGGCCCTGTCCCCGGAAAAAGGATTCATCCTTGAATCGATGGAAGGAATGCCCCGAAGGGCCGTCCGGTCCATCATAGGGCTGGAACCCCCGCTTATCCTGTCGTTTGACCCTGATCTCACCTGCACAGGTGACCCGGATCTATCGATACTCTTTCATCCTGCGGGCGGTGGAGATGTCCTGGCCAGGATACGAAACCTCCTTTCCGGGTTCCGGATCGGAGGAGCTCCCGGACAGGATTTTTCCGGCGGTCTTGTCGGGTACTGCGCATACGACATGGTGACCGAACTATCGGGAGGGCTTGTGGATGCGGGGAGGGAAGGCGGCCCCCTGGCACGGTTCATGCTGGCGACGAAAGGGATCGTGTACAACCATGTTCAGGGAACTGCAAAAATATTCGACCTGCGAATTCTCCCCCCTGGTGCCGGTGACGAGAAGGAATATGCAGAAGCACACCTCCGGATCAGGCAGCTGGAGGAGAGGATTGCAGAGGCAGATGCCCCGGGGGCTGACGTGTGGGTAACGGCCCGGACCCCCCCGGTTACCATGTCCGGATCGATGAGCCGTGAAGAGTATACGGAGGCCGTCGAGCGGGCCAAGGAACATATCCGGGCAGGGGATATCTTCCAGGTGGTCCTTTCGCGAAGGATCCGGTTCCCTTTTACAGGGGATCCTTTGAGAGTGTACGGCGCTATCCGGTCCATCAACCCCTCACCGTACCTGTATTACCTCAACTTCGGGGACGAGGCAATCATCGGGTCGAGTCCTGAGATGCTTGTAAAGGTAGAGGGATCCCTCGTCCAGACGGTCCCCATCGCCGGGACCCGCCCGAGAGGAAGGAACGAAAAGGAGGACGACAGACTGGGCCGGGAGATGCTGGCCGATCCCAAGGAAAGGGCGGAGCATCTCATGCTGGTCGACCTGGCCAGGAACGATATCGGCAGGGTTTCGGCCTTTGGGTCCGTAAAAGTTCCGGAATTCATGGAGATCGAGCGGTTCTCCCACGTGCAGCATATCGTCTCCCGGGTGTCCGGGGTGCTCAGGAATGGGTGCGATCGGTTCGATGCGCTGGCATCCTGCTTCCCGGCCGGCACCGTGAGCGGGGCACCCAAGATCCGGGCTATGCAGATCATCTCCGAGCTTGAAGCGCACCCGAGAGGGGTATATGCAGGCGCGGTGGGATACTTCGGATTCTCGGATACCCTTGAGTTCGCTATCACCATCCGGACTCTCCGGATGACGAACGGGATGATCGAATACTCCACAGGTGCCGGGATCGTAGCGGATTCAGTGCCGGAGAAGGAGTTCGAGGAGACGGAGCATAAAGCAGGGGCCATGATGAACGCGATCATGCGGGCGGGTGGAGAGCCATGAGAGTTGCGATCGTGGACTGCTACGACAGTTTCACTTACAACCTGTTCCAGTTGCTGGGCCATCTCGGGGCTGAGCCGATCCCGGTCACCTGTGACCGGCCTCTGGAGAGCGTGAAAGAGGTAGACCCTGATCTTATCCTCCTCTCCCCCGGCCCCGGGACACCGGAAGACTCAGGGGTCTGTCCGATGGTGATCCGGGAATTTGCAGGGGTTGTTCCAATCCTTGGGGTATGCCTGGGTCACCAGACGATCGTCCATACCTTCGGGGGGAAGATCACCAGGATGGGTAGCCCCATGCACGGGAAGACCAGCAATATCTTCCACTCCGGAGCCGGGATCTTCTCAGGGCTTCCCAATCCATTCCCGGCCACCAGGTACCATTCGCTCATGGTCGCCCCGGAAGACATCCCGGACGGATTCGATCTCCTGGCATTCTCTGGAGACGATGGGTGTATCATGGCGGTATCCCACCGGGAACTACCTGTCATCGGGGTTCAGTTCCATCCCGAGAGCATCATGACCCCCTCAGGACGGCAGCTCCTCGCCAATTTCCTCGCACTCGGAGGTGCGTGATGCAGGGATCACTTGCCAGAGTGGCATCCGGATACGATCTGACGCCTGAAGAAGCGGCAGCCGCAATGGAGAGGATCGCGACAGGACAGGCCACGGAAGCCCAGATCGGATCTTTCCTTACAGCGCTCCGTATGAAGGGGGAGACTCCCGTGGAGATCGCCGCGTTCGGTGAAGTTCTCCGCCGGCATGCCGTGACAATCAGGCCGCGTGTAGGCGGGATTCTCGTGGATACGTGCGGGACCGGAGGAGACAGGGCCGGCACCTTTAACATCAGTACGGCGGCAGCGATCGTCGCGGCAGGAGCAGGGGTCCCGGTCGTCAAGCATGGCAACAGGAAAGTGAGCAGTGCCTGTGGTTCCGCAGATGTTCTCGAGGCGCTGGGAGTCCGGGTGGACCTCACGCCCGATCAGGCCTGTACGGTCGTCGAGGAAGTGGGCATCGGGTTCCTGTTCGCACCCGCGTTTCACCCTGCCATGAGGTACGCGTCGGGTACCCGGAGGGATCTCGGGTTCTCCACGGTCTTCAACCTCCTTGGTCCGCTCCTCAACCCTGCGGGAGCGTCCGCCAGGCTCCTGGGGGTATTCTCCCCTGCGCTCATTCGAATCCTGGCAGAGGCGCTGGAGGCACTCGGAGCAGAGCGGGCAATGGTGGTGCATGGCGAAGGCCTGGACGAGATCACGGTATGTGGTGAGACCCGCGTAGCAGCACTCGAAAAAGGAACCATCACCGAATATACCCTCACCCCGGAGCAGTTCGGGATCCCCCGTTCCCCGATCGAGTCCCTTCATGGTGGATCCCCGGTTGAGAACGCAGGGATTATCCGCGGAATCCTTGACGGAAAGGCGGGCCCTGTTCACGATGTGGTGGTCATGAACGCCGGAGCCGCAATCTACCTTGGCGGCAGGGCAAAGGATCTTCCGGGAGGGATCATTGCAGCAGAGGATGCGATCGTGTCGGGGCTTGCGAAAGAGAAACTGGAAGTGCTGGCAGAAGCCTGCAGGAGAGCATCATGATCCTCGACCGGATCGTGGAGGCCACCCAGGACCGCATCGCGGCCCTTCCGTCGGTTCCGGAGCATCCTCTTCCCCGGCCCGGGACTCCGAGGAGCCTGTCCTCCGCACTTGCCAGGTCCGACGGGAGGAACGCAGTCATCGCCGAGATCAAGTTCGCTTCTCCCTCCCGCGGAACGATCCGTACCGGGGGCGAACCGCAGGAACTTGCCCGGATGTTTGCCTCGTCGGGATGTGCAGCCCTCTCCGTGCTCACGGAGCCGGCCTTCTTCCACGGCCGGCCTGAATTCATCGCCGCCATCAGGGAGCAGGTGGAAGTACCCCTCCTCCGGAAGGATTTCATCATCGACGAACGTCAGCTTGCCGAGAGCAGGATGCTTGGCGCGGATGCGGTCCTCCTGATCACAGGGCTTCTCGGGGACAGGCTTCCGGAGTTCGTGGACCTTGCGTTCCGGCTGGGGCTGGAACCACTGGTCGAGGTCCACTCCAGGGAGGAGATGGAACAGGCACTGGAGACCGGGACGAAGATCGTAGGGATTAACAACCGGAACCTCGCCACGTTCGCCATCGATCTCTCCACAACGCTGCGGCTCGCCCCCATGGCCAGGAGGGCAGGCCGGATTGTGGTCTCGGAGAGCGGGATCCTCTGGCCTGTGGATATAAGGACGCTCCGCCCGTACGCGGACGCGTTCCTGATCGGCTCGTCTATCATGGCTTCGAGAAATCCTAAGAAAAAACTGGAGGGATTCTTATTCGCATAAAGATCTGTGGGATCACATCGCGCGGGGACGTAAAGATCGCCGACAGGGCGGGAGCGGACGCCATCGGCGTGGTGCTGTTCTCGGACTCCCCCCGCTGCGTGAATATGGAGGAAGCAGAGGAGATCTTTGCTGAGGCCGGCCCGTACCTCACCCGGGTCTGTGTCTCCCATACCCGCTCCCGGGAAGCGGTCGCTGCGATGCTCACCCTGCGACCTGATGCCGTCCAGATCTCCGCGTCGCTCGCGATCCCAAGGCCGTTCCCCACACGGGTGATCCGGATGATGGGACCCGACGATCCCCTTCCCGCAGATGCGGACGCCATCATCTTCGACGGCAGTCACGGGAAGGGTCTGCCTTACGACTCCATGGCAGCCGAAGCAGCGGTCCGCTCCGCAGCAGTCCCGGTAATTCTGGCCGGAGGACTGACCCCTGAGAATGTGGCCGAAGCCATAACACGGATCCGGCCGTATGCCGTGGATGTTGCGACCGGTGTCGAGTCGGCTCCCGGAAGAAAAGATGAAACGAAGGTGAGGGAGTTTATCAGGAACGCCAGGAGCGTGTTTTATCATGAATGATTCTTCCCGGTTCGGACCCTACGGCGGCCGTTTTGTTCCCGAGACCCTGATGGCCGCCCTCGAGGAGCTCGAGGAGGCATATCGCACGATCGTCCCCTCCGAGCCTTTTCAGCGGGAAATGAGTTTTTACCTGCGGGAATATGCAGGAAGAGAGACTCCGCTCACGTTCTGCCGGAACATGTCGGACGATCTCGGCTGCAGGGTGTACCTCAAACGCGAGGATTTACTCCATTCGGGTGCTCACAAGCTGAACAATGCCCTGGGCCAGGCGCTTCTGGCCAGGAGCATGGGAAAGACGAGGATCATCGCAGAGACCGGTGCCGGACAGCACGGGGTCGCCTCAGCGATTGCAGGTGCAGTACTGGGACTGAACGTCGAGGTGTTCATGGGCACGGAGGACATGGCGCGTCAGGCCCTGAACGTGGCGAGGATGAGGATGCTCGGCGCCCGGGTGGTCCCCGTGAAATCCGGGTCAAGGACCCTGAAAGATGCCATCAACGAGGCCCTGCGGGACTGGGTCACCAGGCTTTCGGAGACCCATTATCTGATCGGCTCGGTTGTCGGGCCCCATCCCTTTCCTGCCATGGTCAGGGATTTCCAGACGGTGATCGGGGAGGAAACGCGGCGCCAGATCCTGGAGAAGGAGGGGAGCCTTCCGGATGCGATCGTGGCATGCGTGGGGGGCGGTTCGAATGCGCTCGGCATGTTCGTCCCGTTCCTGTCGGACGAGGTATTGCTTTACGGCGCAGAGGCGGGAGGAGAAGGCCTGGAAGGGAACCATGGCGCAACCCTCTGTGCAGGCAGGCCGGGAGTTCTCCATGGGGCCTATACCTACCTTCTCCAGGATGCGTTCGGGCAGATCCTGGAGTCCCACAGCGTATCGGCCGGACTGGATTATCCGGGAGTGGGTCCCGAGCACAGCCTCCTGAAAGACTGCGGGAGAGTGTTGTACCGGGCCGTGACTGATGCGGAAGCGATCGACTCGTTCCTCTACCTGTCCCGGAAAGAGGGGATCATCCCGGCTCTCGAGTCGGCTCATGCCGTAGCCCTGGCCCGGAAACTGGCCGTGTACCAGCAGAAGAATGATATCCTCGTAATCAACCTCTCGGGAAGGGGCGACAAGGACGTCGCCCAGGTAGCATCCCTGATGGGGAGCAGCCTATGACGGCCTCTCGGATCGCCGATGCGTTCCAGGCCCGGGAGCATCCGCTGCTGGTTGCCTGCACGGTCGCCGGGGATCCCGACTACGAGGCGAGCCTGGGCATCGTCCGGGAATTGGTTGCATCGGGGGGAGACATCATCGAACTCGTGATGCCGTTCTCGGACCCGGTGGCGGACGGCCCTGTGATGCAGCAGGCAGCTGCCAGGGCTCTTTCGTCGGGGATGAACACCGACCGGCTCTTTTGCCTAATCCGGGATATCCGGAGCGAAATGGATGTGCCGTTGATCATCCTCACCTATGCCAACATCGTCTTCCAAAGGGGAATTTCCAGGTTCTACAGGGACGCAGCGGCTGCGGGGGCAGACGGTGTCGCAGTGGCCGACGTGCCGGTGGAGGAAGCCGGACCTTTCCGGGCAGCGGCGGCGGCTGCGGGGATCGATCACATCCTGTTCGCAAGCCAGACCACATCGGAAGAAAGGTTGTCCAGTATCACGGAACAGGCGGGGGGATTCATCTACCTGGTGGCCGCGATGGGCGTGACCGGGGTCCGGGAGGAGATCGACCCCGGGATCCTGTCCTGTGTGAAAGAGGTGAAGCGGCGGTCCGGCGTACCTGTTGTCCCGGGGTTTGGGATCTCGACGTCCGGGCAGATCAGGGCCTATGCCGCTGCGGGTGCCGATGGGGTGATCGTGGGTTCCGCCATCGTCGGGGAGATCGGGGGACATGCAGGGGACCGGGAAAACCTGCTCCCTGCAGTCCGGAGGGTGATGAACCGGATCCGGCCGGATGCATTGCGGGAAGATTAATCAGTTTTTTCGCTCACCCTCCAAAAGGGTCGTGGATCAGGGGAAGCTCCTGGTATGGGCTTATCCCTTTCCATGACAACATTTGAACCAGCATGGACGAAGTAAGGACCGCGTTCGATGCGCTTGCCGGGGAGTACGATTCCCAGAGGCGCTGGATCATCCCGGAGATCGAAGAGTTCTATGGAGCGGCGGTCTGGGCCGCGGAATGGGCGGGGCAGGACCCCGATATGCTGGATATCGGTGCCGGCACGGGGCTTCTCTCGGAGATGCTTCTTCTCCGGTATCCCCGCGGTCGGATCACTCTTCTCGATATCTCGGAAAAGATGCTCGAAGTGGCAAGGACGCGATTCGCAGGAAGGGAGCATGTACGATATCTCGTCGCGGACTACAGCGAAGAGGCAATCCCCGGGCGGTACGACCTCATCTGCTCAGCCCTCTCGATCCACCACCTCGCTCACGAGGACAAACGAAGATTGTTTTTCAGAATTTATTCGTCCCTGAATCCCGGGGGGCTGTTCGTGAACGCGGACCAGGCGGATGCCGAGTCAGACTGGCTCCGGAGGATGAACATGGAGTACTGGAACGAGTTCGTCCGGTCCGGGCCCCTGGAGGAGGAGGAATGGAGGCGTGTACTCGCCCGCAGGGACGTGCTGGACAGGAACGCGCCGCTTCTCTCCCAGATCGCCTGGCTGAGGGAAGCTGGGTTCTCAGGCGTGGATATCGTGTACAAGAACCGGATGTTCTGTGTCTTTGTGGGGAAGAAAGATTAAAGATCTTAATTTTCCTGGTTCCTTTCATCGTTTTCTATCGGTTCGCTCCCTGGGATGGGATCAGGGAGGCGTGATCTGTACTGATCGATCATGATAATTTATCTCCCTTCCAATCCAACAGTTCAGGTCAGATAAGAGTCGAGGATCCTATGCCCAAACCCTGTACCTATCCGTTCTCCCGCCGGATCCGGGCCACGCCCAGGTCCTTTATCCGGGAGATCCTAAAAGTCACCGAACATCCGGACATCATCTCCTTTGCAGGAGGGCTCCCGAGCCCCGCGTTCCTGGACGCCCCGGGAGTGAGTGCAGCAGCCGAATCGGTACTGAGGGAGGACGGGTGCGCCGCGCTGCAATACTCCACTACGGAAGGGTATCTACCGCTGCGGGAATGGATCGCGGAACGTTATCATTCGCGGCTGGGATTGGATGTCGATCCCGATGAGATCCTCATCACGAACGGGTCCCAGCAGATACTGGACCTCCTGGGCCGGATCTTCCTAAACGAGGGCGACCCTGTGACTATAGAGGCTCCCGGATACCTTGGAGCGATCCAGGCGTTCTCCCAGTACATGCCCCGCTTCTGCCCGGTGGCTTTGGAAAACGAAGGCCCGGATCCCGTTGAGTTCACGCGGGTCCTGCGGGAGGATAACCCTGTCTTTTACTATGCCATCCCCAACTCGCAGAACCCCTCAGGGATCACCTGCACCTCCCGGAGGAGGAAGGAGGTGGCCTCCCTCCTTGCGGACAGGGAGACTTTGATCGTCGAGGACGATGCCTACGGGGAGATCCGGTTCAACGGGGACCACCTTCCCTCTTATCGGAGCCTGATCGCGGACCGGGCCCTTCTCCTTGGATCGTTCTCGAAGATCGTGGCTCCCGGCCTCCGGCTTGGATGGCTATGTGCACCGGAGGCGGTGATCGAGCAGGCTGTCACCGCCAAGCAGGCTTCCGACCTCCACTCAAACATCCTCGCCCAGCGGATTCTCTGCCGCTACCTGGCGGAGAACGATATCGACGACCACATCGCGAAGATCACGAGGGGATACGCAGAACAGTGCAGCCTGATGATCAGGCTCATGGAGGAACTCTTCCCGCAGGAGGTCCGGTTCACCCGGCCCGACGGGGGAATGTTCCTATGGCTCACTCTCCCGGAGGGGGCCTCCGCGATGGAACTCTATGAACGGGCCATGAAAGAGAAGGTTGCAATCCTTCCCGGGACCCCGTTCTACACCGATGGCGGGGGTGACCGAAGTGTCCGCCTGAACTTCTCAAACGCGGACGGAGAGAAGATCCGGACCGGGATCTCCAGGCTTGCAGGAGTAATGGAAAAATACATACCGGAGACGGATCACGAAAAATCCGGGGACTGATACCCGGTCCTGACAGAGCCCGTTGGCGAGCTCGTTCCCCGGTGTTCTCCGGCTCCTGGTACGAGGGATGCCGACTCGTTTCCCAGGCGATTCCGGAGGTCAGAAACCTGCCGGATCCACGGCATCCCACCGGACCTTCGCCTTCTGCACGAACAGCCACGCCGGGATGGCGAGAAAGGGGGAGGCAAAGGCATAGTAAGGATTCGCAAACACAAGCGAACCAAAGACCGTAATCACAATTCCGACGAGGAAGAGATACACGACGAGCACTTTTACATCGTACACAAGCACGTTTGGGGAGAGCCCGCAGAGCCAGGCCATGACGCTCACGGCGTAGAACGAGACCGCGATCCCGAGCACGACAGCCGGGATGAGGAACGCGGCCTCACCGGAGAGGATTGCCACCGCCGCAATGAAGGCGGCCGGTATAATCTGGAGGACAGAAAAGGTGAGGAGTTTGCTCGAAATGAGCGTGCTGACCGCCACGGGAAGGCAGGCGTATGGGCCGAAGGTGTCGAACATCGTGACCCATGTGTACATGGTCGAGGCAATCACGCCGGAAGTGATGGCGAAGAGGAATAGCAGCCCATGGGGGGGTAAAAAACGGGCTATCAGGGAGAGGAAGAACCAGATCACTCCAAGCGGCAGGAGGAACGAGAAGATGGTCTGGCCTGCCATGCTCCCGCTCCGGTACAGGTCGATTACGTCCTTGGCGGCGAACGCGGGATTCGGCAGGGCACCAAACCACTGCATAAGGGGCGTGAATCGGTCCCGGTATTTCTTCTCGGAACCCACAGATTCGGGATTGAAGAGCAGCAACGCAACCACAAAGAGAATGGCGAGCACGGCACAGGACAGCAGGAAGTTGGTCCAGGTAAAAGCGCTGTTGAGCAGCAGCGGCGGGAAGAAGAGGGCCGGGTTCGTGCCGGTCATTAGAAAGAAGCCACCGACGCCCGCACCAAGTGAAAGGAGAAGGACCCAGAATACTGGTTTTGACCACCCGTAGAATGCCGAGAGGAAGAAGATTCCGCAGAGACCGAAGAGGAACGAGAGCGTCAGGGTGAGGAAGAGGAAGAGGGCGCTCGGGAGAGGGACATTGGTGAACGGCGAGGCCAGTACATAGCCGAAGCCGAAGGGCAGGACCCAGAGGAAGAAGTAGTAGACTGTGTCCTTGACCACGAAATTGGCGAAGATAAACCTTTCGGAGAGGGGGAGGCTCCGGGATGAGTAGGCGAGCAGGCTTGCCTGCCCGAACCGCCGATTCATCACCTCGTTGCCAAGGAGGCCGAACCCGCCTACCATTAATCCGAGCATCAGGTAATTCGCGTGGACAATCAGGGTGAGATTGCCGGCAGGGAGGGTTGTTCGCATCAGGGGAAGCAGGAACGAGCCCATGAACGCTATTCCGAAGATCATGGCAGGGAAGAGGGCAAAGGAGAGGCTGC
>DAEV01000101.1 GCA_002509495.1 Methanolinea sp. UBA473 | reverse complement strand
AGAAATTATTTCAGGACTGTACAATGCATTGTCATAGGAATTAAAAAATGAACAGTGGTAAAAATGCCTAAAGAGTATGGTCACGAGTATTTTACCTGGCAAAAAGAAGCATCGGGAGAATACCTTGGAGGGATCATCGAGTCCAGAAAATTTTCTCCTTTTATCGGGGAGAATGATACTGTTTTAGATTTTGGATGCGGAGGCGGATATATCCTCCATTCGATACGATGCAAGAGAAAAATTGGGATTGAAATCAATCCTTTTGCACGGGAATTGGCAAAAAAGAATTTAAATCTCGTCTTTGAAGATCTTGACATGGTAGAGAATGATAGTGTTGATGTCATCATATCCAATCATGCGATCGAGCACGTTCCGTGCCCATTGAACGAAATTCTAAAATGTTCCCGATGTCTGAAACAGAACGGTTCCTTAATTCTCTACGTACCAATCAACGATTGGAGGAATGAAAAGAAATTCATGGATAATGACATCAATAATCATCTATATACTTGGTCTCCACAGTTATTAGGGAACTTGGTATCTTCAGCAGGTTTTTCCATCGAGGATGTGAAAATAGTCACTCATGCATGGCCCCCAAATTTTCTGATTTTTTATAAAAATTTACCAGAAAAATTATTTGATCTCCTTTGTAAAATTACTTCAATTATTTACAGACGTAGACAAATATGCTTGGTTGCACGAAAAAAAAATTCCAATTAACATCTTCACCTTTAGTAACCCTTGATGAATGCCCATTGATTATTTGAGGAAAGGAGCAAGGATCTTCAAATGCGGATATTGTTCGTGGCCATGTCCGATAGTATTCATGTTGCCCGATGGCTCTCCCAGCTGTATGATGAAAAGTGGGATCTTCACCTGTTTTCCAGCACTGATAATGTGACAATTCATCCAGATCTGAAATATCTTACAATATATCAGGCATTCTATTCTTATCAGAGAGAAATCGACAGTACAGTAAACATTATTGGATTTCCTGTATTTCTTAAAATTTTTGTCCGAATCGGAAATAAATTCTTAAGGTGTCTTAATCCCTCCTTTCGGCAAAGACGATTGGAAAGGATTATAGAAAAGATAAAACCCGATATCATTCATTCAATGGAATTCCAATCGGCAGGTTATCTGACACTTAATGTGAAATCACGGTCTCATGATCAATTCCCACCCTGGGTTGCAGCGAACTGGGGAAATGATGTTTACCTGTTCCATCGCTTCCCGGATCATTTAGAAAAAATCAAGGGGATTTTAAAGAATTCTGATTATTACCTATGTGAATGCGAACGCGATATGACCTTGGCGAAAAAACTTGGATTGAAAGCAAAGCCTCTGCCTTTGCTTCCTGCAACGGGGGGATTCGATCTTCATTACTTCTCCACCATTGGAAAAAAAATCCCACCATCTCAAAGAAAATTAATAATGATCAAAGGATACCATGGCTGGGCGGGGAGGGGATTGATTGCCCTTGATGCATTGGAATTATGTAAAAATGATCTAACAGGATATACTTTTGCTATCTATCTGGCATCACCAGATGTCATTAAAAGAGTTGAAATGTTATCGCAAAGTTTAAGGGACAAACTCGAGGTTATTCCCTACTCTCCCCGGGAAAAAATCCTTGAATATTTTGGAAAAGCACGAATACATATCGGATTGAGTATTTCCGATGGAACCCCCAATACAATGCTTGAAGCGATGATCATGGGAGCGTTCCCGATTCAATCTAATACCGCCTGTGCCGATGAGTGGCTTGAACACGGAGTCAGTGGGCTTATCGTACCGCCTGATGATCCCTCTACTCTGGCCTCTGCAATCGTGAAGGCGGCGACGGATGATGATCTTGTTGATACTGCCGCGGAAATCAACTATAAAGCAGCAAGGGGACGACTTTCGAATGAGATTATCCAGCCGAAGGTTATCGAGATGTATCGATGGATTCTCCGTGAGAACGAATTAAACAGACCTGAAGAAAAAGTCGATACCAAGGAGGGTCCATGAAGACTGCTGCTGTGGGAATCACAGGGCAGTCGGGATTCATCGGAACTCATCTCACAAATTTTCTCGGTATTAAGAAAGACTTGGTGAAAATAATCCCATGCAATAGAGGCTACTTTAGTAATCCCTTACAATTATCAAATTTCGTCTCGAACTGCGACGTGATCGTCCACCTGGCGGCAATGAACCGGGGCGATCCCCAGGAAATATACGAATGCAACGTGTCGCTTGTCAGGCAGCTGATTGAATCGATGGAGCAAACAGGCTGCACTCCCCATGTCATTTTCTCCTCCTCGACGCAGGAAACGCTGGACAATGCCTATGGGAGGTCGAAAGCGGAAGGACGTTGTCTTTTCGAAGCCTGGGCTAAAAAAACCGGTGGAAAATTCACGTGCCTTGTGATCCCCAACGTCTTCGGACCTTTTGGTAGGCCATTTCATAATTCGGTCGTAAGTACGTTCTGTTACCAATTGACTCATGATCAGCAACCGAAGATTGAAATCGATGCCAGTTTAAATTTTATTTACGTTGGTGCAGTCGTAAATACAATTTATTCCATAATTACAGGAACTGTTCATGATCCGACTGTATTCTTACAGCCACAGGCAACCATCCGCGTCAGCGGTATCCTCTCGAAATTGAAAGACTATGCACATTCCTACCTGGAGCGGGGCATTATCCCGGACGTTACCGACCGATTCGAACTGGACCTTTTCAACACCTTCCGGTCGTATCTCGAGCACAGTCACTTTCCCGTCATCCCCGAATGCAAAAAAGATGACAGGGGATACCTGATCGAACTGGTGAAGGAAAAATCGGGAGGCCAGGCTTTCTTTTCGCTGACGAGGCCGGGAGTGACACGGGGCAATCACTTCCACGCAAGGAAGATAGAAAGGTTTTGTGTCATCTCAGGGGATGCCCTCATACGAATGAGGAGGATCGGGACAACCGAGGTTGTCGAGTACTCGGTGAGCGGTAACAATCCCGGGTACGTGGATATTCCCCTATGGTATACTCATACGATTACCAACGTCGGAACTGCGGATTTGACGACCTTATTCTGGACAAACGAACTGTTTGATCCGGAAAATCCCGATACTTACCATGAAAATGTATAATTGAATCAAAGGAAAAGAGGTAGACATGGAAGAAAAATCCCTTAAAGTGATGACGATTCTTGGTACAAGACCGGAAATCATTCGACTTTCAAGGGTCATTCCTCTCCTGGATCGATATGCCTGCCACATCCTCGTCCACACCTGCCAGAATTACGATTATGAACTGAACGAAGTGTTTTTCAGGGATCTCGGCCTCAGGAAACCGGATTACTTTCTCAACGTGGATACAACATCCCTCGGGAGGGTTCTCGGGGAAACCCTCATAAAAACCGAGGAATTGCTCAAGTCGAACCGACCTGATGCGGTCCTGATCCTGGGAGATACGAACAGCAGTATCGCCGCCATTATCTCAAAACGTTATAAGATACCCGTATACCATATGGAGGCAGGGAACCGGTGTTTCGATGCAAACGTCCCTGAGGAGATCAACAGGAAGATCATCGACCACATTTCCGACTTTAACCTCGTATATACCGAACACGCCCGCCGGCATCTGCTGTCCGAAGGATTCCCTCACCGGAGGATCGTGCTGACAGGGTCGCCCATGTACGAAGTCCTCCAGTTTTACCGCGATCGGTTCGAGAAGTCTGGAATCCTTGAACAACTGAAACTGCCGGGACGGGGATACTTTGTGGTCAGCCTGCATCGGGAGGAGAATGTCGATAATCCCCTGCACCTTGCAATTCTCTGCTCCACCCTGAACAGGATCGCGGAGACCTACCAGTTACCCGTGATCGTCTCGACGCACCCAAGAACGCGGAAGAGAATGGAAGATTCCGCAGAAAAGGTCGATTTTCATCCGCTTGTACGATTCTGCAAACCGTTCGGGTTCCTCGACTACATGAAACTGCAGCAGAACGCGGCATGCACGATCTCCGATTCCGGGACAATTTCCGAGGAATCGTCAATATTGTCGTTCCCTGCAGTTACTTTAAGGAATTCCATGGAGAGGCCGGAAGCCCTGGATGCAGGTACGATCCTCCTGACGGGAGTAGAAGAACAGAATGTGCTGCGATCGATCGATCTGGTCATGCAGGAACACGCCAACGGGATCAGGAAGCAGATCCCGCCCGAATACCTTGTCCCTGATACCTCATGGCGTGTCGCGAAACTGATCCTGGGAACTGCGAACCTGAGTAACCGGTGGGCAGGCATCAATCCTGCAGAATAATGGATGCCTTTCCGCATGGCAGGCTTCGAGCCGTCAGGGTCCCTACACATTAAAATTTCGGGAATGCGAACTATGATAAGAAAAAACCATATCCGGGAAGCGAATCGGCACATGGGGTTTTCACATGCTGACAGGTAAACGAATTCTGATCACAGGGGGCACGGGATCGCTCGGAAAGGTCCTGACCCGGAGACTCCTTTCGGGAGAGATGGGCACTCCCGATAAACTCATCATTTTTTCACGCGATGAAGCAAAACAGCACGACATGCGGATAGATTACCATAATCTGAAATCCCCTACCGATGAGGTGATCTACAATAATTTCCGGCAACTGCTGGAATTCCGTATCGGGGACGTCAGGGATTTTCACAGCGTGAGCGCGGTGCTTCAGGACGTAGATGTCGTCTTCAATGCAGCCGCGTTAAAACAGGTCCCGTCCTGCGAATATTTTCCGTTCGAAGCAATCCAGACGAATGTTCACGGTCCCGAAAATATCGTCCGTGCGATCCGCGAGCATAAACTCCCGATCGGAACTGTCGTGGGAATATCGACAGATAAAGCCTGCAAACCCGTGAATGTCATGGGTATGACGAAAGCGCTGCAGGAAAGGATCTTCATTAAAGCAAATATGGATTGCCGGGATACCCGGTTTATCTGCGTGCGGTACGGGAATGTCCTGGCATCCAGGGGTTCGGTGATCCCCCTGTTCCATGAACAGATCCGCTCGGGCGGACCTGTCACCATCACCACCACGGATATGACAAGGTTCCTGCTTTCCCTGGACCAGGCCGTGGATACCATCTTCACCGCCCTCCGCCGGGCGGGGAGGGGCGAAACCTACATCCCCCGTGTGCCTTCCGCAAAGGTAACCGACATCGCCGACATTTTAATCGGCGACCGTCCTGTCAAAACGAAAATCACCGGGATCCGTCCGGGAGAGAAGATCCATGAGATCCTGATCTCGGAAGAGGAGGCGAACCGGTCCATCGCCAGGGACGATTATTACGTAATCCTGCCGATCTTACCCGAATTGATGGATGAGCACGTGAGGCAAACCGTGCTGGGGCACGAATACAGTTCCGCGGACAATGTCATGGGCCGTGATGAGTTGTACCGTAACCTGAAGGGATTCGGACTGCTGCTCGAACAATCAAAATCAGGGGAACGAGAGTTATTAAGATAATTCACTTTTCCAGCGTTTTTCCGAATCCAGTCATATATCCTGGCCAGGAGAACCGTAGTCGAGGATTCCGATTATGATTAGATACAAAGAATCACAACAGGATATGGAATGAAATTCGCAATTATATCGCCTGTCCTGCCCCCGTCTCCCTCCGGGCAGGCAGTTGTCCTCTATCAGTTGTTAAAAGACATCCCGCCGGAGGGGTACGTTGCGATCTCTACACACGATTACTCGAGGGAGTCCAGGAATAATTGCACGGAAAACCTGGGAGGGACGTACCATTATCTCCCTGACATCCATTTCATTTTTAAGAAATTCCTGCTTATCACACATTTTTTTGGGATTAAGATGTTTATTTTGGCATATCTGGAAAAACGGGTACGCCAGTACCAGAGAATCCTGCAGAATAACGGGTGCGACCTTGCGATTGGCTGTACTGCGGACATCTTCGAACCTTTCGCGGTATTGTCTGCCTGCAACCGGTTACATATCCCGTTTTATTTTTATATCCTGGACGATTATCTCAACCAGTGGACCGACAGGTTCGAGGCGTCTTTTTTACGGGAATTCGGGCCGGACATAATAAAAAGAGCCGACAAAGTCATCGTGATCAACGAGTGCTTGAAGAAAGTATACGACTCCAGGTTCGGGATCGTCACCGTCCTGCTCCACAATCCCACCGATCTGCAGAGATATCCCGCGCCCGATCCCCACCCCTCCCAACGCACCGGGATCCGGATCCTCTACACGGGAGATGTCGGTGAAGCACACTACGATGCGTTCCGGAACCTCATTGCTGCCCTTGAAAGAACAGGAGATCCCGGCATAAGGATCCACATCTATACAGGAAGGAGGAGAGCGCGTTTGTTCAAGGAAAAGATCACCGGACCCTTCGTCGTCCTGCACCCTCACCAGCACATCTCCTCCATCCCCCGGATCCAGCAAAGTGCCGATATCCTGTTCCTCCCCCTTGCATTCCATTCCGGGTTTCCGGAGTTCATCATCAATTCCGCATCGCCCGGTAAGATGGGAGAGTTCCTTGCAGCCGGAAGACCTATCCTCGTGCACGCTCCCCCGGGTTCCTTTGTGTCCTGGTATTTTAAAAAATTCAAATGCGGCCTGGTCGTCGATTCGCCGAGCGTGGAAGACCTCGCGTCTGCGATCCGTCGCCTGTCCACGGATGAAGAGTTGAGGAAACAGATCTCATCGGCGGCAAGGGAGGCGGCGTTCCGGGATTTCGATGCAGACTCGATCCGTTCACGCTTCAGGCGCATCGTGTCCCGGAATCAGCCACCAGTTTAAATCTCTGGAATGCCCAGGTAATAACAGGCAGAAGAATGCGTATTCTTGTCATTCATTCTTATTACGGACAATTTGGTGGGGGGGAGGTGTTTGTCGGATCGTTCATCAGCCTGCTCAGGAGTCACGGCCACGAGGTTTTTTTCTTTTCCTTCACGGAAGATCACGAGATCTCGGATGAGACCCGGCTGGTAATCAGGGATGCATTTCACGAGAAAGACCTGAACTTCGCAGTACTGTGCATCCGGTATCTGCTGAGGTTTTACCTGGATCCCCGCGTTGCTCTCAGGCTGAGACGCTGGATACGCAACATCAGGCCCGATATCATCCATATTCATGCCAACGACAGGTTCGGAATCTCGGTACTGGTCGCACTGATCGGTGCCGGGATTCCCATCGTCCAGTCGGTCCATGCCTACACTGTCGTATGCATGAGCGACACGTCCAGGAGGCCTTCCGGAAAGATATGCAATGATTCGTATGGGATGCAGTGCCTCGTCCGCAATTGCCTTCCACTGTGGAAATTTCTTGCAATCGTGCCTTCCTACGCAATTAAGTGGGCCCTCACAAAACGGATGGTCGACAGGATGATCGTGGCGAACCCCCAGGTTCAAAAACGCCTCAATGATTGTGGGTATACAAACACTGTACTGATAGAACATTTTGTGAAGGAACCCGGAAGTTTTTCAGGAGAAGTCCCGGAAGAAGAAGGATCCGTCCTCTGCGTGGGGAGGCTTTCCCGGGAAAAAGGCTTCCACCACGTAATCCGGGCCATGGTGAAGGTCAGGCTGGCGGTACCGGGAGCCGTACTGCACATCTGCGGCGATGGGCCCTGCAGGGTGGAACTCCAGCGCCTGGCCCGTGAACTATCCCTGGACGATGCGGTCATATTCCATGGCTATCTCGACCAGTCCGGCCTGGAAGACTTTTACAGGACCGCAAACGTCGTTGTGTTTCCCTCGCTGTGTCTTGAGATCTGCGGACTGGTAAACCTGGAAGCCCTTGCGTATGGAAAACCACTCATCCTCAGTAATGCGTGCGGGATCGAAGAGTTGTTCCAGGGGAAAAGAATAGGATTCTTTGTAGATCCGACGGATATCGAATCCCTCTCTGAACGTATCCAAAAAATCCTCCTGGACCGGGAACTCTTTTTGGAAATGAGCAAAAATGCGTATGAGATGTACCGGGAAAAATTCAATCCGGAGATCCATTACCAGAAGATCACTTCACTCTACAGGAGCCTGCTTCCACTCCCGTGAACCTTCCCTACCATACATGTTTTCCGAGAAAATACCCGATCTTTGCGAACTGTACCATCACCATGGGCAATCCTGCGAGACATGAGATCGGTTTCCGAATAATATAGGAGGATTTCATCCTCTCCCGTCCCGATAGCGGCCTCGGTTCCAGCCTCAATGAGGATCCGGCGGAAATATAGTGTGCCGATTCGCAAAGAATACCCGAAAAGATCTTCGCGTTCCTGCGCAGCAGGTCCATCTCGAAATAAAATCCTTCGTCCACCACACCTTTGTGATCCGGCGATTCATAGCACCGGAAGGCGATCTCCCGGAAGATATTCCGCCTTATCAGGGTTCCCCCGAATCCATTGAAGGTGATCCGGCCGTTTTTGAGGAGGTAACAATTGTATACGACATCATACCCTTCCCCTGATTTTCGGGCCAGCATATTGATGAGATCGGGGTCGAATGTCATGTCCGAATCGAGGAAGATGAGGACCGATGAACCCTGATCGATGCAATACTTCCGGATCACCTCCCTCGCCTGGGTAAGGGCCCAGATCCTGTCCCTCGCACCTTTTGGTTTTTCCACCTCGAACGTCAGGATCTCATAATCGAGGCTTGTCTGTGACAGACATTCTTCCAGGAGAGGACAGAACTCCTTGTCTTCGGTGGAGAACACAATCCTGGTGGAGTACTCCGCATTTTTTTTTATCTGTTCCTGGTTTTGTAAAAAATGCCTCAATATATATCCTGATGTTCGATTGACGGGAACTCCGATGATTACGTCCATTCCTCGATCACTTCGCAGTGTAACTTGATCCAGCAATCATGAATACCTGGCGATCTGGATAAAAAGAATAAAGCATTCTTTGGGTCTATTTAGTCTGTCAATGAATATGAATGATGTGCGGGACAGCGTGACCCTCAGGGATTCCGGGAGACCCTGTCGCTTCTTGACAAAAGGAATGAGGATATCAAAAAATTTCCCACATATTCATCCGATATAGTTTTTAATTCGCTCGTACGACATTTTAACAGGCTTATTTCAAAGGTGCATTCACAGGTCCTGCTTCTTCCGGAAAAGGACTCATTCGTCGTGAACCAGTCCTTAGGCCTCATGAACGATCTCCTCCTGCATCATTCCGAATACGATGCCGCACGGTCGCTCCTCGCCGACGATAAATCCAGGTTCATATTCGACTGGATGATCCGTTACCGGGTTGCGTATGCATTCATAGGAGGCCAGGCGTTGTACCTCACTGATCCACCGGTATCCCCACAATCCTATCGGATACTGCGAGACCAGACACGGAAGTTAAAGAGAGGGGGAAAATACCATATATCAGGATTGGAATTTGCTTCAAACGACGTCGTGTTCATCCCTACGTGGCTCCTGGGTCAGTACCAGTATCGCGGCCGGTGTGAACCGGCGGCCGGCGACACGGTCCTCGATATCGGTGCGTGCGAGGGAGAGACTTCCCTGTGGTTTGCGCAAAAAATCGAGAGGAAAGGGAGTGTTTTTGCATTTGAACCTGAAATCAACAACTTTCGTATCTTGCAGGAGAACATCAGGTCAAATTCGCTCGACCGGATGATCCTCCCAATCCAGGTGGGTCTCTGGAGTACCAGGAAGACCCTGTCGTTTTCCGGGAGCGGCGGGGGGTTCGCCTATCATGAATCCGGGCAGAACAGGATCGAGGCAATTACCCTTGACGAGTTCGTCATAGAACACCGTCTCGAAAAGGTGGACTTTCTCAAGATGGATGTGGAAGGTTCGGAACTGGAGATACTACGCGGATCAGAGGAAACACTCCGGAAATTCAAACCGAACTGTGCCATCGCTGTCTATCACAAATTCCGGGATCTCGTGGAGATCACGACTTTTCTTCATGATATTATTCCCGAGTACCGGTTTTATCTCGATCATTTTACCACGAATTATGGTGAGACAATCCTCTATGCCACTCGCAAAAATTAAAATATAATGAAGAAACAAAAAAACGGAGTTACTAGATCATGATCCTCCTCCGCTGCCGCAACTGCAAAGGTACAGGCGAAGTCCCGAATCAGGAGCACAAGCTCTGCGAGGCACTGAAGTCCCACGACATCAAGAAATATTATCACATCCCGACAGAGGACGAAGTGGACACCGACCAGGAAGTCCCCCCCGATGCCTGCAATGATGTCCCTGAAACCATCCCGTGTCCTGTGTGCGAGGGAAACGGGACGATCGAGTTCAGCGAGGACGAATGGGAACTGCGGATTATTGCAGATGAGGGTGAAACAGGAGAATAGCGGAAGCCTTCAGGAGAGGTTGAATCCCAAAAAAGTTGCGGGCAGGGTTTCACTTAAGATGAGTCCCCTCAGCCCTCAGGGGGAGTATTCCGTAGTCCTGCATTCTGCCCGGAAAGACGATCTCCGGCAATACGATCGACTTTTTCTCTTTTTTAAAAAAGATTTTTTTATCCCACGGGATCTAGAGATCCCGGAGTTTTCCCCCGAACACCGGGAGGAAATCCTTCTTCCTTGACATGACTCCGGGGAGAATTACAGGCTGGGTTTCGTATCCGAGCGCTGCCAGAAGCGGGTGGTCTCCGGCTGCATACAGGTCGCTCCGGTTCTCGATCATATTGGTGAACAGGACCAGGTACAAATCCGCTGCATTCGCTCTCCGGAGATTCTCAAGAACCGGACGAATCTCTGCCGATCGGGACTCCATGTAGGATCCTGTTGCAATCATCACCTGGGCGATGATCACCTCCTTCCCAAACAGGGTATACCGCTTGGTATCCCGGGAGAGAACCTTGTCGAGTGGCGTATTCTCGAGGTCCATCCCGTTCTGGATGAGAGCTGCTCCGAATTCTGCGGGATCGATCCCGGTCAACCCCGCCAGGTAATCCACGGCTGCGGTATCATCCGGTGTCGTGGTCGACATCTTCAACACGAGCGTATCGGACAGGATTCCCGCCAGCAGCATCCCTGCCGCTCCGGGAGAAGGGGTGATGCCGCGTTCCCTGAACTTGCCCGCGACGATCGTGGAGGTGGATCCCACCGGTTCGTTCAGGAACTTCACCGGTTTCAGTGTCGTGATCGCCCCCAGCCGGTGATGGTCGATCACCTCCAGGATCTCGGCCGAGTCCACCCCCTCTACCGCCTGCGCGTATTCGTTGTGGTCCAGCAGGATGACCTCCTTCCGGATCTCTTCTAGGAAGGTATTCCTCGAGATCATCCCGAGGAACCTGCCTGCCGTGTCCACCACGCACGCAGCCCTGTACCTCGAATCGGTGACCAGTTTCTTGGCATACGAAAGAGGATCCTCGAGGCGAAGCACCGGGACATCGGTCGCGACCACCTGCCCGGCCGGGAGGGAGAGGTGCATCATCCTCCCCACCGAAAATGCATTCAGTGGCGAAGAAAGGATGGACAC
>DAEV01000073.1 GCA_002509495.1 Methanolinea sp. UBA473 | reverse complement strand
AGTAATCTTACGTCCCTATTCGACGGTCTGCATTCTTTAACAGGGAGGCATGAACTTGGAGAACTGCAACCAGTGCTCGAATATAGGCCAGCCTTCCCGGATCTGAATCCCCATTCTATTATAATTTTCATGCAAAAGAACGGTCATGAGCAGGTGAATAGTCTCTGATAGATTTTTTATAGGTTATCGCATTGAATTGTCAGAAGAATATAGTTTCGGATTTTACTGTTATGCGCGATACCCATCCTCATTTTTTGACAATGAAAAATTTATTGGATCTTCACAATATGAAATATTGGACTCATGCTTTTTAAATTAAAAAAATAAGCAAAGAAAAGCCTACATTTCGCCCACCATCCCATCCCTCGCATCCTTAACAGAAAAAATTCCTTTGGCGTAAGTCAAATTCTGATGCTTTCTTTTTTTTAAAAAGGTTATTATCAATTATTCCCCAGACCTCACGACAACAGGTCCCACGACTCTTCCGACAACTCGATGTACCCATATCCCTGGCAACCATCGCATCCTTTTCCGTCACAGTCACGGTGTTTGAATCGTAACTTGCGTTTGTTTTTCTTAATATGCCGTTTGACTGCATACGCGAGAATCGGGATCCCAACCATCAGAACGACCATAACAACGCATGCAATCACGATCTGATCGATGAGAGTCCCGATCCCCATCTCATCGAGGTATTGATTCACATCGCCCATCGGCATGTCTTCCGGATACGGATTTACGTAGGTCGGGATAGGGATCAGAGACATGGCAAGCCAGGAAATTTGTTTCCTTCGGGGGAAGCGGTACGCCCCGGTTATTGAGCTGATTTCTCACGATAGTATAAAAGGGTGAATACGATCCCGGGAAAAGATAGGGAATTTTACCACAGTCATTTCCGGAAGATCCCCGTACTAATGAGACAAAAACAGAGCCATGGGGAGCCGGGAAAGATCATGGAGCAAGGCTAATCTCGCCGTTCTTGAGCACCACCGCGAAGGTTGGTTGCGGTGTCGTTGCAGGTCCATTCACCACCTCACCTGTTTTCACATTAAATTCCGAGCCATGGCACAGACAGCGCAGGGTTCCTCCCTCAAGTTTGCCATTTGCCAGCGTGCAGGCTCCGTGGGTGCAGAAGTTATCCATCGCATAGATCCCTGTATCCAGGCGGATGAGCAGGATCTCACGGTCGCCCATCTTTACCGCATGCATATCCCCGACCGGAAGATCGTTTACGTTCCCCAGCTTCGTGTTTGATGCAGTGTCCATTGCCAAACCTCTGCACGATCTTTTTTAAATGTTGGCAAACGGATAAAAGCTCGGATGCTGCCGCGATTCGTTGCATTCCAGTCATCCGGAGTCCCATTCACCTGCTCTCGCCGCAACAGCTGCTGTCCTCCCCGCCGCAGCAGCTACCGTCCTCTCCTCCGCAGATGCACTCCGTGTCCATATCCTTTCCCCGCAGCGCTGCATTGATCATACCCCACGCACAACCCACACCGCTCTGCACCTCGATCGCCTGCACAGGGCAGTTGAGGGCACAGGCCCCGCACTCCATGCAGGAGGCCGGCAGGACAAGATCCACATGTTGTTTTCCGGATCCAAAAACCCCGTGGGGGCAGACCTGGATGCATCGCCTGCAGTTGACGCACCGGTCCGGATAAAATTTCAGGCTGGTCTCGTTGTAGCTGTCAAACATCAGATCACCCCGAACAACCGGCTGATCCCAAGGATCACTCCCACCACGAGCCCGGCCCCGGCCATCAGCGCCAGGGACGGAACATACCGGAAGATCTCCTTTTTCACCCCTGTCCGCGAGGTGAACGTCGTGCAGCCCGTGAAATTCAGGGCAAAGTAGGCCACCACGGCAGGTATGAGGAGGAGTGCCGCTGCCGCTGCCGCTGCATCAGCCCAGGCCGGCAGAAGGGGATTTGTTCCGAACCAGACCGCAAAGGGGATGGCGACGATCGCTCCCAGGATCAGGCCTTTGCTGGAGAAGTCCTTCGTCGGAATATACGGGAGCAAAGCGGGGAAGAGCACCGTCCCGGTCAGCACTGCGGATACTGCCGCAAGCGCTGCAACAGATCCGGCAAGGAACCAGAGGACAATGGCTGCAAGGACCATCGGGATGGCCGTATGGACGAATTCCACCGGGGTCAGGACGAGGCGGTCCTTCAAAGGGAACTCTACCTTCCGCATCTCCGGTGTCGCCGTGTGAGTCTTCAGATACTCCGGAAGGTCTTTTGCCCGTACCGGGCCGTATTCAACGAGGAATTTGGACCTCCGCATCACTTCAGGCCATGAAATCCCGGGCGCCCCGAGCTGGGGAACGATGATCTTCCGGTGACGGACAATACCCGCCAGCCCGGAACATCCGATGCTCCGGACGAGCTCGGCAGTGCCGAATGTCCCTTTCCCTGCAGCGCACCAGACGTTGATCCCTCTGGTGTCCAGCACGAGGATCCATGCGTCGATACCGTTGAGCGCCGACCGCAGGGCATCGAAACTGAGTGTGTAGTTGGCCGATGCGAATACCGGGGAATCCGGTGTCGGGTGCCCGAGCCGGTAGAGTCCGGGTTCCACCCGGTGGGTCTCCCGTTTCCAGCCCCAGCGGGCAAGGAGGTGATCGAACCTGCTGGATAGCGTAAGGGTGCCGGTGGTCTCACGGATCTCCGGGGGTGCCTGTGCCTCTTCCGTCAGGCAGCTGCACGACTGTGTACGGGGGTCTGGCATGCATGCGCAGCAGGGTCCTGCTGTCTCTCTCTGATCCATATCTTAAAAACTCCGATGTCCTATTCGTTCATCAGCGGCCCGAGAACGTCCTTGACCATTCCGCTCAGGTTCTCCACCTTCATAAGGGCAAGGCAGCAGACCGTATCGTCCCGCGTCCAGCTGATCAGTGCAAGCTTGTCTCCGGTCCGGATCCCGGCTTTTTCCCTTACGTCTTTGGGAAGCACCATCTGTCCGCGTTCATCCACGCTCAGCACCGATTCGACCTTGCAGCACGAATAGGGGCTGCATCCGCCCGGAGTGCCTTCCCGGCCGGACGTCTCCTCGCCTTGTATTTTTTTGGGCATCTGATTCCTCACTATATTGATTATGTCTCAAACTATTTATATATTTTAGAATAATCAGAATAATCCTAATTTTACTCCACACTGGTTGCGGGCATTCCCTATGGACATCGGGTCAAACCACCCTCCTCACAGGTCAGCCGGGATTTGGGATCGCTCTCCCTTCGTCAGGGATAAACCGGAAAGGATCCAGGTTTGTGAATCGGGAAAGAATTTCCCCGTCCGGTCATTTCCGGATCGAGGGAGAGCAACCGGCAGATTTATTGCCCGATCTGGGAAACCACGTGACAAAAAATAGAAAGTTCCGCTATTTATTTTATCAATCCTCGAGAAGGGGTGGGTGTGGGTATCTATTACTCACACGGGGAACCATCCCTATGCCATGGATGCTACCTACTGGAGTGTCAGGGAACCAATAACCCTGGAAGGAGCGATTGTCATCCTGAATTCCTCCCTGGATCTACCTGGCAGCGACGGATCGTCAGGAATTGCCGGGCATTAACGACAGCGGTTCAATCCGGGGTGCATGCACACACACCAAAAAAAAATCAGTACCAGCCCGAATACCAATACAATCATCCTCCACTCATGTTTTTTTTCCGGTCCCGTAAGCAGTACAGGAATCCTGTTCTATCCCGTCCGGCCATTAGGATGAATTGGCCTCCAGTCAAGCGGTCTGATTTCAGTGTTCCAATCCGATAAAGGAATGATTGGAAAATATCCCCGATTGGTACCCTGCGATATTTTTTAATTTTTAACCCGGATGATGATTGCAGGGCCTGGAACCAGAAACTGCGGCAAGGTTGCGGCACTAGGCCTGAGAGTCCTCCCCATGGCCGGGGTTTGGTAACCTATAACTAATAAAATAATTTTTAGTTCTATAAATTATTGTATATATAAAATTTTTGGAGTATTTGATATATAAAAGTTTGCAAGGCATACCTGGAAGCAGTTCAGATTGCAGACCAATATTGCAATAATATTGTGCAAATCCTTATTAAAACCGGAAAAAGACACGATGGCGGTCACAGGGCAGCTGAATGCACACCATGTGACCGGGGAGGGAGAAACAATGCACAGGTTCAGCCATAACGGCGTCTCTGACAGGACCAATTACCTGATCAAGCAGGCGCAGGAAAAGGCAATGGCGGGGGATCACCAGACAGCGGTAGAATACCTGCAGTCGGTTATCTCTCTGGATCCGCGGCACGCCGGGGCATTCGCCATGCTGGGGGATTGTACAGACTGCCTCGGCCAGCATGAACAGGCAATCGCCTATTATGATCAGGCCCTCAGGCTCGATCCCTTTCATGCAGATGCATGGTTCAACAAGGGAATGAGCCTGAAGGCGATTGGGAGACACACCGAGGCAACGGATTGCATTGGAAAATCAATCGAACTCTATTGCGGCCGCTAGGCGGCATTCAGCTGCTTGTGCCCCAACTTTCGACATTCTCCTGCCACAGGAGGGACAGGGGGAAATGCGGTGCGGGGAGAGGAGAGGATCCTCCTTCCCGTGCCGTTCATCACGATGCTTTTTTTTTAAAGCAATGTCATGACTTCGTTTCGCAAAATGAGGATTGGGTGGAAGAGATGAAAACAGACAGATCGTTGCCATCCCATTGAACGGGAGTCGTTGGGGCGCGGTGCGGAGTTACCCGGTTTTCTGTTAAGATGAACTTTCGAGATATTTTTCCCTGTTATTGAGGAAATCCCTGTAGAGTTTGTAATACTCTGTCTCTTCGTACCGGATCCTGGTAATCGGTTTCGTGTCGAAACTGTAGATATCCGCATCGGGATATGCGAGCAGGATTGGGGAGTGGGTGGCGATGAGGAACTGAAGATCTGCCCCGGACGTCACTTTCCGGAGCAGTTTCAACAGCTCGATCTGGGTTCTCGGGGACAACGCATTCTCGGGTTCATCGAGCAGGAACAGCCCCTCTGAATCGTACCGGCTGGCAAAAAACGCCATGTGGGACTGTCCGTGGGACCTGTCCACGAGGGATGCATCTCCAAAGTAGTTCAGGGCCCCTGGATCGGCAATCGCCCATTCATCAAGGATCTCTGCGAAGTGGCGGAACGTCTCGGATGCAAAGAACGATCCCGTGACCCTCCTTCCGGTCCACTCGACGTCGATGTACCGGTACAGCTCGTTCTCGTACTTGTTGTAGCAGTACCTTTGTCTTCCTTCTTCTTTCCAGATGTGAATATTGCATTTTTTTGCGATCGCCCGCAGGAGCGTCGATTTTCCTGTACCGTTCTCCCCGATGAAGAAGGTGACCGGGCGGGAAAAAGAGATGCAGTCGGTCTTTTGGAAAATATCCAGGTTGAAGGGATAATGCCGGTCCGTGGGATACTCGTCATGGAGGAACTGCAGTGCCTTGATATGCATTAAAAAAGAGTAATGCACCGTCCCGCGATATACTATTCCTTCCATTCCGATAGTCGCAGGTTACCGGGGAGTATAAGGTGGCCTTCGCAGGACGAAAACCGTGTGAAATTTTTTATAGGATGACGTTCTCTAGAGGTATTCGAAGGGCCGGCACCAGGGTGTTTGGGGGATGGTACACATTCTTGGATTCTTCCGGAGGAAGACACGGGATCGCGACCTTGAATATGCAGAGGACCTTCTTTTTCGCGGGGACTACGCCCGGGCCCTGTCATGCTTCCTCCGTTACCTGGAACACGACGAAATGGATGTCCATGCAATGGCCGGCCGGGCCCTCTGCCTGGAACACCTGGGACGTTACGAAGAAGCCGGAACGGTATGCGACAGGATCCTCGCGATCGATCCGAAGAATCCTGATGCCCTGGCAGGTATGGCCATCTGTCTTGAAAAACAGGGACGATTCCAGGATGCGATCACCTGGTATGAAAAAGATCTGAAACTCAATCCCTCGGCTCCCGACATCCGGGCAGGGATCGGAAGGTGCCTGGCCGGGCTTCGGAAGTACCGGGAAGCGATCGGTTTTTTCAACGATGCCCTCGCGCTGAACGGTGATTACCTGGATGCCTGGATCGGAAAGGGGGACGCCTTGCTTCGATCGAAACAATTCAGGGAGGCTTCCACCTGTTATACAAAAGCACTCGAGCTGGACCCACAGAATTCCGATACCTGGATCTCGCTTGGGATATGCATGAGCCATCAGGGCTTGTTCGAGCAGGCGGTCGGGTACTTCGAGAAGGCAATCCGGCTCGATCCAGGAAAGACCAGGGCATGGTTCGAGGAGGGATTATGCCTTGCGGGATGGCGCCGGAACGAGGAGGCGATCCACGAGTATGACCGGGTCCTTGCAATCGACCCGGCATGCGGGGCAGCATATTACGAAAAGGGATACTGCCTGGAGATCCTGGGGCAGGAGGATCGTGCCGCAGCCTGTTATGAAAAAGCCCGTTCGCTTGGTTATACTTCCCGTAAGACCCGGGTGTCGTATCATTATATCGATGGATACTCGTTCTACTGAGATCAGGGACTGCCGGACCGTCCCATCACCGGACCGGGGTCTGTAAAAGACCCTCCCCCTGGAATGAAGAGATTTCCTTTCCCTGCACACAACAAAAAAATGAGTTTTCTACTTTTGGTTCAAATTTTTCCACGAATTGTCAAGCATTAAAAGGGTTTCAGATAAAGGGGAACTATGAAAGTATCCTTTGCAATTGTAGTTGCCTGTGCGGTCCTCGCGGTGCTGATCGCAGGGTGCACGAGCCAGTCCCCCGCACCCCCGGTTACAACCACGCCCGCGACGACGGTGCCAGTCACGCCAACACCTGCCTCCACTCAGGCATTCGAGGTGGATCCTGCTCTTCTTGGAACCTGGACAGTCAGGGAGATGGGACTGCAGGGGGGCTCTGCCCCGGTGCCCGTCCTGAATGCAAAAATTACCGCTGCATTCGACGACTCCGGAAACCTCGGAGGGAATGGCGGGTGCAATGGCTACGGTTCATCCTATACCCTCTCGGGCAGGATAACAGAGTTCGGGAAAGAGATCGCGATCGGACCCATCATCTCGACGCTCATGTATTGCGAGGCGACGAGCGCCCAGGAGACCACGTACTTCCAGATCCTGCAGGATGCTGAGAGCTATGCAGTCGAAGGAGACCAGACACTCTCCATCCGGTCCAGGCTGGGAAGCGTCATCGTATTTACCCGCTCCTCGTAACAAGAGACTCCTGTACACAATTTTTTTGGAGAACCAGGGACGGATTCCCGTTTTCACGAAAGGGATGGAAGAGTATCCTTCGGGAGGTGGTACTGGCGTCCCGAAGGGAGGGTCTCCTTTCTCAGAAGAGGCTGCATCACACCCAAACAACAATCAAATAAGCAAATTTCAGGAAAAGTTCGGATTAATCGGTTTCTCCGCCGGAGTTTTCATTCTCTGCGGGGACCTGCGACGGCGTCTCTTTCTGGCGGTTGCCGTTTGCCTTGTTCCACCATTTGTTGTACTCATCCTGCCAGTTCTTCCGGGCGTCTCGTGGTTCTTTCAACTGCATGGTGTTTCCCTATACTAATTAGGCTGCGAGATGATAGACTATCTTATGCCGTCAAAGTTCATTTCCGGATCTATTCTTTGTGGTGTCCGGGAAGGCGGCTGCTGACGGTCTCCGGCAACCATAAAACCCTGCAGACCACTCTATCGTACTGGAGAAACGATGAGAGTCTATGGGATCCTCATTCTCATGATCCTGGCAACGGGGATGGTCCTGTGGTGGGCCGGCCAGCCCGGCCAGGCCGGAAGTCATGAGAACACACTGGAGGGAGTAATCGTCGGCTCTGTTGGGGTCTCAGCCCACGCGATCATGGCGGACGGATCGGTCGAGTTGTTCCCCGCCGGGATCGACAGGATTGAAAACGTCCCTGTCAGGTACGAATACGCGGGTAATCCCCCTGGTGTGGATCGTCGTATTCTTCTCCTTGTTCATGGTGTCCGCCTGATCGTTGGAGAGATGGGGGCCCTGGACATGAGGAACCTTCGGGTCGAAGTGATGTCGCCCTCACGGATCGAACAGCTCCAACCGATCACCGATCCGCCACTCATGAGCGGACACTGGATCATCTCCGAAAAGTCGGGGACAATCCCGTTTTCCAGTGCGGACAACGATATGCTCCTCGAACCAGGCGAGCAGTTCGATCTTCTCCTCTTTCCGGAGGCACCCGTATCTCCTGGCGACAGGATCACCCTCCGGCTCATGCCCCCGGGGTCTGTCCCGTATCCGCTGACCTGTGTTGTCCCTTACCCGTAATTCCGGGCGACACGGGATCGCGATGCGGGCAGGATTCATACCCTATACGTTGTGAGGGAGGGGGGGATTCATCCTTGATTTGCGAGCGATCTTCCCCGCCTTTTTTCGATATCTTTATCCCGTCCACCTCCAGACACCGTCTGGAGTGGATTCAGAATGAAGGTGCTTGGATTGAGCGCGAGCCCGCGGGGCAGCGAGAGCAGGACGCGTCAGCTCGTGGACGCGGTTCTGCAGGGCGCAGAAAGTATGGGAGCGGAGACCGAACTCGTGGATATCTATTCCCTGGATATCGGGTACTGTACGGCATGCACATCGTGCTATGCGAGCGGGGACTGCACCCTGGTCGATGATTTCCCCGATCTCCTGGAAAAAATGCTGAATGCGGACGGGATCGTCATCGGATCTCCCAACTACATCGACTCGATCACCGCCCCGTTAAAAGCAGTCTTCGACCGGATGGCGGATGCCATGCATTGCCAGATGCTCACAGGGAAGTATGCCTGCGCTGTCTGCACGTCGGGGGGGCCCAATTATGACGGGGTGGTGGGGTATATGAACCAGGTATTGAAGAACCTTGGAGCCACAACGGTAGGAGGGATCGGGGTTGGACTCGGAAGGGACCCCCTGGCGCTCAATCCCGCGAAAAAGAGTGCGGCGGATCTTGGTAAGACACTCGTCCGGTCGATCCGTGGGGAGATCCGGTACCCTGAACAGGAAGCATATCATCGACAGCGGCGGGATTACTTCTGGGACCTCGTCAAGTTCAACAAGGACCAGTGGATCCACGAATATGACTGGTATGTCCGGAAGGGATGGAAGAAGGAGGCGGAGTGAAGGCCGATAAGGGATCTTCCCCTTTTCGTTGATTCTTTTTTATAAGAAATGAGTTTTTCCCTGCAATTCTCAATCATGCACGCGGGTTTGTTGTTGTCATAACCGCAACAAATCTTTATCTCCTGGAAACGAGATACCTGAGAGTATTTCATGGCCATCCATTCCCCCTACGAGATCCTCGCAGAACTGGTGGTGAGGAGGCCGGTACTTGTTCTGATCATTCTTGGAGCGGTGATCTTTGCATCGCTCGTGGGAACCACGTACATCACGATGTCCACCGGATCCGAGACGTACGTCGACAAGGATACCGAACGTGGGGTGCTGCTCGACAAATATACCGACAATTTCCAGTCGGACAGCATCATGCTCCTCATCGAGAGCGACGATGTCCTCAATCCCGATGTCCTTGCGTATATGGACCGCCTGCAGACCGATGTATCGCACCAGAGGAACGTGGCGGGCGTCGGCAGCATCGCCGATCTCGCACGGCAGATGAATGGAGGAGAGCTCCCCTCTTCGAAGGCCGAGATCCAGACGGCCATGGAAGCCCTTCCCGCAGAGATCACGTCCCGGTATGTACCCTCCAACCTGATGACCATCTGCGTGGTCACCCTGGAACCGGGACTCTCCCAGGATGCACAGGCGAAGGTGGTGGAGAACCTGGAATCCATCGTCCGGCTCTCAAATCCTCCTCCCGGGGTTACGGTAGCGGTAACGGGTGATCCTGCCTTCCAGCAGCAGATGGGAAGGGAGATGAGCGTATCGATGGGCACCCTCATCCTGGTGGCCATGGGCCTCATGGTGGTGGCGGTGGGATTCCTGTTCGGGAATGTCCGCTACCGGTTCCTTTCCGTGGGCATCGTGGCGTGCGGCCTGATCCTGACATTCGGGATCATCGGGTTCTCCGGGATGCCGATCACGATGATCACGATCGGAGCCTTCCCGGTTCTCATCGGTATAGGCATAGACTATGCCATCCAGATCCATTCCCGGTTCGATGAAGAGACCCGGCGTTCCCCGATTCCTGACGCGGTGCGCACCACCATCACCAAAGCGGGTCCTTCTATTCTCTATGCGATGCTCTCGACCTCCATGGGGTTCCTTGCCCTCCTCATCTCCCCGCTCCCCATGATCCGGAGTTTCGGGCTTGTGTGCGTGATCGGAGTGATCTGCTGTTACCTCGTCGCGCTGATTGCCGTGCCTGCCATTGGCATTGTCTTTAACTACCGTCCAAAGTTCGGAAATGGGCCCGGGAATCAGGAAAACGAGAAGAAACATGCAATGGAGTCCTACAACCAGTTCCTCGGAACGCTTACAGAGAAGGTTGCAAGGCACCCCGTCCCGATCCTCATCCTCTGCGCCCTCGTGGCATTCATCGGGTTCCAGATGGACAACGAGAT
Source organism: Methanolinea sp. UBA473 (assembly GCA_002509495.1). Lineage (GTDB taxonomy): Archaea > Halobacteriota > Methanomicrobia > Methanomicrobiales > Methanospirillaceae > Methanolinea_A. The sequence goes on along the minus strand of DAEV01000073.1, from coordinate 6,994 downwards.
CATCGTCAACACGAACGAGGATACGTTCGTCCCGCCGGACATGCCTGCGATCATCGACTTAAAAAAAGTCAGCCGGACGATGGGTTCCACGTCATCCCTTCCGATTTACGTGCGAGGGGATAACGTGCTCGATTCCGGGACCATCTCATGGATGTACGAATTCCAGAAGTACGAGGAGAGCCATAACAAGAAGATCACGGGATCCCTGAGCATCGCCGATTACCTCATCCAGTACAACGGAGGAGTCCTCCCGCAGACCAATTCCGAGTTGAATGCCGCACTGGAAAAGGTACCGGAGGAGACCCGGGACCGGTACGTGAACGGGAAGTCGGAGGCTATCATCACCTTTTCCACGGTGGATATGGAGAACGAGGTAGCGTTATCCATGATAGAGAGCGTCCGCAGCGATCTTAAATGGAACGAACCTCCGGCAGGGGTCAGCGCGACGGTCACGGGCATGGGCGAGATGTTCTCCAACCTGATCAACGAGATCTCGAAAGGCAAGACCCAGATGACGGTGATCGCCTTCGTTCTTATCTTCGTCTTCCTCTTCCTCATTTACCGGAGGGTCGGAAAATCCGCCACCCCGGTGATCCCTATTATGATGATCGTGGGATGGAACGGCCTCATCATGTACATTCTTGGAATCGACTATACTCCCCTGACCGCCACGCTGGGGTCCATGACGATCGGTGTGGCCTCCGAGTATACCATCCTCATCATGGAGCGTGCATACGAGGAGAGGGCCGCGGGGATGGCCCTGGTCCCGGCGATCACCCACGGGGTGCGCCAGATCGGGACCGCCATCACCGTCTCCGGTATGACCACGGTCTTTGGATTCGCAGCACTCATCGCCTCCAGTTTCAACATTATCAGCAACTTCGGGATTGTCACGGTCATTACCGTTGGATTCTCCCTGATCGGGGCTATCGTCGTGATGCCTGCGGTCCTGGTCCTTGTCGGGCGCCTGGAACACGCGAAGGAGGACGAACCGGCCCCCTGATCCGTTCGACCTCTTGAGAGGCAAGTATCTTCTTTTTCCCTGTCCCATCAATCAGTACGATGACCGCGAAATCCCGGTGCGACCTGGTACTCTGCGGTGTTTCTCTCCCCGGGGGGAGGGTGGCGGATCTTTCTGTCCGGAACGGTGCGGTCTGCCATGTCGGGGCAGGCCTTCCCGCGGAGGACCGGATCGACTGCCGTTCTTTCACAGTCCTTCCTGCCGCAGTGGACATGCATGTCCATATGAGGGGTGGTCGACAGGGAGCCAAAGAGGACTGGAGGACCGGGAGCAGGAGTGCGCTTGCCGGGGGTGTGACGCTCGTCGTGGACCAGCCGAATACCCTGCCTCCGCTCACTACCGGGGCACTGGCTGCCGACAGGGTCAGGGAAGCCCTTGCATCGTCCTGCTGCCACTTTGCAGTGAACGGGGGTGTTTCCCCCGGGGCGGACCTCCGGGGGCTCTGGAGGGCAGGCGTGATGGCATTCGGGGAGGTGTTTGCCGCACCCTCCAGTTTTGCGGAAGGCCTGGCACCGGGAGACCTGGAGCGACTCCTCGCGAAGATCGGGGATCTTCGCGGACTCGCCACGATCCATGCGGAGGAGGCGAATCCGGGTCCGGACACAAGTCTTCCTGCTCACCACGCCCTCCGCTCGCCAGCCGGTGAAGCCCGGGCTGTGGCGGAAGTGCGGCGCCTGAACCGGAATTCCGCCCGCCTTCATTTCTGCCACATGAGCACCGCCGCGTCCGTCGATGCAGCGGGAGGGAGTTCAGTAGAGGTTGCCCCGCACCATCTCCTCCTCTCCCTCGAGATGTTCGATCCCGAAGATCCGGAGGGGAAAGTGAACCCGCCCCTCCGCCCGGAAGCCGAAGTGAAAAGACTCTGGTCCAGATGGGACCGGATCCACGCGATTGCCTCGGACCACGCTCCCCATACCAGGGAGGAGAAGGCACTCGCTTTTGATTTAGCCCCTTCGGGGATTCCGGGGGTAGAGACCATGGTGCCCCTGCTCGTGGCGCGATGCCGCGAGAGAAAGATCCCCCTCCAGGAGCTGACGGAGAAGACCTCCTGGGGGCCATCCGGGATCCTTGGCATCCCCCGTGCGGGATTTGCAGTCGGGGAAAGGGCGGATTTTGCCCTTTACCCTGGGGAAGCCGGGGAGGTCCGGGCAGACGACCTCCACAGCAAGGCCGGGTGGACCCCCTACGAAGGGATGGGGGCGGTATTCCCTGAGATCGTGATCATGGGCGGCCGGGTGGCATATCGATTCGGGGACTTTCCCCCTGCATCACCGCGCTGGTTCCCGGGGAGAGGTTATATAGGCACAGGACAGATGAAGAATGGTGCCGATACAGCACGGCCATAGGTCCCCGGGTGATCGAGTGGCGAAGCCTGGAGATGATCCACGGGACAACCCGGCTGTGCGACAGGCACCGCCCGGCAATGGGAAAAACGGGTGATGGAACGGCGCCACGCCACCGATGAGCCGCAGTTGTTAATGCCGGGCGACAACACTTCTGTGATTTTATGAAAGAGTACCTGCAGGCCCTTACCGGGACCAGGGAGGGGACCCTCATATCGGTTGAAGTCTCGGCAGGGGCGTCGAGGGATCGGTTTCCCACCGGATACAATACATGGAGGAAGAGCATTGGCTGCCAGGTGACCGAGCCGCCGGTCGGCGGGAAGGCCAACCAGGCAGTGATCGCCCTTGTATCTGCGACCCTCGGAATTCCAAAGACCAGGGTGGTCATCCATTCCGGCGCGGGTTCGTCCGCCAAGAAACTTTTAATCAAGGGGATGCCGGTCTCCGAACTGGCGGACATTTTTGAAGGAGCCTGGCAGGAAGAATAAACGATCCGGCGAAACCGGATCGGACGAACTATGATAGCGGGAGATCTGCCGAATCCGGATCACAGATGGCCCTTGATTGGATCCGTGGCCGGGTGAATCACGGATCCCGGTTCATATCGAGGTTTGGCAGTTCCAGTTCTCCTGGCGGGATCGGTCTTGCACGAAAAAATATGTTCATATGATATAAAATATAAGATATAATCGTCACATGACGGATGCAGATCCACCATTGACTTATGATGACCGGATTGAGTTGGGACAATGTACTCCAGCGATACTACCAAGTACCTTATTCATCTTCATCTCGAGGCGGAGGGGGTGGTCGAGAAGCCTGATGTAGTGGGAGCCATCTTTGGCCAGACAGAAGGGTTACTCGGCGAAGACCTCGACTTACGGGATCTACAGCGAACAGGACGGGTCGGAAGGATCGACGTCCAGATTGGGAGCAAGAAAGGCGAGACGAAAGGAGAGATCTACATAGCATCCTCGCTCGACAGGGCAGAGACTGCCATACTGGCAGCATCCCTGGAGAGTATCGATCGCGTGGGCCCCTGCGTGGCACGGGTTGCGGTCGAATCCATCGAGGATATCCGGGTGAGCAAGCGCCGGCGGATCGTGGAGCGGGCAAAGGAGATCCTGGTCGGGTCCTTTGAGGAGGGATCCATCGATTCGGATGTACTGATCGATGAGGTCCGGGAGAACATGAGGATGGAGAAGATCGGGACCATCGGGGAGGACAAAGTCCCTGCCGGCCCCAACGTCCCGGACTCGGATGCCATCATCGTGGTGGAGGGTCGTGCCGATGTGCTCAACCTGCTCCGGTTCGGAATCAAGAATGCCGTGGCAGTGGAAGGTACACGGGTCTCCCGCACCATCGTGGATCTCTGTGAAAAGAAGACGGCGACCGCATTCCTCGATGGCGACAGGGGTGGAGACCTCATCCTGCGGGAACTGCTCCAGGTCGCCGAGATCGATTTCGTGGCCTATTCGCCGCGCGGAAAGAGTGTGGAGGATCTCTCGCGGAAGGAGATCATCAAAGCCCTTCGCAACAAGATCCCTGTGGAGTATGTCAAAGAAGAACTTGAGCAGGCAGAGCCTGAGCCGGGATCGGAACAAAAACCGGGGAAGTCTGCGGAGATAGTCGAAGGTGCCGGAGATGCTCTCCAGGGTGATCACGTGTCCCGCCGGAAAGGACAGCCTCGGCGGGAATCCGACCAGTCCCGGCGCCAGCCGCCGACCCTGGGAGATCATCTAAGGGAAGTCCGGGGGAAGAAGATTGCCAGGTTCCTTGCCCGGGACTTTTCGGTGCTGAGGGAAGCCAGGGCTGAGGAGGTGGAGGCGGCACTCGGAGAGCTTGACGGTGAGGCAGCAGGCCTCGTACTGGACGGCGATGTGAACCAGCGGCTTCTGGACCGTCTTTCCGTGAAAGGTTTCGAGTACGTGGCCGCAAGGAACTTTAGAGGCATTATCAAGCGTCCTATCTCAATCAGGCTTCTAAAAATTGCCTGATTTTTTCCTTAGATACCTATTTATTTTCCATGTGCCTATCCTATCTTCGGATGTGAGAGGATGCACAAAGAAGAACTGATCACACTTCACCAGATGCTGTACGAGATCAAGGATTACTTTGAATCTGCGAATTCAGGCCTCAAGTTCAACCAGTATTATTCTCTCAAGATCAACCCGTCCCAGATGCACAAAAGCAAGATGGAGCATAAGTACGCTATATTCGTCCTTGGAAACGAACTCGCGAATGCCATGAAGGAAGTAGAGTTCTCCGCCTCGGGAAGGATCTCTGCACGCATGAAGGAACTTGCCGCAAAGACCCTCAAGGAAATGGAGTATATTTCGTAATTTTTCAGTTCCCGATCTTTATTTCCCGGTTTTTCCTGTCGTTTTAAGCCCGGAGCGTTTTCTCTTCGGAAAGAAGATAGTTTGCGAGCAGTTTCGGGATGTTTACGCCCATACAGTGCCAGTTTGGCGTGCCGTTCACCTCAAGGACACAGTAGTCATTGCCGCACGGCAGGAGGTCGACACCCCCGTAGTCCACTCCGACCGCTTTTGCGGCGGCGCCTGCAATCTCCTGCATCCGGGGGTCGATCCCGACCGGGCGCCCGGTGCCTCCCTGGTGGATATTGTGCGCCAGGGTGTCGGAGATCCTGGCGATCGCACCTACAGCCCTTCCGTCGATGACAAATACGCGGAAGTCCCTGTCATTCGGGACATACTCCTGCAGGTAGTAGGGAGGCGGTCCGAGCTGATCAGGCGAGTTGACGAGGGAGATCCCGTTGCCGTCAAACCCGTATACGGGTTTCGTGACCACCTTTCCCATCCTGGCAATAAACCCGGATGCCTTCTCCCGGGAGGACGTGAAGAAGGTGAGGGGAGTAGGGATTCCATGGGTCACAAGCAGGGTGGAGGTAAGGACTTTGCTCGCGCAGGTGAAGATCGAATCAGGAGTGTTCACGACCCTGTTTTTGACCGAAAGGGCGTGGACGACCTCGAACTGGTGTTCGTCCTGCCGCAGGCCGCAGACCCAGATGAGCCCGCCTTGAAGGGGCGAGGAGAACGGATCGATCTGGTCCAGGTCGAGGATTGCGCAGTCCCCTCCCTGAGCTTTTATCTCCCTGACGACTGCGGCGGTGGAATTGTCATCCGGGGTATCGGTGGGCTTTGGAACGATTGAGATCATGGGGGGTTCACACGGTCGTGGTAGTCCGGTACATCGTGGGATTCTCCAGAGGATAAGGTTGATTCTTCCGCTCCCGGCTGGGGAAGGTATGCATCGCGGATCGTATGCATCCCCGGGGCCATCGAAAGGGTAGGACACGAGGGCCCGCACGGTCACTATCTTCTTAATCACAAAGGGCCCATCCATTTTCCATGCGATATTATCCGGATCCGGCCAGGGATCTCGACGTCGGCCTGGTGAACGATGCCATCGAGGAGGCATTTGCCGAGCAGGGGAGAGGAAACGTGCAGATGCCTCCCAAGGTTTACATCAACCTTGAACGGGGAGATTTCCGGACCATGCCGGCCTATATCCCTTCCATGAATATCGCCGGGGTTAAAATCGTGAACGTGCATCCCGGGAACCCGGGTCTCGGGCTGCCGACGGTCATGGCTCTTACCGTGATCCTCGACGTAGAGACGGGGGTCCCCCTCGCTATCCTCAATGCGACGGATCTCACCGATCTCCGGACAGGCGCTGCGGGAGCGGTTGCGGCCAAATACCTCTCGCCCCGCCGCACTATCCGGTTGGGGCTGGTGGGGAGCGGACGGCAGGCGCTGGCCCAGCTCCAGGCGATTGCGAGGGAACTTCCCGTCGAGGAGGTTCTCGTATGGAGCCGGGATGGAAAGAACGCGGAATCATTCTGCAGGCGGATTTCGGAATCATTCGCGTGCCGGAGCGTAGCCCTGCCCGATGCCTGCGGCTGTGATATCGTGGTCACCACGACCCCTTCACGCGAACCGCTGGTGAAGAGCGAGTGGATCGGTGAGGGCACGCACATCAACGCCATTGGCGCGGATGCGCCCGGGAAGGAAGAACTGGATCCCGTCATCCTCGAAAGGGCCAGGGTCTTTGTCGACGACCCGGTCCAGGCCGTCCATTCGGGAGAGGTGAACGTGCCGATCGGGAAAGGGATCTTTTCGGCCGGCCAGATTGCCGGGACACTGGGGGAACTGGTCCTTGGAAAAAAGAAAAGGGAGAGCGAATCGGAGATCACCGTGTTTGATTCTACGGGGCTCGCCATCCAGGACCTCGTGCTTGCCAGACTGGTACTTGAGAAACCTGACGGTTTTATCGAACTGAAGTTTCCTTAAACGAAGGGGCTTTGCCCCTTCGCAACCAGAAATCGCGAGGCAGACTGGAGCGGGGGCCGGATGCTCGCCCCCGGATTCGAAAGACGGAGTCTTCGCGGCAATTTCGGTGGCCGATTATGGTAATCCTATGATTATAGATGCCCCAGCACACGGGCTTATCGCAATGTGGGGTGGCCAGAGCAGCGGGGTGGAGCCCCTGAAGTGTCATGCGATGCTCTGTGCGGAATAGATTCCCGGAGAGCCGCAAATGAGGGGGCTGTTGTCCCCGCACCCCGACGTGATGAACGCCGCCGCCCCCGCGAATACCGCGAGGGGCT
>DAEV01000043.1:24137-34562 GCA_002509495.1 Methanolinea sp. UBA473 | reverse complement strand
CCGGGGCGACCATCCGGTCGCCGCATTGTGATGAAAAATGAATGATAGCTCGAAAAACGGAATTATTGGCCACCGCAGGGTTGCCCGGATTTGCGAAGGGCAGAGCCCTTTGCGGTGATTTCACCTCGCCAGCTTGCTCGCGATGGTGGCCACGTGCCTGCCCTGGAACCTGGCACCGTCCAGCTCGTTCCGGCTGGGCAGGCGGATGGCCGGCCCGTTCCCGGCGATCGTGGAGGCTCCGTAGGGCGAGCATCCTGTAATCTCGTCGAGGCGGCTCTGGCCTTCGAAGGTGTAGGGGAGGCCGACCAGCACCATGCCGTGGTGCAGGAGGGTGATGTGGAAGGAGAGGATCGTCGACTCCTGGCCTCCGTGCTGGGTGGCGGAGCTGGTAAAGACGCTCCCCACCTTGCCCACAAGGGCCCCGGCAGCCCATAACTTCCCTGTGGCGTCCAGGAACTGGCGCATCTGCCCCACCATGTTGCCATACCGGGTGGGGGTTCCGAAGACGATTGCATCCGCGTCGGCGAGCTCGGGGACCGTGCAGACCGGAATGTGGGAGAACGCTTTTTGATACTCCACCGCACCCATCTTCTGAAGCACGTCCTGCGGAAGGGTCTCGGGCACCCTCCGCATCACCACTTCGGCGCCCGGCACCTCCCGGACTCCCTCTGCAACCGCTTCGGCCATGCGATAGATGTGACCGTAGAGAGAGTAAAAGACGATCAGGACTCTCATAATCGTGATTCCTCTGTGGGGGGATGGTGTGTCTCTGTGGATAAAGTTTCCGGGGAAAGGGGGTTTCAGCCGAGAATGCCGGCCGTAAACAATCCGGAGACGATTGTGACGGCCATCAGGACGAGAAGGATCCGCCCCATCCACCGGTGGGCTGCGATGACCTGCATGGTGTACGGCCTCGCACGCTTGCGCAGCAGGGCGAGGGAGGCGGTCGCCAGCAGGACTGCCAGGAGGAGGAGCCCCAGGTAGGCATGAGGAACCCGGATATGAGGGCCGCCCGAGAGAGAGACCATGGAAAACGCGATCGCCAGGGCGGCAACGGTGAAAACCGCACCCGCGGCTGCCAGGCGGGTATGGTACCTGAACCATCCGCTCCTTCCCTTCAGGAAGGCCGGAAAGAGGGCTCCCGCCAGGAAACAGAGGAATCCTGTAATCATCAGGAGGGCGTGAACGGGCCAGAGCGTGCCGTAGGAAAGACCGGATGGCGTTTCACCGGGTACTGTTGTGGTCGCTCCGGGCAGCACCAATTGCCGGGTGATTGAGCCGCCAATATTGCAGAATGCAGTGACGGACACCGCACCCTCCGGTACCGGTATCGGGTAACGAACCGAATAGAATTCGGTCGTGGGTTGGGAAGTATAGTTGTGGATAGCAGAGGACTCCCCTGTCCCCGAGATTTCAACACGGTCGATGTAATGAGTCGAGGGATTGTTCACTGTGTGGTTGATGGTCACCACCAGTTCGCTGCCGGCCGGGTCGTAGGTGACCTGCATGTCCGAAGGAGGATGGGCAGCCACGGGTACGATCAGGATGATTGCGAGGAGGAGCAGGGGTGAGATCCGGGGATCCATTGTGATATCCTCTGTGGAAGTGGTTAATGAGGATTACGGAACCCGGTTTCAGTATATTATTATACATGGATGTACAATTTTATACATCAGAGAGCATTATCGGGGTTTCCCATGTTACAAACCGCATGTTCCTATCTCTTCCCGCGGAAGATCCGCATCGCATCGGTCTTCTTCCCGGTCCTGGCGCCATGGAGACCCTCTTCCTACTTTTCTTAGTATCATCTCCTGATCGTTGAGCCTGTCGATTATCCTTCCATTAGAAAGATGTGAGTTCCATGAAATCAAGAGACATTGCCATTGTCGGCATCCTGCTGGCCATCGGCGCCATCCTGCGCTACTTCCTGGCCATGCTGCACACCCCGCTGACCCCCAACATGATCATTGCATTTTATTGCCTGGCGATCATCCTGATCCACCCCAAGATCCACGAAGCGCTGGGGATTGGAATCGTAGCCGGTGTCCTGTCGATGCTGATCTCGAGTTCCATGTTCCCTCCGGGGAACCTCGTGAGCGAACCGCTCGGTGCGCTGGCCTGCTTCGGCCTGTATGCTGTCCTGAAAGGAAAGACCGGATCCCCGGGAGTGACCACCTTCGTTACCACGCTTGTTTCCGGTTTCTCCTGGGTTGCCGTTTCGTTGATCGCCGTATCCTTCGGGTTCGCGGCACTGAAGACGACCATGATCGGGTACATGACCGTCTTTGTACCGATCGTAGTGGTCACCGCGATCTTCAATGCGATTATCGTCCAGATCCTCTTCTATCCGTCCAGCCGGGCGCTGATGCGGGGTACTGAATGATCGAGCTGGAGGGTGTGAGCTATGCCTATCCCCGCACCGGGAGGGATGCGATCTCCGGGATCTCGCTTTTTGTGAGACCCGGGGAATGCATCATGATCACCGGACCGTCCGGATCGGGCAAGACCACCCTCTGCATGGCCGCTGCCGGAATCCTCGAACATGAATACGGGGGGGAAAAAACCGGCAAAGTGACCCTCTTTGGAAAAAATGTACAGGATTACCAGGGGATCTCGGATATCTCCGGACACGTGGGGATGGTCTTTGACGACCCGGAGGCGCAGCTCCTCTTTACCACGGTGGAAGAAGAACTCCTCTCTGCGCTCGAGCGAAGGGGGCTCTCCCCCGAGGAGGTGAAGACCCGGCTGGACGCCGTTATGGAGATCACCCATCTCACCTCCCTCCGGAACAGGGCTCCCCACGCACTTTCAGGGGGGCAGAAGCAGAGGGTGGTCCTGGCCGCAACCCTTGTCCTTGGAACCGACATTCTCATCCTCGACGAACCGACTGCCGAGCTCGACGAACGCGGGACTGATAGTATCATCTCCATCCTGCGGGATCTCAAGGCCCGGGGAAAGACCATCATCCTCACCGAGCATAAATTTGCCAGGTTCCGTGACCTGGTCGACCGGCTTGTAGTGCTTGAGGAGGGGAGGATCCGGTCGATGGGGCCTCCCGACAGCATCTCGGGAGATGACTACGTAAAGGGGGTCATTTACCCTGATTTCACCGGGATCAGGGATTTTTCAATACCTGCTTTGCCATCCGATCGTCCTCCCCTCCTCACCACACGCGACCTGGAATTCATGTACGGGGAGGTCTCCGCTCTCCGCGGGGTGAACCTGAGCATACAGGCCGGCGAGTTCATCGCAATCGTAGGGGAGAACGGATCCGGAAAGACCACCCTCATCAAGCACTTTATCGGTCTTCTCCGCCCTACGAGAGGAGAGGTCATCGTGGACGGGAAGGACTCGAAAAACTCTTCGGTAGCGGACCTTGCCCATTCGGTAGGTCTCGTCTTCCAGAATCCCGATCACATGTTCTTTGCCGATACCGTGGAGGAAGAGATCGCGTTCGGCATCGACAACCTGGGCATCCCGGACAAGGATACGGTAATGGAGAAGGTGCTCCAGGAGACCGGGTTAACTCACACCCGCTCCCTCTACCCCCGCTGGCTCTCGAGAGGAGAGCGCCAGAGACTTGCCATCGCATGTGTCCTGGCCATGCAGCCCCGGGTAATCATCCTCGATGAACCTACCACAGGACTTGATGGCCGCGAAGCCCGGGAAATCATGGAGTTGCTGAAGCACCTGCAGCGTGACGGGCGTACCATCGTGATGGTTACCCACAGCAGGCAGATCGCGGGGGAATGCGCCGACCGCATCATCACGATGGAAGAAGGGCGCATCATCTCGGATACCGCCAGGGGGGCCTGAAATGACAGAGATACTCCAATACGTGCACAAAGACGGCCTCTTCCACCGGCTGCACCCTGCTACCAAGATCCTCTTCATCGTGGTGGTGGCACTGGTATCCCTCCTTTCGCTTGATATCGGGTTTCTGGTAGTCGTCCTTGCAGCGCTCCTGGCCCTCGCCCTTGCCGGCAGCGTGCTCCGCGAGGTCCTGCAGCAGCTGACCCTGATCCTGGCAATGAGCGTCATCTTCATCCTTATCACCCTCATCACCCTTCCTAGCGGGGAAGTTCTCGGGTACCTGCTCCCGGGAGGCTTTCTGCCGATCACGACCGGCGCCCTCTTTGCCGGCGTCCTGCTCACGCTGCGGTTTGCCATCCTGATCATCGCGTTCCAGATCTTCGTGATCACCACCCAGCCCCGGGACCTGGTCAATACCCTCGAGCAGATGAAGGTGCCCGTGGACTACAACCTGATGTTCCTCATCGCTCTGCGGTTCATCCCCACGCTGCAACTCGAGGCGAAAAAGATCCACGAAGCCCAGCTTGCCCGGGGTTACAATCCAGGAACAGGATTCATCGGGCGGATCAAGAGCGTTGCACCGGTCATGATCCCCCTGGTCTCCAACTCCCTCTCCCGGGCAAACGTCCTTGGCCTGACCATCGATATGAGGGGATACCGCACCCGGGCGCGGACCCCCCTGCGTGAGCGGAGGTTTCAGTCGGTCGACTGGATGGCAATCGTCCTCCTTGTTGTCGCACTGGCGATATTCGTATACACCTCATTCTTCCCCGGGCCGGGATAACGCCGGAGCCCCGACACCAGGGGAAACCTTATCCCCGGCAGTTCCAATCTTTTCCGCATGCCAACCTGCGCCGACTGCTTCCTCTACCAGACCGCCAAGAAGGGCGGAGAGGGGGAGTGCAGGATCAACGGACCTGCACCCCCGGACAGGGATGCGGAACGCTGTCCTTCCCGAACATTCCGACCCAGATAAGAGGTTTCCACCCTTCCGGACCCGCCCGAAGGAGTCCGAACCTTTTTGGGCGTGGAGGTGGAATTCCATAGTAACGAGTGGAATCATGAACACGCCCACCATGAATAAAAAAGCCCTGGCAATCTGCGGATTGATCCTTGTTGTTCTCCTCCTGGTCGCCCCTGTGGCAGCCAAAACCCTCCCTTCTTCGGCATTTGCCAAGAAGAGCACCAATGGAATCCAGGACTACATGAAAAATTTCGGGGGTGGAGCCTCCAGCATCCAGGAAAAGCTTTCTTACCTTCCTGTCATCAACGGCCTGGACCTTGCGGATCCGCCGGAACACCCTATGCCCGTCCCTGGAGAATTTGCCTTTAACCAGGTATTCAACAACGATGCCTGGAATGCATTCTTCAACCCCCAGAGCGGCGGCTGCGGGGTGTAGCGGCTGCTGAGTGAATCAATCACTGAATCCTCCATTTTTTCTATAGGACCTGATAAATCCTGAACCGGGGGAAATTTCCGGTCAGGCATATTTTTCCCTGCGCTTTATCCATCCGGATTTCTCTTATAAACCCCAAAACATATTGAATGAGGATGGGGAAAGAAATGCCATAGAGTGGAGTGAAACCATGCACGAACACACCCTTCGTACAAAGACCCTGGCCCTCTGCGGGTTGATCCTGATCGTTCTCCTCCTGGTCACCCCTGTGGCAGCCAAAATCCTCCCGGCTTCGGCGTTCACCACCAGACCTTCCACCGGCGTCCAGCAGTACATGAAGAACTATGGGTCCGGAGCCTCAAACCTTCTGGAGATGCGCTCCTTCTTCCCCGCCGTAAAAAGCCTTAACCTGACCCCGCCACCCACCCCCCTGGATCACCCGATCCCCGAACCCGGGTCGTTGATCTTCAACAGGGACCTGAACCTTGACGAATGGGTTTAACCTGACCTGGCACAGGTTGACCTGCGGAATATAGCCAAGGCTCTGCCACCTTTTTTTATGCCTGCACCATCGCGGTGTGCTTATTTTTCTCTGTCGTGTTCAGACCCGGCATATCTCACTTTTTCCTTCAGGAACCTCCTGTCTGGCACCTGATCACAAGAAGATCCTCCCCGAACACATCCCTGGATGCGATGATCCGGACATGGAAGCCCGATTCCCTGAAAAGTGCGATTACTTCGGCGATCCCTGTCAGGGATGAAACGAGGATGAGCACTCTGCCCCCGGGTGCAAGTACTCTCCGGACCTGCCCGGCAAACCGGGAGATCACGGCCCGCCCATTCTTCCCGCCATCCAGTGCGTGCTCAAGCCAGTCTTCTATCCGTTCCTCCTCCTTCGTGGGAAGATAAGGGGGATTGAAGATCACCAGGTCGAACGGGCCGCGTATCCCCTCCAGGAGGTCCGCCCTCGCCACCTCGAGCCCAGACTCCCTTGCTTCCCGCATGGCATGAGGGTTGATATCCGTGGCAAGCACCATTGCATTTCCGCAGATCCGGGATGCGATATACCCGCTTCCGGTCCCGACTTCGAGGATCCTCTCCCCCGGCACAATCTCGGAGAGCACCGCCTCGAGGAGGAGATAGGTATCTGCCTCAGGCTGATATACCTGCGGATGGGTCATGAGCAGCCTGCATTCGTAATGGTGGCAAAGTCCTCCAGGTAGAGGGCTTCCGGCCGGGAGGAGAGGATCTCCTCCGGAAGAGCGGCGAGCATCCTTTCGGCCGCACCCTGGGGGAGCATCCCCCCGGCGCTTCGGAGCCCGTTCCGCACTGTTTTCCTGCGATGGGAAAACAGAGCGCGGACCACGCACGAGTAGAGGTCCCTGTCTGCAATCGGGAAGAGGGGTCCCCTGGGGACGATCCGTACTACCGTGGAATGAACCTTCGGCGGAGGGGAAAAGCAGCGGGGAGGAAGATCAAACAGGCGCTGCACGCTGCAGTATGTCTGTACCATGATGGAGAGACGGCCGCATTCCGGAGTCCCGGGGGGTGCGGCCATCCTCTTCGCAAACTCGCTCTGGTACATGAGCACCGCTTCCTGAAACCCGGTCTCCAGGAGACGGAACGTGATCTTGGAAGAGGCGGAGTAAGGGAGGTTGGAGACCGCAACTTCGAAGGGCGGCAACGTGCAACGAACCGCATCCCCGTGGAGTACTCTGAGTCTCCCCTCTGAGATCTCCCGTGAAAATTCGCATGACAGCAGTTCTATCAACTCGCGGTCGATCTCCACCGCGAATACCCGGGCACCGGACTCGAGGAGACCGCGTGTGAGCGCCCCGCGCCCGGGACCGATCTCCAGCACCAAACGACCTGAAAGATCGATTGACCGGCAGATCCGCTCGACGGCGTTCCGATCCACCAGGAAGTGCTGATCAAGAGGGGCACTCATCGGGATGTGAAGAGATGGTACTTGACGTTGGAGTCCTGCAACTCTTCGAGAACCCTGCTTACTATCATCTTTTCGGGGTGGGGAATACTCTTGATCCGCTGGGAGATTTCTCCGAATGTCTCGAAGGGTTTCTTTTCACGTTCGCTAAGGATCTCCCACATCAGTTTTTTCCCGATCCCCGGCAGCAGGTGGAGCATGTGAAGCTTGGGGGAGATGGATATGGACCTGTTGAAGAACTGTACAAATTCCGGCTCCTTGTCCTTCACGATCCGCTCCACTGCGTAAGGAAGTTCGAGCTTCGCCGTCTGGGTCAGGTCTTCGAAACTGATCCTCCGTTTTACCCGCTCGATCTTATCCCTCTCACCATCCCCGATGTAAACGTTCTCGTGGAGCTGGATCTCCTTTGACTTGGGGATCAGTTCCAGAAGCTTGAACTGGGCTACCCCCACCGCCTGGATCAACGGTTCCCGCTTGAAGATCGGCCTCGGATCGTCCGGGTGCCCCTTGAGGAGGACATCCAGTACTATCGCGTTAACCTCTTTCTTCTCCGTCTTCATACGCCACCCCTAAAAATGAGTCTTGACGAGCTCGATGATAATATCGAGGTCTTCTCCGCTCATGGTGAACTTCTCCTTGGCATATACTGCCCGGAGTTCGTCCCTTGTGCGCGGCATGGTATTGGCGATGCGGAAGGCGATGTCCGGCTTCATCTTCTCCAGTTTCAGCAGTTCGGTGACGAGAAGCCGGGACTTCTCCGCCGAGGTTTTTGAGAGCTGGTTGGCATGTTCTATGCTCTTGCGAAGCTCGTATGACATCTCCTTCTCTGCCTCGATCCGCTCCGACTCCACTTTCATCAGGATCTCCCGGAGCTCGGGAAGAGTAATCTTCTCTTCGCTAATGATGCCCTTTACCTTCATGCCAATCCTCTCGTCGCTCTTGTTGAGATTTACCTTTGTGCTTTTAGATGTTGCGGTCTGGCGATCACTGTCTTCTCGATATCCCCATCCCTGATGGAGAGCAACCAGGCCTTGCCCCTCTGCCCGATCACTGTTCCAGTCTTGCCGTGGAAACGGGGGTGGGGCATTCCCTTCTGGGTGCTCGGTTCGCAGACCACATGCACCTTCTGGCCGAGGTCGAACTTCTGAATGAGCGAGGTCACCGGAACAATTCCGCGCCTGCGCAGATCTTTCTTGAATTTGTATCTCGTCTTTTTGCGTGGGCCGTTATGATGTGCCATGATTATCTTCTCCTTCCACCTGCACCACATCGAGGCTGGTTACCCTTGCGGGTCTCCCCAGGAGACCTGCAAGGCTGGGGCGGGTCCTGCCCTGATCCCCGGATATCAGCTCCTTGATATAGAGGCCGGCTTCCCCGGTGATTTCGAGGATCACCTGTCCGCCTTCCTCACCCTTGTACCCGATATCCAGGACCCGGCGCTCCCGAACCAGGTCTGCCCTTCGATGAGCGACCCTTTCCGGGGTGCGCTGCTGCACTTTCACCCCTTTTAAGGATTCGATTGCGGATTGGAGCTCATTCTTTGAGAATGAGCCGTCAACTTCGACCAGGATCCTGTATCTTTTATACCCTTTGGCCGATTTAATAATTTCCACCTCGTCCCGGTTGCTCCAGCGCTCGAGCGAGACGGAGATCCGGCCCTCCGCTTCCCGGTTGATCGTTTCCTCGAGCAGGCGGAGGTCTATCGACCGCACCCGGGGGGAGACCATCTCCATGACAAACGGCCTGCCTGTGCCTACCATCCGTGCATCGATATCCTCCCTGCCGGAACCATGCAGTACTGCGTTCCCGGCGGAAAAAAGCCGGATTGCCGGTCGTCCCATCAGTTCCTCGACCGAATCCTGGTACTGTTTTCCGGTAAAGCCGCAACGCTCGCATCCTTTCCCCTGACAGGCGCGGCAATACCAGTGCGTCTGGGGGATGCCCCGCTCGAACTTGCAGTACCTGCCATAGAAGAAGACCGGGTTGATCCCGATTTCAACCCTCTCGCCGGCCAGGTCAAGAAGGGCCACCACCTCGGGATGTGCAGGATCCGGTGTCTTCCCGGTCCTGGATGCCACCGCTTTCCCCACCTCGCGGTTCATCTCGGACTTGAGAGGTTCGGCCTGCTGCAGGGAGAGGTCACTCCAGACCACCTCCTCGCTCTCCGCCATGAGAGGAGGGACCCTTGTCCCGATCACGAACCGTTCGAACTCGATCCCTTCCATGGCCAGGGCAACCCGCCCGGCCCATTCGTCGATATGAGCAAAGAGATCTCCGCAGATCCAGCAGTTGCCGGAATTGGATGAGAAAGGCGTGTTCTGCTGGAGCGAGGACGAGATCCGGAGCGCCCTGCCTCTCTCATCATTGGTCAGCCCGAACGATGCCTTGCCAAAGAACCGCCCGAGGCAGTGGTCGCAGATCTCCCCGTAAGCAAGGATGCCTTTCACCTGTTCTAAGAGGTCCATCCTGCCCTCCTCCTGTCGATCTCGTTCAGCACGAGGGTGATGGTATGGTCGGCGTGGAGGGAAAGGGGGCCTGCCGAGTATTTCTCCCTCCCGGCCAGGAGTGCCTCCTCTCCAGGAGTGAAGTTCTGGTGATCCGATAAAAGATAGCCTTCGGGAAGTTTCCCTGCCTTTCGCAGATCGATCCCTGTCTCGTCCAGCACCGCGAAGGGATATTCTCCCAGGAGGAGATCCAGGCCGCCCCGCCGCACTTCCACGCCCGGTGTGGACTCCCTCCAGGCCGATCCCGCCGGGAGAGCGAGGGCCTTTTTGATGAGCGACCCGGCACTCCGTTCATCGGGCGATAGGTACCGTACCTTCGATCCCGAGAACCGCACCGTTTTTTCGGGGTCCGGATCCCCGCAGAGGATGAGGTAGCACTCCACGTCCCGGCGGAACTCGTGCGAGAGGAAGAAGGCTGAATTGACGCAGCGGCAGAGTACATCCATCCTTCCGGCTCCTCCCGGCAGGTCGGAGAGGTTGATATCGCCGCTCGTCCGGGCCAGGTGGCCCACCACCGCAAAGCGAAGCAAGGATCCCCTCCTACATCCCGCCGCCGAACTTCTTCATCATCCGCTGCATATTCATCTTGCCGGCACCGCCGCGGACTCCTTTCAGCGCCCGCTTCATCATCTTGTGGTACCGGAGGAGTTCGCGGACTTCCTCGGGCGTGGCCCCGGCCCCCATGGAGATCCTCTGGACGCGGGAGCTCCCGATGATCCCGGGGTCGTCCAGTTCCGACCCTGTCATTGAGTCCATGATGATCCGG
>DAEV01000043.1:0-24116 GCA_002509495.1 Methanolinea sp. UBA473 | reverse complement strand
TCAGGGCCTCGAGCTGCTTGTACATATCCCGCAGGGAAAACTTGCCGCGGAGCATGGCGTTCACGTCCAGCTCCCCGGGGGTCATGATCTCTTCCGCCCTCTCCACGAGGGCCTTTAAATCTCCCATTCCCAGAAGCCGGGAGATGAATCCGTCGGGTTCGAACCGCTCCAGGTCCTCGATCGTCTCGCCGCTCCCGANNCGTCCATCTTGGTGATGATCACACCGTCGATTTGGATCGCTTCGTGGAACCTCCGTGCCTGTTCGGACGCCTGCTGTCCGAGCGCCGCATCGATTACGAGCCACCGATGGGTTGCACGGGAGATGGAGTTGATATCGATGATCTCCTGGATGAGCTCCGTCTCCAGGGCATGCCGCCCCTGGGTGTCGATGATCACTACCTCGTGCCCGGACATGGCCGGCAGCCCTTCCCGCACGATCTTCAGTGCATCCTTCTCACCTGGATTCCCATAGCAGGGGATATTGATCCTTGTACAGAGCGTGTTTAACTGCTCGAATGCACCGGGCCGGAACGTATCCGCGCAGATGACCGCGACCCGGAGGCCTTTTCGCTGGAAGTAACGGGCCAGCTTGCCGGTCGTGGTAGTCTTACCGCTTCCCTGCAGGCCGGCCATGAGGATCGTCTGCGGTTCCAGCTTCACTTCCCCTGCAGACCCCACGAGCCTGACGAGCTCCTGGTACACGATGCGGAGGACGTGTTCACGGACGTTCATGCCTTTGGGGGGCTGCTCGTCGAGTGCCCGGGTCTTGATGGACTGCGAGAGCTGCATGACCAGCTTCACGTTCACATCCGACTGGATGAGTGCCCTCTGCAGATCGCGGACGAGTTCCTCCACCGCGGCACGGTCCACCACCGTCTTGCCTGCAAGTTTCTTCAGGGCGTCTTTTAACGAAGTCCCCAGTTTGTCAAGCATCAGGAATCCTCCGAAAGGAGTTCATCGACCACCTTCACAGGGTCGAAGGGTACGATATCGTCGTATCCCTGTCCAATCCCGAGAAACATCACCGGCTTTCCAATGGTATGGGCGATGGAGATGGCCGCGCCACCCCTCTGGTCCATGTCCGCCTTGGTAAGGATCACTGCATCCGCCCCCACCGTCCTTTCGAACTCGTTTGCCCGGACGACCGCATCGTTGCCGGCCACTGCCTCATCCACATAGACCACGAGGTCCGGATTCATCACCCTGCGGATCTTCTCGAGCTGGTTCATCAGGTTGGACCGGTTGTGGAACCTGCCTGCGGTATCCGCGAGCACCGCATCGACCCGATGCGCCTGGGCGTACTGGACTGCGTCAAAAAGGACCGCGGAGGGATCGGCCCCGGCCTGATGCTGGATCACCTTGACGCCAAGCCGTTCGGCATGGACATCGATCTGTTCGAGGGCTCCGGCCCGGAACGTATCGCCCGCTCCCATGACCACCGAAAATCCGTTCTTCTTCAGGTAATGGGCTACCTTGGCCACTGTGGTGGTCTTCCCGGTCCCGTTCACCCCGGTGAAGAGGATCCTGACAGGGCGCTCGTGCCCCCGGATGTATGCGAGGAGATCGAACCCCTCGCCGAGGACCGAGAGGAGTGCATCGTGGAGCGCAGAGATCACGATCTGTTCCACCGGTTCCCCGATCTTCCTCCGTTTTCCGGTGAGGTCCGCCTTCACGCGCCGCAGGATCTCCTCGGCGACAGGGAGGGCAACGTCGTTCTCCAGGAGGACCATCTCGAGTTCAAAAAGAGGCTCTTCCACATCCTTTTCAGAGATGACGAACTCGCGATCGGTGATGAGCACCTTGACCTTGGAGAGAAGAGTCGGAGACTTCCCGGCCTCCAATTGCGGGGACGACGGAGTGATCTGCTCCACTCCTGCGGAGGAAGCTTCACGAACGCTCTCCTCGAACGTTCCCTGGATTTTCCGGAGCCTTGACCGGAGCCCCTCGAACATCTCGCTCTCCCGGACTTACTCCTCTTCCGAAGGGAGTCTCTGGAGTGGCGGGGCCTGCTGCGCCTGGGCCATCTGGACCTGCTGGTACCCGGCCTCGAGACGGCGTCCGATTTCGTTCATCTGCATCCTGATCCGGTCGAGGGTCTCCACTACCTTCTTCGCAGATGCTTCCATCTCGGTGATCCGGTCTTTTAAAAACTCCACCGCGTCCTGGTTGGACCGCTCCACCACGACTTCTGCGCCGATCCCGACAAGGACACGGTCGGGATCGACAATTCTGGCCCGGACACTCACGCCGCTGCCGAGCTGGAGAAGGACCGGGTTCTCGCCGACATCCCTGATCCCCGTGAGTGCCTCGATGACGGCCATCGCCTCCATCCTGCCCTCTTCGAGGATAGAGAGCTG
This sequence comes from Methanolinea sp. UBA473, assembly GCA_002509495.1. Taxonomy (GTDB): domain Archaea; phylum Halobacteriota; class Methanomicrobia; order Methanomicrobiales; family Methanospirillaceae; genus Methanolinea_A. The sequence goes on along the minus strand of DAEV01000043.1, from coordinate 21,759 downwards.
CTGGGTAAAGATCTCTGCCTGCTGCCGGTACTCGTTCAGGTAGAGCTGGAGCGACTGGAGCTCCCTTGGATCAATCCCGTCCACCTTATTCACCATCAACTACCATAATGGACTTCACGGTGATATAGCTTCTTTTTAAACGGTGTTTGCTCCCGATGAGGGCATATGTCCTCTCTTTTGCCTGGGCCTCATTCGGTGCCTGCACTACCTTGGTGAAGGGATGCCACCCTTCACCCATCATGAAATTTCCTTTCACCTCGAACTTCTGGTTCTCCATTCAACTCACTCCAGGAATCCAAATACATCCTCAATTCTACCCAATTCATAGCCGGTCGTCTCAAGGCCTGCCAGGTATCCCCGGCCGTTCACAAGAAGGCCGGTGCCCACGAGACCGGTACCCATATTCACCGACCCGGTACCGACGGGGATCCCTGCCGCTTCTTCCAGGGCGGTGATCTCGTTCCGGGTGGTTCTCGGGTGCACGAGCACCCCTTTTCTGGTCGCGACCCCCGCCATTCCGACGGTCTTCACCCCCCCGAGCGTGAGGGGGATGATTTTTACACCCAGAAACTCTCCGAGTTCCCGGGAAAGGGACGCTGGCATATCCGGGTGGACTGCGGCGAAGGTATCGTTGGTCATGATGATGTTCCCTGCCGCGTTCATCGTATGGCCGAGCTTGAATACCTCCCGGTACTCTTCAAGCCGGCCGGTCTCTTCCGCAGTGGCCAGACCGGAGACCACAAAACCACGCCCGTTTCCGGTGAGCAGTGAACCTACGATCTCGCTTCCCTGGATTGTGGTCGGGATAATCTCCACTTCCAGAAGGTCCCGGACCGATTGCCGGTACTCCTCCGGTGCGGAAGGGGGTATGACCGCCACATCGTCAAACACCCGTGAGAAGACACCGATGCTCGGATCTCCTGAAAACGAGACCGTCCTGTCCATCTATTCCTCGGCCAGTTCGGCCTGGACCTGTCCGTCGTCGAATTTCATGGCACGGACCCGGATGCGCGAGGGAGGCTTCTCCGCTCCCCTGTCCCAGACTCGTTCGTTGATGCTCCTGTCGAGCTTTACATCCACGCTCTTCATGTGCTTTTCCAGGAATTTGCGGATATCTTTCACCGCGGTATTGCTGCGCTTCCAGCGGGGAGCCCGCTTCGCATCGCGGAGCGGGATGATGTAGATCTGCTCTTCCGTCTTTTCGGCCATTCTCACACCTTGAGCGTGCTGCGTCTCCAGTTGCGCCTGCGGGGGTGGGACACCACGTGGCGCTTGGTCTTCATCGTCACCCAGGCAGGAACCCTGCGGTTCTGCTCACACGCCTTTGCCAGGCGAATCTTGAATCCTTTCGTTGTTTTACTCATCCACATCATCCTCTGTTCGCCGGATCCTGGAAAGAACCAGGGACTGCTCATGCCCCGGCGGAAAGTAATCCGCCAGCCGGCATCCCCTTGCTGCAATCTCTTCCCGGATCTCGAACTCGTAATCGCCGTTCTCCAGGCTCCCGGTCTCCCCGCGGGAGATCTGCAGGTGCAGGCCGGCCAGCCGGTCGACCTCCCTCCTTGGAAATCCGAGGAGCGGTCGGATGTAGGAGCATCCGAGGGTGTCCTGGAGGTTCTGGACCTGGTCGCGGGTGAGTTTCGGCACGCGGTCGTCGAACCGCGTTCCATCCGCCACGACGGGGTATTCGGCGGCAAGGGACCGGAGTGCGCACCTGTGGACCATTGTGATGGCCTCGTTCGGGTAGCCGCAGTCGAGCACTCTCTTCACCGCCTCATCCAGGAGTCCATCGGGGAACACTCTCTTTCTCCAGGGATATCCCAGGGATCCTGCCGCCCTCTCCACACCGGGAACTTCCCGGTCCGGACGGAAGACGAAGGTGGAGAGTTCCACGTGATAGTCCCGTGAAAGCAGCAGCGCCGCGAGGGCACTGTCCTTACCTCCGGAAAAGAGGACACCCGCTTTCATCCCTTCCGCTTGATCTTGAAATCCTTCTTTGCAGGCTGCAACTGCTGAAGAATGGCTTTCAGCTGTACATCCGAGATCTTCTGCTTGAGACGACCGCTCTGGGCGAGGAGGACCAGTTGCTGCTCTACCGCCCTGGCAAAGTCGGGGCGGGTCAGCTTGATGGTGTTGAGCCGCTCCCTTGCATCAGGCTCCATGATCTGCATCAGGATTGATTGTATCTGGGATTCGAGCTGCCTCTGCCGCTCCATCTCCTCCTGCTGCATGTATTGCTGATCATACGCCTGCTGCTGCATCTGGGCAAGCCTCCTCTTCCGCAGTTCCGCGAGCTCATCGTCTCCCATAGGTCATCCCCCTATTCCGAAGATGCCGTGGCCTTACCCGGCTTCTCCCGGGCAAGATTATTGGCCACGCCATCCATGAAGGACGCCCCGGCGGGAGAGATCTTCCGGCCGGTCTTGTCATGCTGGACCAGTCCGGCCGACTCCAGCTGCTGGAGCGATTTCCGGAGAATTGACCCGCTTCCCTTCCTGAACCTGTCGGGCCGGGAACCCCTGTTCTTCCCGCCTCCGTAGAAAGTGCGCATCCGCTGCACGCCGACCGGGCCGTCGATATAGACCCGGCGCATGATGGAGGCGACCCGTACAAACCACCAATCGGGGTCCTCGGGAGGCATCTCCTTGTGCGTGCCCGTCTTTGCGAATGCCGCCCAGTCAGGGGGCGTTATCTCCGGCCTCTTCTTTAGTTCCTCTGCCAGGCCCCGGATGAACCTGTCGGCCGGAACATCATAGACGGTTGTCATCTGTATTGAACCTCACTGTCACCGAATAGTTTTAACAGTCTTTACATATTGGTACACTACACGTTTATATTTTCCGAGCACCCGGACCTTCCTGGTCCGCCTGGAAAAACAAGCAGGATTATCAGGATCTCTTCCTCTTGAGCACTGCGGTTCTGCCCCTTGTCTCGACCAGCTCGGCGTCCGCCCTGGATGCGAGTTCCTCCGGGTCGATCTCGGTGTTTTGAAGCCATTTAACCTTGATGCACCCTCTCTTCTTCAACTGCTGGACGATCTCTTCCACCACGGTCCCGGTACACCCCTGTTTGCCGATCCAGACCGTGGGTTTGAGGTCCTGCCCGGATATCCTGCGTTTACCTTCGCTCATGTCCACCCCTGAGCATGAACCGCATCTGCCTCCGGCAGGAGAGGCAGGTCATGATTACCCGGCCGCGTGAGACCCGGACCCGGACGTTTTTTCCCGGGACCAGGTACTTCTCGCAGTGGTGACAGAACTGCCGCCGGAACGGGCGATCGATCCTCACCCGCTGTTTCATCGCAATCCTCCGTGCGAGTGCCACGCATCTGTCGCTCCAGGCCGGATTCTCGGGGAAAAACTCGCGGGCACGCTCGAACAGGATGGCGATCCGTTCACGTGCGATCCTTCTTGACTCGGGATGGTGCGACTTCTGTGCCATGATCTCTCCAAAATAATCTCCATTTTCGGGTTCCGGAAGGGCGTTTACTCCTTCCTTACCCTGCGGCCTTCCAGGACCAGGCGATCCTCGCAGAAGAGACGGATGGCCTCCGGCAGGCAGCGGTGCTCCTCTTTGAGGATCCGGTCCGCCAGGCTCTCCTCGTCGTCCCCGTCACGAACCGGGACGCACGCCTGGACGATGATTGGGCCGGTATCCATCCCTTCGTCCACGAAATGGACGGTGCACCCCGAGATCTTCACCCCGTACTCCAGGGCCTGTTTCTGTGCATGGAGACCCGGAAAACCCGGAAGAAGGGCCGGGTGGATATTGATCATCCTGCCCCGGAACTCGTGGACTACCCTCTTGCCGACGATCCTCATATAGCCGGCCAGGACAACGAGGTCTGCACGGATCTTCTTCATCACCGACAGGAGTTCCTTCTCGTACTCCTCCTTTGTCGGGAAGGATGCGAAATCCACTATGAATACGGGTATGTTCGCCTCCCTTGCCCGCACCACCGCATGCGCGTGGGGGTTGTCGGTGACGAGCCCTGCCCACTCGGCAGGGATCCGGCCATCCCTCATCGCATCGATGATCGCCTGGAAGTTCGAGCCCCTTCCGGATGCCAGGACTGCAATCCGTTTCATTTTTCACCCTCACGGGCCCCATCCCCCGGTTCCCCTATCCTGTGCTGGATGAGCTTCACTTTCACCACCCTGCGGGAGAGCATCTGGGTTACCACGAGACTTACGTGGCTTTCCTGTATATAGACGCTCTCTCCCGGGTGGGGGATGTGGCCGAGGCGATCGATCACGAGCCCCCCGATCGTTTCGTAGGACTCGTGAACCGGCAGGGAGAGATCCAGTTCGTCGTTGAGATCCTCCACCCAGACCTTGGCGTCCACGAGGTAGACCCCCTCCCCTATCTTCTGGATCTCCGGCTCCTCGCGGTCGAACTCGTCGAGGATATCTCCCACGAGCTCCTCAAGGATGTCCTCGACCGTGATGATCCCCACGAAACTGCTGTATTCGTCCAGGACGATTGCGATCTGCACCTTTCGAAGTTGCAGCTCCTTCAGGAGATCGTCGATCTTCTTGGTCTCCGGGACAAAGAATGGGTCGTACATCAGGTCGCTGATCGGGAGGTTCTTCTTTCCGGCGAGCTGTGCGGAGAAGACGTCCTTGACGTTCAGGACCCCGATAATGTTGTCCACCTGTTCGTGGTATACCGGGATCCTTGAAAATCCTGTCTCGTTGAATAAGTGGAGGGCTGTTTCGAGAGTGCTTTCGTCCTCGATGAGCGCGACGTCGATCCTGGGGGTCATGATCTCCCGTGCAGTCGTGTCCCCGAACTCGAGAACCGAGTAGAGCATCTCCCGCTCCTCCTGCTCGATCGCCCCTTCCTCCTTGCCCACATCGATCCATTCCTTGATCTCCTCCTCGGTCACGGAAGGCTCGGAGAGCCCCTCTGCCAGGTCCCTGCGGCGTGTGAGCTTCTCTATGCCCCAGATGATGGGGGAAAAAACGCGTGAAAGGTAGTAGATGGGCTTTGCCACGGTAAGGGCGAACCTCTCCGCGGTTCTTGCAGCATAGAGCTTCGGGGATATCTCCCCAAAGACCAGGAGAAGGATGACCACCACACCGGTTGCGATCCCGACGCCTATGTCGCCGAATATGCTGATCGTGACCGCGGTGGCGATGGACGCCGCGGCCACATTCACGATATTGTTCCCTATGAGGATGGTGATGAGGAAACGGTTCGGGTCCTCTTTTAAGACTGCCAGCGTCTCCGCTCCTCTCCGGCCTTCGTTGACAAGCGTCCTTACCTTCGCCCGCGTGACCGAGATGAGCGCAACTTCGGATGCGGAGAAGAATGCGGAGAGCGCCAGGCAGAGAATGAAGAGCAAAAGAAGTATTATGTCCTCAATCATCGATTCCACGCCGCATGAGCGGCAGTTTCCTTATCGTTCATATATCCTGGGACACATAGGATTCGTGCTGGCATTTTATAAAACCGTCGATTATTCAAGGTATTTCCGCAGGAAGGCCACCTCCCCGGATAGGAGAAGGATCTTTTCTTCCGACGAGAGCTCCTGGGGGAAGTTCCGGTCCTCGATCTCAAGAGTTATGGTCCCTTCATACCCGTAATCCCGGAGGGTATGCAGGATTCCGGCCATCTCATCGCTTCCGGCAATGGGCAGGTGCATCGTTCCATCCGAGGCCCTGCTCATGTGCACGTTCGCGAGCCTATCAAAACAGAGATCGATATACCGGTTCACTTCCGCAATGGAGGTTCCCATCGCATGGGATACATCGAGAGTAAACCGGAGCCACGGCTCCCGATCCAGCAGTTCACGCATTTCCTCGGGAGAACAGAGGAGAAAATTCACCTTTTTTTCCATATTCTCCAGTGCAAGCCGGACCCTCTTCCCGCGGGATGCCTCCCTGAGGGTCCCGAGGTACCGGGAGAGCCTCCTGAACTCCGGTCCTCCGGGGACGCGTTTTGCAGTTCGCCTTCCGGGATGAAGGGTGATCACCCCCGCGCCGATCCGTTCCGCCATCCCCACCGCCTCCACCGCGTATTGCACCGACGCGGCAGCGACCCTGGGGTTGATGGAGAGGGGATTGAGGTCGAGCACAGGAGCATGGACGTTGATCGTTCCGATCCCGGGATGAGCCGCGATGCACCGGGCGAGATCATCCTCCGGACGGCCTGCCAGCCAGAACGACGGTGTTTCCACCCAGAACTCCATCGCATCGAGCCCTGCCTCCTCCATGTAGTCAAAAACCTCCGGGAGGGGGTATTCGTGGAAAAACAAGCTGGAAGAGGCGAAATGTACCATGATCCTAATTCATAATCCACTCCCTCCATAATAGTTGTTGATGACCTGGCACCAGCGGACGATCGCAGAGGAAATCCGTGAGCACGGGACCGAGATCCTGACCGTCCATGAGATCACCTCCATCATCCAGGAGATCTTCGACGATACCAGGCTCCAGGACATCTGGGTCAGGGGCGAGATCTCGAACCTGAAGCTCCACGGGTCCGGGCACCGTTACTTCTCGCTTGGCGAGAGGAATGGAAATTGCGCCGCAGTCGTCTCCTGCGTAATGTGGAGATCCGACGGCCAGCGGCTGAAGTTCGAGCCCGAGGACGGGATGGACGTCCTGGTGTTCGGGTCCGTCGGGCATTATGCCCCGCAGGGTCGTTACCAGTTCTATGTCCGGGAGATCCGGCATGCGGGGAGGGGAGAGAAACACCTCCAGGTCGAACGCTGGAAGGAGGAACTCGCAAAGGAAGGCTGTTTCCTGCCGGAACGAAAACGCCCGCTTCCGTTCTGCCCCCTGGTAGTGGGAGTGGTTACTTCGGAGACCGGAGCGGTGCTGCAGGACATAAAAAATGTCATAAGCCGCCGTTACCCGGTAGAACTGGTAGTCTCGCCCACCGCAGTGCAGGGGGAGGAGGCGCACCTCGAGATTGCATCGGCAATCAGGAGGGTCGGGAGTAAGGCCGCGGTGATCATCGTAGCCAGGGGAGGCGGAAGTTTCGAGGATCTCTTCCCCTTCAACCATCCCGATGTGGTGAGGGCGATCGCCTGCTGCCCGGTCCCCGTGGTGAGTGCGATCGGGCACGAGGTCGATATCACCCTGGCAGATTTTGCGGCGGATCTCCGGGCTCCGACCCCCTCGGCCGCGGCCGAGATGGTGGTGCCGGACAGGATCAACCTCCTCGAAACCCTCCGCGATTCCGGTAAGAAGATGAGCTCCCTGCTCCTATCAAGGCTTGATCGGTCGGGATCCGAACTTGCCGAGCTCAGGGAGCGGCTCTCCCCGCGTTCGATGGGGCGGAGGGTGAACGAGAGAAGGGAGGACCTGACAGAGTATGCCGAGCGGCTGAAACGATCCCTCCAGTCGCGGGTATCGTACGAGCGGGAACGCCTGCGGGCTTCCGGCGAAGTCCTCCAGGCAAGGAATCCTGCCCACCTGCTCGGGAAAGGATACTGCATCCTCGAAAAGGAGGGAAAGGTGCTCCGGTCTACGCGCGAGACAAACCCGGGCGACCGGATCCGGATCCGGATGCGGGACGGAATGCTGAACGCGGACGTCAGAGAGGTGAAGCATGACCCAGAAGTATGAAGACCTGATGAAAGAATTAAAAGAGATACTACAGAAGATCGAGGACCGGGATACGGGACTCGACGACGCGATCGTCCTTTACGAACGGGGGGCGGTGCTGATCCGGCAGGCGGAGGAGGTTCTCGCCTCGGCCGAACTGAAGATCACAATGCTCGGGCGTGACTGATCGATCCTTCCCATCAGGGCACAGTCACCCTGAGATCCACGATCAGCGGTCGGCCTTCCCGGAGAGACTCCATCAACTCCCTCGGCAGGGAGCGTGCGGTCCGGTCGGCCCGGATCGCCATTGTCCGCCCGCAGGTATACGTGCTCCTTCTCCAGACCAGGTCGGTGGGATGGGTATAGGCCAGACCTGATGACCCCCTTGCCCTCACCTCGACTTCCGTCTCCCCGCAGGAAAGGCGCGTGAGGAGGATGGCGTCGTCCCGGGCCATCAACTCCCTGAATTCCATCGAGAGGTCGGCGGGACCCTTGTCCGCCCCCACCCCGATGATGCAGTCCCCCTGGGGAGTGAGCTCCTCTTCCTTCGTAATCTCGAAGGTTGTAGGGTGCAGACCCAGAACAAGGCGGTGCCCCCGTGCAACGATCCGTTCCCTGGCTTCCCTCATCGTTCGATCGCAACAAATTAGGAGTTGCAGGTATAGGTGTGCTGCGGTGCGATTGCTGCCGGCCCAAAGGTTGCCGGGACCCGGGCAGCATTTTTCTCTTCCCCGGTCCCAATATCCAGGGCAGGCATATCGATGGAAAACGAAGAGGAATTTATCTGCCCGGAGTGTGCAGCAGAGACCCGGCACGAGATCCTATCCCGGGGGAGGAAAATCCTGGCCCGATGCACGGAGTGCGGGCAGGTGCACAAGGTCACCGAGCCTCCCGAGGAGCCTCTGGTCCGCGTCAAGGCCATCGTGAGCGAAGAGGATACCTCCCGGGTCTGCCAGGTGGAGATCGCCCCCGAAGAGATCTGCCGTCTCGGAGATCATTACGTTGCGGAATGCGGGGACGACTTCGTGGGTGTGGAAGTGACCGCGATCGAGATCGGCCCCCGGCGCGTGAAAAAAGCACGGGCAACCGATATCTCTGCACTCTGGACAAGGAAGGTGGAGGAAGTGGTGGTCCGGGTCTCCCTCCATGACGGAAGGACAACCACCCCGCTCTATCTCCAGGTTCCCGGGGAAGAACCGTTCGTGGTGGGAGAGATCTACAAGACCGGTTCGAGGAGGTTCCGGATCTCCAGGATCAAGATTCGGAACGGTGCGATGCTCCGCCACGGCGGGGGGAAGGCGGAGGCCCGGACGATCAAGAGGATCTTTGCCTACCCCCGCTAGGAGAACTCCCTGATCGCGTCCTCCAGCCGTTCGCGGTGCACCACCCCTTCGAACCTGCGGACCACGGTTCCGTCCCTGATAAGGAGAATGGTCGGGGTGACCGACAGGTCGTATTCCCCGATATAGGCACGCTCTTTTAAAGGATTGATCCGCTCCGCCCGGATCTGGTACGTCTTTTCCACCTCTCCAAGGATCGGTTCCTGCTCGTGGCAGGCCATGCAGCCGTCCTGGAAGAAATACATCACTCTCAACGCCATGCTAAAGAGGGAGAGGGGGCCCCTCTATAAAAAAACCACAGGGCTCCTCTCAAAACACAAACCTACAGGGGAATGAACATGGGGGGGCCATGTTCAGGGGATTTCTCCCGTTGCAGTTCAGGCGGCCCCGATGCTGACGAGGCTGACATCCACCCTGGGATAACCGTAGTTCACGATGACCCCCTCGTCTCCCTTGGCGGTGACGTACCCGGTGCGGATCACGTACTGCTGCGTGCTGTTGTTATCCTCCACGCTGATCGAAGGCTCCATGGTGAACGCCAGAATGATCTGCTCTCCCACCTGGGCTCTGGTGAAGTTGCCCCCGATGCCCTCGAACTCCTCAACGGTCATCTCCCTCTGGTAGCCCGGCTGCTGGACGAGTACGACCTTCCGGGTCTCCCCTTCCTTCATCCCGAGGACTTCCTCAGAGATCTGGTTCACTTCGGGGGCGAAGAGTGCGTAATTGGCCTCCCCGTAAAAGTAATTGAATACCGTGACCGGGTTGATCTCCTTCGCCGTGGTGGTGTTCACACGGAATCCCATGTAGGAGGGAACCCACCATACGACCTCTCCCTTCTCGGTGCTGGTATTAAAAATACGCTGGTTGGTAGTCAGCACCGTGCGATCCATTCCGTCATAGAAGGTCATCCCGACGTACACATTGTCCCCTGTCTGTGCGGGCTTCATCGTGGTCAGCCAGCCCATGCCCAGGGAACTTACGATCATGATGATGACGAATCCGACTCCTATCACCACGATCCCTATTTTCTTCGCGGTCCATTTGGAGGAGGAGGATTGCTTTTTTCCTTTCGATTTTCCCTGTACGCTCATTCCTTTTCAATTGGTGTTTCCGGAAAATAAACATTACATATCCTTCCGTCGTGTTTTCAGGGTTCGCCGGGAACACATATATTTAAATACAATAATTACTAACTAAAGGGTAGTCCACCCTTCAAGGTGGATGAAGAGGTGTTCGAATATGGCAATGCGAAGGAGATATCCTTTCGGCTGGACAATCCGCGACTTCGAGGAGATGATGAACGAAATGGAGAGCCGGCTGTGGGGACCCGGCTCCCGGATGCTGCCTGCCGGAGGTTTCACGGACCGGATGCTCCCGGCAATCAAAGGTGAATTCCGGGTGGACGTACGGGACCACGAAGACGAAGTGCTTGTGGTGGCCGACCTCCCGGGGATCGAACGGGAAGACATCTCGCTGTCGCTCGTGTCCCCTGACACCCTCGAGATCATGTCCGAGCGAAAGGCCGAGAAGGAAGAGAAGGAGGAAGGATTCTACGTACGGGAAAGAATGTACGGGAATATGAGCCGCACGGTCCCCCTTCCCCACGACGTGACCGACAAAGGGGCGACCGCGACGTTCAAGAACGGAGTCCTCGAGATCCGGCTGAAAAAATCCCCCGAGGAACGGGGCAAAAAAATTAAAATTGAATAAACGGTCCGGATTTCCGATGGCTTCAAGTGGTTGAAGCCCAAATCTGGGATGGATGGAGAAGAAGAAGGTCAGGGACTACATGACCTACGACGTGGTGACCCTGGACGTTTCGGGGTCCGTCCGTGAGGTCATGGAGAAGATCCAGAAGACGGGACACGATGGCTTCCCCGTCGTGAACGGAAAAGAGGTGGTGGGATATGTCGCAGCCCGTGACCTTCTCCTGGTCCCACCGGCCACCCCGATCAGGGAGGTGATGTCCGATCACCTCATCGTGGCCGATCCCGATATGAGCATCAACGATGCAGCCCGGGTGATCTTCCGTTCCGGGATCCAGAAGCTGCCGGTCGTGGACGAACAGAACCAGCTCCTCGGCATCATCTCCAACACAGACGTGATCCGCTCGCAGATCGAGCACGTTTCCCCCGAAAAAGTATTCAATTTTATCACCACCCTGAAGAAACTGCACGGCGTCAACCCCGAGCTTACCCGGGAGGTGGTTCCCATCGACAAGCTTCTCCCGACCCAGTCCCGGATCTACGAGGACGAACTCGAGGGGAGGATGTACGAGATCAAGAAGGGGCTCGCGGAACCTCTCATCGTCGTGCGGAGGCCGGGCAAGCTGATCCTGGTCGATGGACACCACAGGGCTATCGCTGCCAAGAAACTTGGGATCAAGACCCTGGACGCGTATGTGATCCAGGTGAACGAGGAGATCGAGCTGGGGATGGAACGGACCGCCAGGGCGATGAACCTGAGAACTCTCGACGATATCCAGGTCCTCGATTACGCCCGCCACCCCCTGGTGGCCATCACGCACCGGCTCGTAAAGAGGGGTTAGGACCCCTCGCAGCGGATATCGTACTTCTCGTTGAGCACGTGCTCTTTTACCACCGTATCGTCGGCAATGACAACCTCGGGCCAGACCCTTGTCCTCGAGTGGACCACGACGCGGTTGCGCATCACCACACGGGGGCCGATTACCGTATCGTTCTCGAGGCTGCAGTCGTCCCCTACCACCGTATCGTTGTCGATGATGCTTCCCGAGACCGTGGTATTCCTCCCCACGATCACGCGATTGTAGAGCGAGGATGAGAAGATCTTCGCATGGCTCTTGACCAGGCAGTTCTCACCGATGCTCGTATAAGGCCCGATCAGCACGTTGTCCCCGATGGACGTCCCGGCGCCGATTGCCACCGGCCCGATCAGCCTGGAGTTGAGCCCCATCGAGAATGAAGTGCCGAGCTGGACCGGGCCGTGGATCTGGGATTCCCGGATGGTGAGATCCCCTCGTATGCTCGTGTAGGGGATCTCCTGGAGTTTCCATCGCTCAGCCTGCCGGAGGGAGGCAGGATTGCCTACGTCCGTCCAGTTGCCCCTTGCCAGCCATCCCTTCAACACGTGTCCGCTCTCCATCAGGTGCGGGAAGAGATCTCGTGCAAAATCAAACCTTTTTCCCGGCGGGATGTGGTCAAAGATTTCCGGGTTGCAGACATAGATCCCGGTGCTCGCGAGGTTGGAAAAGATCTCTCCGGGGGCAGGCTTCTCCTTGAACCGCTTGATCTGGAACGAGACATCGATCTCGGCGATGCCGTACTCCCCCGGCTCGTCGATGCTGATCAGCCCGATGGATACGATCGGCTTATCCCGGGCGTGTTCGCGATAAAACTCAAGCAGGTTGAGGTCCGTGACATGATCTCCTCCAACCACGAGGAACTCCTGCCCGTCGAGATGTTTCTGGGCGTTCTTGACGCTTCCGGCAGTCCCCAGTTTCGTCTTTTCGTGCACGTAGGTGATATCCGCCCCATAAAGTGATCCGTCGCCCAGGGCTTCCTCGATCGACTCCCCCATGTACCCGAGCGTCATGACCATGTCCCGGAACCCAAGGTTGGAGAGATGGGAGACCAGGTGCTGGATGGACGGGCGGTTCACGATAGGAATGCAGGGTTTGGGGCGCTCGAAGGTGAGGGGCCGGAGACGGGTTCCCTCACCCCCGCACATGATGCACACCTTCATAGCATCCTGTTTCTTCCTCTTTGCGCATAAAGCATGAGGAATGATTCGGCCTGCCTGTTCTCCGCCCGGGATGTAAAAAATTCCCGCTTATCAAAAGAGAGGAATTGAAACCTTTTTCTCATAAAATCCCCCAACCACTTGAGAGACCTAAGGAATGGCGATCCGCGACAACCAGTATAATGGGGGGAGGGATGATGAATTGCATCACTCTCCTGCAATCTCCATCGTCTCCTTTATGGGGAATTGCCATTGCAGTTCTCCTGGAGTCGCTTCACCTGATCCAGGATGCAGGCGGTTTCCACCGGGGATGCGTGGCAAGGGGGTTCCTGCGGGACTACCTTGCCTGGATCAAACCCCGGAGGGATATCGTTGCGCTGTTTGCGCCGCTTTGTGTGGTAATCATCTTCGTCGTGCCCCTGGAGATGAACCCCAATCTCCTCCTCCAGGTGCTTTTTTCTGCCAGTATCACCATCCTTGTGGTGAGGCTGCATTACCGGTCCAGTTCGGACGCCAACCGGTCCAGGGAGGAATAAAGGATGGAAAAGTTCCTGCATGAATATATCCACCGGATCACCCCGTTCTTCCGGGATATCGATCCGAATACCGCCCATGAGATCGCCTCCGCGGTGCTCTCCTTCAAATTCGGGCTCTACGTCAAGACACGCACAAGTGCGGACCGGGCAGCGTCCCGGTTGAACGAGAGCGGGGCGCAGCAGGCCCTGAAACGCGCCCTTCAGATCGTGAAGGAACGGGCGGCTTTCCTGGAGAATGCAGGTGTCACATTCTCGGAGGTAAGATTCTCACAGGCCGACGAGGCCTACCTGGCCGTGGTACTACCCCCCGATGTGATCCTGAATGCAGACACCTACACACTCGAAAACGCGCTTGTGCTTCTTTATGCCGTAGCGTACCTGGAGTCCCCCGACGACGGACAGTCCCTGGACGAACATCAGAACTTCGTCCTCCAGATCCTGGAGACCTACAGGGAACCGCTCGGGCTCATATAAAAAGAACAGGACTCCCGCTCGTTACAAGAGCATTCCTGTGAAAATGGCAGGGCCATTCTCTTTTTAAAAAAATCAGAGAGAGTCCAGGCTCACGCTGTTGAAGTCCTGGAGGATCTCCCCGATCTCCCTGGCACCGAATGCGGTCTGCACCGCGTTCTGCTCGAGCCGGGTCGCGACATCACACATATAATCCAGGATGTCGATGGAGAGTTCCCTCTGCTGCTTGCTCTTTTTCAGCTGCTCCATGAGGAAGGTCACCTTCTCCGGCTTCTCCATGCGCAGCTTCGCCATGCTGATCACGCACATGTAGATGCGTGTCAGGTTTCTGTCGGTCCCCGTGATGGTATCGAAGAAATTCTTCAATATCTGGGCCTGATAGACCTCGCTACCCATCGTTATAGTTGCGGTTATTATTATGAGTATATAAAGTTTTCTCTAAAATCCACCTGATATACCGGCTTTTTTTAAAAAAAAGGTTATTTCGCGGCGCTCACGATCCGGATCACGTCCCCGTCCGCCAGCACGTGGCTGTCTTTCACCCTCATCTTCGTACGGGCATCGATCGCATACAGAAATCCCTTCCCGATGTCGGTATGCACCTGGAATGCAAGGTCGCGGGGAGTGGCCCCCTTCTTCATGAGGAATGCATCCGGAAGGATCCTCCCCCTGGAGTCCGAGAACTTGTTCTCATCCTCGACCGGGTAGACCACAATCATCTGGAGGAGCTCCCGGACAGCATGGTTGATGCCCTGCTGAACCCCCGTGCCGCCGTGCTTCTGCATGACATCCGCAATCCTCGACAGCCCGGCCTTCTGGGCGGGCGAGAGTGCCCCTTCGTTCTCCACGGAAAAGCCCGGATCTCCCGGGAGGTACCGGATTAGGTGTGCAGTTGCAGCGTTCCGGAGCGCAAGTTCCCCTGCAGCGGAGGAAAAGAGGAGCCCGGAAGCCCGGAGCTTGTCCACGAGGGGGGCAGGGGCCTGGTCGACCTTGTTCCCGATCGCGAGCATCGGCTTGCTTATTTTCACGATCTCCCCGCAGAAGCGGATAAGCGCGGCCTGGTCCGCGTGGAGCAGGTCGGTCTTTGCGGCCAACTCTGCATCCCGGACCTCCTCAGGGGTGATACCCAGTCCGGTGAAGACCTCCGATATCCCCCGGTGCAGAGAAAATGTCTTTACCTGGGCCTGCCGGTGCAGCTTTGCCCAGTGCTTGTCCAGGATGCCGTACACCCACATGGTCATCTCGAAGGTGAGGAACGCGATGTCCTCCATCGGGTCATGGCTTCCCACCTCCACGGGGTTGCCCTCGGTGTCCGCAGAACCGCTGGCGTCCACGATGTGAAGGATCGCATCGGCCTGGCGGAGGTTGTCGAGGAACTGGTTGCCGAGCCCCTTGCCTTTGTGGGCATCCGGCACAAGGCCAGCCACGTCAATCAGGTTCACCTGGACAAAACGGGCTCCATCGGTGCAATTGGGACACTGCACCCCAAGGCTTCGGCAGGGGCAAGGCGTGCGGTAATAGGCGACCCCGAAATTGGCATCGATTGTGGTGAACGGGTAGTTGGCGATCTCTGCCGGGGCCATCGTCGCCGCTCGGAAAAATGTGGATTTCCCGCAGTTTGGCTTTCCGGCGAGAGCAAGCGTAATCATAGCAATTTCCTTTTACCTGAATATCCCTTAAATGTTCAGGTACACATGTCGTTCATTGCCAGAAAAACCTATTATTTCGATGCACCCGGCCCGGGTAACACCCGGGACTGCGCCAGGTTCGCCCTTGAGCGGGCCCGGGAACTCGGGCTTTCGAAAGTAGTGGTCGCAAGCACATCGGGCGAAACGGCGGATACATTCCACCGGGAACTGAAAGGATCAGGGCTCGAACTGATCGTGGTTACCCACGTCATGGGGTTCACCAAACCGGGAGTCTGGGAGTTTTCATCCGACACAGCCCGTTCCCTGCGTTCGGAGGGGGTCCGGATCGTCACGGGGACCCATGCCCTGTCAGGGCTCGAACGGGCGCTCTCCCGGTCGCCGAAAGTAGGGGGTGGCTCGCGAACGGAAGCGGTAGCCGAGGCACTCCGGAAGGTCGTTGCGGTGGGTCTCAAGGTCGCCGTGGAATGCGTACTCATCGCGGCAGACCAGGGAGCGGTGGGGGTCGACGAGGAGGTCGTCGCCGTGGGTGGCACCGTGAGCGGAGCCGACACGGTTTGTGTAATCCGGCCTTCCCACACCGCCTCATTCTTTGACCTCCAGGTCCGTGAGATCGTTGCTATGCCAAGAGCGCGATGAACATGGTATGGGAATCTTTGAGGACCGCGTCAGGAATTCTCAGGAATGATCCGGCCCTCTGGCTGCCCGGACTGGCGGCCGGACTCCTTAGCGCTCTCGACCTCGTACTCCAGTTCCAGCTCGGTTCGTTCATGGCAATGCGCCTCTCGGTCCTTGAAGCGGTGGTCTTCCCGTTCTTCATAGCCGCGATCCTTTCCCGGATCGCGAAAAGGGGGGATGGTCTTGTTTCCTTTGGCAAGGGCGCGGCGAGCTGCTACTTCAGGGTGCTCCTTCCGTCCCTTGTCATCTTCTTTGGGATCATGCTCACCCTTGTCCTCCTTGCCGTTCCACTGACCCTCATTGGAGCTGCGGAAGCCTTCCTGCCCGTCGCTGTGATGGGAACAATGGTTCCGATCCTGTTCTTCACGTTTTTTTATGACACGGCAGCCGTATTCGAGGATAAAGGTGTATTCGAATCGATCAGGCGGAGCGTGGAAGTGGTGCTGAACCACGCCTGGAAGACGGTCGGCTTTTACGCAGTCTGTCTGTTGATTGTCGCCCTGGTGGGATTCCCACTGGCCATTGTCTGGACCGGCCTCTTGTACGACAGGCTTCTGCCGCTGACGACCATGACCACTACCGATGTGCAGGCCCTCACCGCAGAACAGTTCAATACCATGCTCGGGTTTGACGGTATCGTGATCAGCGCAATCTTCCTGTTTATTGCAATATCCCTGCTGTTCCCAATCCTTTACGCCTTTAAAGCCGTGTTTTACAGGAGTTGCAGCGAAAAAACCGTGATCGAGGTCCAGGGAGAATACGACAAGAAAGGTCGCTGGTATAAATATTAACCTCCACTTCCGCGATCGTGGGACCCCGGATACGTGGCATCCGGGGATTCCTTATTCCCAATTGGAAAAAGTCCCCTGATCGAGCGAGGAACGCGCTGCACCCTGAACTCCAATTAAAAAAAAGACCGCGCTTTATCCTCTTCCGCTTCCAACCACGATCCCATTCTCAATGCTGTAGTAACCCTTCGAATGCTTGACCTGGTACGTACGGAGGCCCTTTGCCTCCGCTTCATCGACCTGCTGTCTCATGCTATTCTGTTCGTCGGCGGGATGGCTGTGCACCATGTTCTTGAAACGGGTTGGCGGCATCTTGAGCCCGCGAACATAGTTGTCCTTGGCATCATATCCTGCCTCTTCCGCGGTATGTTTTCTCGGATCGAAATCTCCCATACGTGATTCGATCGCCATAAGGGTAGATAACTTTTACGTTAGAGGCATCCCGCCTCCCAGGCGCAGTTTGAAAGGTCTAAAAGCAGTAATAACCCTGTTGAGTCGGAGGGATTTTTCCCCTATGGCGGTTATAGAGACGAACGGCCTCACCCGGTATTACGGACCGCTCTGCGCGGTGGATCACCTTGACCTCGCGGTGGACCACGAGATCTTCGGCATTCTCGGTCCCAACGGATCCGGAAAGACCACGACCGTGCTGATGCTGACCACCCTCCTGTCCCCGACGGAAGGCAGGGCAAGCATCTGCGGATTCGACGTGGTGAAGGACGCCCCCCGTGTCAGGGAGAAGATCAGCTACGTCCCGCAGGATATGGCCGTGGACATCAAGCTCACGGGCAGGGAGAATGTCCTCCTGTTCGCCCGGCTCTACGGGGTCCCGGATTATAAGCACCGTGTGGAAGAGGCGCTCTCCGTGATGGAGCTCACAGGCCGGGCGGACGACCTTGTACGAACCTACTCCGGTGGAATGCGGCGCAGGCTCGAACTCGCCCAGGCCCTCGTGCATGATCCCGAGGTGCTATTCCTGGACGAACCCACCATCGGCCTTGACGTTACCGCGAGAAAACGGATCTGGGAGCATATCCATTCGCTCCGGAAGGAGGGGATGACCATTTTTGTTACAACCCATTACATGGACGAGGCGGACCATGCCTGTGACCGGGTGGGAATCATCGACCGCGGCCGGATCGTGGCACTGGACTCTCCGGCGCGGTTGAAGAGCCGCCTGCAGCAGGACCTCGTCTTTGCCCGTGTTTCCGGGGTATGCCCGGTTATCGAGATAGAGGGAATGACATATCTCGGGCAGTCAGGTGATGAGATCTCGTTTGCTGCGGAGAACGGGAGCGAGGCTGTCCCGGCCATCAAGGACGCTCTTACGTCCTGCGGACTCCACGTATATGCTCTGTCCGTCCGGGAACCCACTCTCGATGATGTCTTCATCCATTGCGTGGACACCACCCGCGAGCCTGAGGGTTTCGACGATCGGAGGTTCCGATCGATGCTCAGGAGGAGAAAATGAGGGGCATCTTCGTGTACTTCGGCCGGGACCTGCTCCGGTGGAGCAGGGGGAAACTTGCGGTCATCTCTGCACTGGTAATGCCGGCCGCATGGCTCGTGTTCGTAGGCCTTGCCCTTCCCATCCGGTTCACCGATCACTACCTGGACTTCATCACTCCCGGCATCCTGGTGATGACGATGCTGACCGCTTCCCTTACAGGTGGTGCGCTCCTCATCTTCGACAAAATCCTCGGTTACTTCCAGAAGTTCCTGGCACTGCCGACGCCGCGGGAAAGTCTGCTTTACGGCAAGATCCTCTTCATCACCTTCCGCGGCCTTATCCAGGCGACCATCATCCTCGCCATGGCATTCCTCCTGGGAGCGACCATTTACGGGCCGCTCCAGCTCGGTCTCACCTACCTGATCCTCTTTCTCTTCGGGGTTGTGCTATCCGGGTTCGCCACTACGATTGCCCTGTACATCAGCGATCACGATGGCTACGCAGCGTTCAATGCCATGATCAGCATGCCCCTCTTTTTTACCAGCTCCGCCTTGATGCCCTACGATGTCATGCCTGAATGGCTTCGAGTCATTGCGGTTTTCAATCCACTCAGTTTTGCGATCGATGCCATACGAGGCCTTTCCATCGGGATGATCGCATGGGTGCCGATCGGGGCACTGGTCGTGCTTTCAGGGGTGATGATCCTGACATGCACCTGGCAGTTCCGGAATGTGACGGTGTAATTTGACCGGAAAATAAGTTGTACAGGGTTTATGAACGACTAATAATTTCCCAAAAAACGGAATTATTGGCCGCCGCAAATCCCGCGAAGGCTCCGCCTTTCGAATCGGGGCGACCATTTCGGTCGCCGCACAGGATGGATGGGTGGCAAAATGAACTATTTCAGGTGGCCTGAAGTGAGGGTGCGGGAGGCGGAGCGCCTTTGGTTGCAATGAGCCCGTATACCAAGTTTGGGGCTGAAATATCCCAGCCCCGGGTCTGGGAACTGTGGGAGGGGTCCTCGATACGGTAACTGCGGCAGACCATTCATGCAGGGGGGGCATTCCACCTTGTGTTGAGTTTGATGTTTTTGGATGTTCGTCGATAGCAGGTTGATCCGCCGCGGGGGCGCCCCGCGGGGGCGGCGGGTTTTATCGTGTCGGGGTGGTGTGGGGGGCAATAGCCCCCACATTTGCTGCTCAGTCTGTTGCGAGACCCCATGTGCTGAGAAACTGGGACTAAGGATCCCCGGCCCTGAATCTGAGACCTTCAGGAATTCTTAGACATGAGGAGACTGGAACCCTCACATTGACCCCCCCAAATTGCCAGGGGCCCTGGCCATAAGGACGTGACGATAACCTCGGCAGTGCCTGTCGGCAGGAGACCAGTGTGGTTGTTCACATCACCAGGAACGAAAACGCCACCGCACACACCCCTCCGCCCATTGTTGCGATGAAATTGGTACCGGCATTCCCCACAAATCCTTTGTTCTCAAGGAGCGCCCCAACGACGCTGTCAATATTGGTACCGAAAAATCCGGCAGCGACACACGCCACGGCCATGGGAATGCCTATGATCCCCAGCAGAAATGCAATCAGGGAAACGATGATGGCTCCTCCCACCGCAACGAGTTCCCCCAACAGGGTAATTCCTCCGTTGGTCCCGGCAGGCACGCGTTTGAGTGTCGTGATGAGATACGGTTCCCCACCGGTGACCCCGATCTCACTGGCCATGGTATCCGCGGCAGCGGAAGCAACGCTGCCCACGAAGAGGGCAAGAAAAACAGGAGAGCCGGATACCCCCCAGAGGATCGCAGCCGCCGCCGAGACGCTTCCATTTGCAAAGACGTTGAGGTAGCCCCTCGCCCCTCCATGCACCTGCTCGACCCCGGCCTTGACTTTATATTCATATTTATACCGGGTGCTCGCCGACCCAAGGATAAAGAATGCAAGCATCACCAGAAACCAGCGGATGTCTGCGAAGACGATGAGGATTATTCCCACCAGCGCGCCGGAGAAGAGACCGCTCACATCCGCGGTGTTGGTCCGGTACGAGAAATAACCAAAACTGAATGCGATGACCACGGCAAATGCGATCAGCGTCAGGTTCGCCTGGAAATTGAGCTCGTCGATGAGGAACATGGTCATGGCAATCCCGAGCGCTTCAATCATCAGGGCATCCTCCCGCTCTTTTAATATGGCTTTCAGGAGAACCGCAACCACCACGCCGAAGAGGATGATGAGAGGGGCCATAATCCCTAGGTAGATCATCACCAGGGTGCAGCCTACCAGTGCCGCGGCTATGTAGGCGATGTAGGACAGGAGTTTTTCTTCGGTCTCCCGGAACGCAAGCTCGCCCGTCACTAGGATGGTCAGGGTGCAGCAGAAGACAAGCATAGGCAGGACAGAGAGGCCGTAGAGAGCTGCGATGGGGATGAGCGCAATGGCGAGGAACCGGGTCTTTTTAATGAGAAACAGGATCAGGGCAAAGAGGATGATTATGATGGCCAGGTACCAGGGTGGCTGGATGAATGGGGCAAAGATAATGAAAGACAGGATCAGGACTGCAGCCACGCGGTCTCCCAGGCGGTTCATCATCCCTCTCTGGTTGGTTCCCGGATAAAAAGAGCTTTTGTCGTTGCCCTCTGCAGGAGGCCGGTCATCCATTTTCCCATTATTTCCTGCCATATCGGGGTGATGCGGGTCCATTTCGCCCGGTTTGACTTTGATTAGGTATATCTGCTGAAACCACCAATATGTGAAAAATGTCGCCGTCGCATGATCTCCCGAAGAGTTACGACTTTGCCGAAGTGGAGGGGCGCTGGCAGGGGATCTGGAAAGATGAGGACCATTATTTTGATCCCCTGTCGACGAAACCGAAATTCATAATCGACACTCCCCCGCCTTATCCCACCGGGAATTTTCACATCGGGAACGCCTTCAACTGGTGCTATATCGACTTTATCGCCCGCTACAAGCGGATGCGTGGGTTCAATGTGATGTTTCCGCAGGGGTGGGACTGCCACGGCCTCCCTACCGAAGTGAAGGTTGAGGAGATCCACGGGATCACCAAGAACGATGTCCCAAGGGAGGAATTCCGCCGGATGTGCAGGGAGCTCACGCTCGGGAACATTCAAAAGATGCGGCGGACGCTCCGGAGGATGGGATTTTCAGTCGACTGGAGCCACGAATATATCACGATGCTCCCGGAATACTTCAAAAAAACCCANNGAGCGAACACCCTGTCAACTTCTGCACGCGGTGCGAGACGGCGATCGCCTTTGCAGAGGTTGCCTATGAACCACGGGAGACGACCCTCAATTACTTCGATTTTGATGGCGTAGAGATCGCGACTACGAGGCCTGAGCTTCTTGCAGCATGCGTAGCGGTGGCAGTCCACCCGGACGACGACAGATATACCGGATTGAAGGGCCGGACCCTGAAAGTCCCGCTCTTTGCCCATGAGGTACCCGTGATAGCGGACCCGGTAGTGGATCCGGCATTCGGTTCCGGAGCTGTCATGATCTGCACGTTCGGGGACAAGCAGGATGTCCACTGGTGGAAACAGCACAACC
>DAEV01000044.1 GCA_002509495.1 Methanolinea sp. UBA473 | reverse complement strand
ATTTCAGGATTCCCCGTCCGTTTTTTCTGGACTTGGTACCCTGCTGATGACAATCCGGTTTTTGGAAATCTCCAGAACCTGACGTGGAAGTGCGGGAAGACTATCCCCCTGGGGGATTTGATATCAGGCTAAAAGGGGAGTTCAGATAGTCCACACCAGAGGGACATCCCCGGCCTGCCCGAAGCGGGGGCGGGAATTGATCGATCCGTCCATGTTCCAATCGATGATCCATTCCCCGGCACGGAATACTGCACGATCCGTGATTCCATCCATATTGAAGTCACCCACCAGGGGTATATCTCCGGAGGTGCCAAAATGTTCCCGGGCATCCACGACACCATCCCATGAATAGTCGATGATCCAATTATCCCAGACAGTAGACCGGAACACAGCCCGGTCAATGGTGAAATCATTATTAAAGTAACCGACAAGAGGAATATCTCCAGGAGATCCATAAAAACTGCGATGGTTCACCAAACCGTCCATGTCGTAATCAAGGATCCATTGGCCATTCCTGAACACCACCCGGTCAGTTATCCCATCATTGTCCATATCCCCCACCAGCGGGATATCACCATCCATACCATACCTGTCCCGGGCATCCACCGAACCATCCTGGCTGAGATCAAAGATCCATTCCCCTTCCCGGAAGGCAACCCGGTCAGCGGTTCCATCATAGTTAAAATCTCCCACAAGTGGAATATCCCCGGCAGCACCGTAGTGATTCCGTGATCTCACGTTCGTAAGGTCAGTGGTATAGATCCAGTTATCATATGCAGTCGGTCGAACTACGGCAAACTTCGAACTTCCGATGTACACGATTTCCAGGGCGTTGCTATTATACGATGTCACATACGCGTCGTTGGCGGCAACACAGACGCTCGTCGGGGCATCCAGTAACGCTCCCCCCTTACCATTTACAATACTGCCTGCGTGATAAGGCGCAGACGGATTTGTGATGTCTACAATTTCCAGGGCGTTGCTATCCGTGGATGCCACATACGCGTAGTTTCCGGCAACGAATACGCCCGCCGGGCCATTCAACAATGCACCCCCAGTGCCGTTCACGATACTGCCCGCATGAACCGGATGATAGATAATGGAGATATCCACGATTTCCAGGGCATCACTGCCCCGGCTGGCCACATACGCATAGTCGCCAGCGACAAAAACAGAATATGCGCCGTCCAGGAGAGCGCCATCCGTTCCGTTTACAATTCTGCCCTCATGATGGGGAGCAGCGGGATTTGTAACATCCACGATCTCCAGGGCGTCGCTGAGAAAGGATGCCACAAAGACATAGTTACCGGAGGCAAATACGCTGATCGGGCCATTCAATAAAGCGCTGCCACCGTTCTTGATGCTCCCCTCATGGTGGGGAGCAGCTTTATTCGAGATATCCACGATCTCCAGGGCATTGCTCGAATAACTTGCCACATATGCATAGTCGCCGGCGACAAATACGCTGATCGGACCATTCAGTAAAGCGCCACCGGTACCGTTGACGATGCAGCCCTCATGATGGGGGGCAGCAGGATTCGAGACATCCACGATCTCCAGGGCATCACTGCCCCGACTTGCCACATATGCAAAGTTGTCGGCAATGTAGACGCTATACGGATCAAGAAGTAAAGCGCCACCGGTACCATTGACGATGCGGCCCTCATGATGGGGGGCAGCAGGATTCGAGACATCCACGATCTCCAGGGAGTTGCCAACCTCGCTTACCACGTACGCGTAATTACCGGACACGAAACTATTTACCGGGCCATTCAGTAAAGCACCCCCAGTACCGTTCACTATGCTGCCCATATGTACAGGCTCAATACCGGATACGGTGACGATTGTCATCAGACAGCCGATTAAAATTGCAGGTAGGATACACGTCACGGGATTTTTCATGAGTACTCCCCTAATTTTCCCAGGTTAAGGGGGGAGTCGGCATAAGTGTATTTATACATTTTGATCCCAGTTTCCAAGTATGAGGTATACGTCCTGAAACTGGATCNNTGGATCACGGAGCCGGTTCCGAGCCGAATCTTGTGATGGTATTAGAATAATAGCTTCGGGAATCATGATCGATGATCCATCCGCCGTTTCGGATAAAGACCGGTCTGGACAGTGCAGTATCACAGAATCCAGCCAGAGGGATATCCATGGCCTTTTCACAGTTGGTCTCGTATCCCCTGGTCCGTCCCTAATGCGGTCACGATCCAGGCCCAAAACCGGGAAGCTCCCCCTCATTGTTCGCCTGCCAGGGGGGTCAGATGCACACTGTCTCTGCGTTCTGTGATCTGCCATGAAGAATTACCGGGAAATCCAAAGAAATACGGTCGTACTGAACGGCACGCTCCACAATATTTTTCCCATTCTCCGTCAAACCATGATGGAAGGGTATCGTTATCTCGATCGGTGATTCTTTCCCGGTTCCTTCGGCAAATGTGAAAATATGTCGTAACCCGAGGAAGGTTGTCGAAAGCAGTTAATGGAAAAGCCCTGTTGCCCCGGTAGGGTAGTGGACATCCTAGGAGCCTNNCGGGTTCAAATCCCGGCCGGGGCGTCCCTTTTTCTTCAGGTATACCTGTTTATGAACCAACAATTACCAGAGCTACACCTTTTTCACCGCAGACTTTTCTCCTGGTTACCGGCGACAATTGCGGCTGGTCGGGAGCCTGTGGCAGAGATCATCGTGAGAGGGAGGCGAACTCGCTGTCCAGGATCCCATAGTAGCGGGTCGATCGCCAGTGGTCCCGGAGCCAGACGTGTTCTCGGAGCGTTCCCTCGTAGGTGAGTCCGCAGTGTTCCATGACGCGGGCCGAAGGGAGATTCAATTCGTCGCATTTCCCGAAGATCCGGTGAAGGTGAAGCGTCCCGAATCCGAATTCGAGGTAGGCCAGGAGGATCTCCGATGCATACCTGTTTGCCCAGTAGTCCGGGAGGAGGACGACCCCGACCTCTCCGGTGCTCGGGAGCTCGGGATCGATCTCGAGAAACGTCAGCCCGGCAAATTCCCCTGATCCCTTCTTCCTTGCCGCAAGCACGTACGACATCCGGTCCGTCAATCCGGTCTCCTCAATTGCATGCTGTAAAAAAGTGGACACCTGTTCGTCGTTCTCGAGCCAGATGAGGACATATTTCATGATACCCGGATCGCGGGCGATCCGCTGGATGTGGACGAGATCCTTCTTGTTCAAGTCTTCGAGGATCAGCCGTTCTGTTGTGATGCGGAACACCATGGTCGATTCCCTGCGGATCTTAAGTCGTTCTATCAATATACCCCGGAAAAGCCGTAATACTTTTCACGTCCTGCACTGCCTCCAGGTGCATCGGGAGATCCAAACCTGTCCATCACTCCCCTACCTGCCACGGCGATCCCCTTGAAAGAGGGGATGAGCGGACCTAATCGGACTATCGCATTCTGAAAAAGAAAAAGGAATATTACTGGATAAAGCGGTTTCTTCGCAACCAGTCCGTTTGAGGCTTTAAGTACCGGTAAATGATATCGCACTTTTCGTCCTGGAAACTCCAGGGGGTGACGATCAGGGTATCGCCTTCCCGTATCCAGGTCCGTTTCTTCATTTTTCCCTTGATCCTTCCCATACGGGTGATCCCGTCCGCACACTGGACACGGATGTGATAGGCCCCGAGCATCGTTTCGGCCCTGGCAAATTGCTCTCCATTCCACTTTTTAGGTGTCCGTACGCGAACGGTGGGCGTACCATCTGCATTCATTGTACTTGCCTGACTACCCGATGTTGCATTGCTACCAGAATTTTTCAAGAAACCAACTCAATTACTATTTATATATAGGGTGCGTGACGTGTTGAAGGTATGTATTGACGGGAATATTGGGGCTAAAAGGTAGAAAAGGCTGGCCGGTCACGGTTTGAGAAAGAAGTCCTGGTTTGGGGGGGTAGTGATCCGATATTGTGGCAGATTTTTTAAAGGTGCAGGAATGGTGAATCCGGTGCAAACCGCCAGTCGCCGAACAATAAAACCCAATACCTGGAAACGGGATAGGAGTGTAACAACACTTCCGGAGCCCCCAACCATGGACTGCCACCAGATCGCTCGCGAATGCTCGGCACTCCGGTCGAAAAAGACCCGGGGTGAGCTCGGCCAGGCCATCGCAGCGATCGTCCTGACCTACTCGCCCCGCGACCTCCAGCAGATGCGGTGGAATTTTTCGGATGCAATCCGGGATTTCAACCCGGAATACCGGGCGAAACTGGAGGAGACCATCACCGGGCACCTCCACGGGACTTATCAGGCCTTGCGAAGGATGCACGAGTTGAAAAATTTTATTCGCATGAAGGAACCCCTTGCTCACGGTCCGGGCGAATACTGGACGATGGTCGCGGCACAGTGTTCTTCCGGGGACGAGGAGCAGGTCCGGCTCCGGTTTTTAAAATTCCTGCTCGGAGGTTTCTGCATGCTCGTGCAGGGTCTCCCAGGCCACCCTGTCGGAATGCCGTTCCCCGGAGGAGATAAGGTTGCGGTAATCGAAGGGGTATATTACTGCCCTGTCCGGGAGAAGCAGAATGATGTGGATTCCGCCCTCTGCCCGTTCTGCCCGGCCCTCCAGACCCCGGAGATCGGGTATCTCAAACCCCCGGTGAACGCGAGCGAGCACCGGAAGCAGGAGTTCATCCGGAACTGCTACGATCACCATAACTTCAACGGGTGAATCATCAGGGATTCTATTCGTTTTTTCCTGCCGATTACTCCTTCTGTTTCAAGCGATTCTCATACAATGCAATATAAATGACATAATATTGATCGAATCGATTAGCCCGGGAAATCCTGGTGAAGTATCCGTTTTTTTCTTATTGCCGCTGCTCAAGAGATGAGGTGCTGCAATCCATCCTCGCGGAACATTTTCCCGATTAACGAGCAGGACCCCGGATGTTTTTTATGCACAATAATTGTAGCAATATGCCAAAAGATTTATGCATAATGCCAAGTACACAGTGCATTGACAAACCATGAAGTCCAGAAAAATTTTTCTCGGGAGTCTCCTCATTGCAGGGATTCTCGTCACGACAATCGGGCTCGCCACCGGGTATGGCCTGTCCCTGCCATATATCACAATCGATCCGATCGGAAATCCGGACACGGGCGATCTCCTGATCCTGTCCGGCACGACCAGTCTCCCAGCCGGGACGGATCTCCTGGTAAAAGTCAGGGAAGAACCTGGCGAATCGGGAAATCAGTCTGATCGAACCAATACCGGTTGCTCGGCCAGGATTATCGCGCAGGACGACGGCCCGAACCGGTGGTCGGCCCCGATCGATACCTCGACCCTGCGGCCGGGTTCCTATGGCGTGCAGGTCACCCAGATGACGTGGGATCACGAGGCGTTAAAGATCATCCTCGGCGAAACCTCGGCATCCTCAGGCATCACTCTGGCGGGGGAATACCTCGGATCGGATCCCTCGCAGACGGAGGTCGCGAAGGGAGATCCGTTCTTCCGGATCGACCCTGTCGGCACAAAGTACGCCGGTGACCAGTTCCTTGTTACTGGTACGACCAACCTTGCCGTCGGTTCGGACGTGATCTGGGAGGTCGCCCCGTCTACCGCTTCGAATTTCCCGGATACGGGAACGTTCTCAGGGATGATGGCGAACTCGGAGGTTACAAGAGGAAACGGTGACGAAAACCACGTATCGCTTGCAGTTGATACAACCCTCCTGGTACCCGGAGAGTATACTGTCAAGGTATCGAACGTGGTCGGGGACATATATTCTCCTGACTCCCAACCGGGTGACGTTTCGGCATTGACGGAGCTTATCCTGAAATGAACCTGCATCCAGGAGTCCGTATGGATTCGACCGTACCTGACAACCCCTGGTGCCCCCGGCCGAAACCTGCTGTCGTTCGCCAAAACCGGACGGACAGCTTGCGTTTCCGGGGATCTCCCGGTGGGAACCGGGATTCCCGGTTCTCCCGGGGATATTCCAGGCTGAAGCAAAAAAGGAAACTAATTTCCCGGACACCAATGAACAGATCCGGTTGAGAGCCTATGAAAAGGACCTTCCTCCTCACAATAGGGATCACCTCGGCAACCATCCTCGTTGTCATGGCTCTCTGGATCCTTCTTACCGGCACATTCTACCTCTTCCCCACGATCACCATCGATTCTGTCAGCGGGGGAAGCGTGGACGGGAACGGGATGCTGGTACTGACTGGAACAACCAACCTCGCGCTTAATACCTTCCTCTTTGTAAACGTTTCTCCGGCATCCATGGCAGGCGGGGCATACGAGACAGAAATTACGTCGGTGGCCTTCGGATCCGGCGGACGGAACTCGTGGAGGGCGGTGGTCAACACATCGGCCCTGCCCATGGGGGAATACTCCGTCCGCGTCTCTACAGTTACGTTTTCCGGAGATGAACGGACCACAGTTCCCGGCAACGTGGTCGCAACGGAACGGCTCACCCTCACAGGACGCCGTGGCGAAAGTCTTCCGGAGCCCTTCTTCCGGGTGAACACACCCGGGGAGGGGGCTGCTGGCGAACGAATTAAAGTGACCGGGACGACGAATCTCCCACCCGGGACCAGCGTCGTCTGGAAGGTAAATCCTGTTCTCTGTCTGCAGAATGGAACGAGCAGCGCAGAACCTGCCGCCGGGTCCATACCTGTCGCGGAAGGACGGTCTACCATATCTCCAGGGCTCGCCGGGGTGAACCGGTGGTCGTTTACCTTCGATTCCATGGGGATGGCGGCCGGTTGTTACCGCGTTACAGTCGCAGGGGATCTCCCCCCGGGCAATGAGACTGAGAGCACCGCGGTGATTGTCCTCTCGACGACTGGAACTCTTCAGGTACCTTCCCGGTTCATCAGCATCGATACTCTTCCGGACCTGGAGGCGAACACTATGACTGTCCTTACCGGGACCACCAGCCTCCCCTCCGGTGAAGAACTCCTTGTAGAGATCTCACCCCTTTTGGGCAGTGGATACGGCTTCATCGTGAACCCGGGGGACGGGTCGCAGGGTGCGTTGTTCTCGGGAATGATCGGGACGGCAGCGGTTGAGGAAGGAGGTGGCGAGGCTAACCTCTGGTCGATGGGCATCGACACCTATCGCCTCCCTCCAGGGAAATACAGGGTGAACGTGAGCAATTCGAAGACGAACAGGACAACATACCGGATTGAACCCGGCGACGTGTATTCCGTCCTGGACCTCGTTGTTCGGAGTGGGACTCCATGAAAAGGATCACCTACATCCTCTGCATCCTTCTCACGTCGGCCCTGGTTGCCGCCATGGTCGGGTGGTCGTTCGCAGCCGGTGCGCTCCTCGTCCCGGTGATTGCGATCCCGCTTGGGATCCTCGTGATCCTCGCATGCCGGGAGCAGGTTGCCGAGATCATATCAGACGAGCGGACTGTAAGGATCCGCTCGAAAGCTGCGCTGAAAACGATCGAAGTCCTGCTCGTCCTCGGAGTGATCGGGACAGTCATCTTCGCGTCGTACGCTTACTCCGCCCCCCTGGCACCTACAGTGACCGGAAAGATGACGATCAACGACGACGGCACGAGATCGGAAACCCTCACCCTCTCCCAGGGAGGGATACCGGGGATGCCGGAAGAGGTCGTGCGAACGCTCACGATCCGGGACGTGGATTCCATGAACGAGACCGAAGCGAGAGCCTACGGTCTCTTCTGGCAGGAAGGGTTGAGGCTGTACGAGGAGAGCGCCGTAATCGCACGGACCCTTTTCTGCTGCCTTGGGGCCCTTCTAATCACGTTCGGAGCGTTCTACCTGCACTACGCCGGGAAATATTGACTATACGAAGTATCGCTATGAAAAACAGGATACGGGTCCTTCGGGCCGAACGGGAGATGACCCAGGAGGAGCTTGCGGAGTTGGTCGGAGTGACAAGAAATACCATCATATCCCTCGAGAAGGGAAAGTATTACCCGTCCCTGAAACTCGCATACAGGATTGCGGATCTATTCAGGGTGGGGATCGACGACGTGTTCACGTATGAACGGGAAAAGGACGGTCCGGGAATGGGTGAGGACGAATGATGCATCCTGTTCTTTTCCCAAAGAACGATTCGCCGCCCTCTTCCCTGCCATCCCGGATCTCCGGGACGCCGGGATCCATTCCCTTCCGGACCCGCTCCTCCCTGTTCCCGGTGCGGCCCGGGGTGCCGACCATAGGGGGTAATCTGCCATGACAGCGCGACGAGACGGCGTTCTTATCGTCGCGGGCGTTGCAATCGGGATCGTGACCGCAGTCGTGCTGATTGCGGGGTTCCAGATCCTCTCTCCCGGAACAGGCATCCTGCCGATTCCCGGAATGCCCGGGAACGGAGATACCCTTCCTCTCTCAGAAGGAATCGGCCAGCTCCTCACCGGAGACGACGTCCGATCCTTCATCAACTCGCACACGGAGACGGAAACGGAGACCGGGATGGTATCGCTGCCGGTCTCAACCCCGGTACAGGCAGGGGTGCGGTCCTGGCGGTACGAGGTCGATACTGCGACGTTCCGGCCGGATGAATATATCGTGAGTGTTTCGGCAATCACGCACGATGTCAGGGCGACCGCGTTATTCAATATCCTTGCCGCGCCGGCCAGCCCGATCACGACCCAGCAGGTCATCCAGGTCCCCCTGGGCCAGGAGAGCCCGGTTGAAGGATTCTTCATAAGAATCGACCCGATCGGGGACCACTACGTCGGGGATAAGTTCAGAATCACAGGGACCACCAATCTCCCCGCAGGGGATGACGAGATGCTCGTCGAGGTGGTATCCTCTTCCTTTGCTCCAACACAGAAGACCCAGTCCGGTGAGTTTTCGGGCTCGACCGGAATCACCCGTGCATCAGGTGCAGGCGGAGGTGCAGGAGGTTTTTTCGCCACCCCCGTTCCCACCCTTGCTCCAGTCGACCGGGAATATTCCACCACGAACGTCCAGGTACAGGACGTGGACGAGGCAGATATCGTCAAAACCGACGGGACATACATCTATCTGGTTTCCGGTCGCGAGTTCCATATCGTCCTTGCCTATCCAGCGGAGGCCGCAAAGGTCGTCTCGACGACTGCATTCGGAGGATCCCCGCTCTCCCTTTATTTGTACGGGGATCGTATCGCCCTGATCTGCAGGGACGACCGCACCCCCGATTACTGGCGCTGCGAGCCCGGCCGCTGCTGGGATTCGCAGGAAACCGGCGAAAAGACCGTCGTCTACATCTTCTCGGTAAAGGACCCCTCGTCCCCCGAACTCGAACGGGAGGTGGTCATCGATGGCGAATACACGGACTCACGAATGATCGGGGAATGGCTCTATTTCCTCACCTCGACCCCCGTGAACGTGTATTCCGATGATTTCTCCTTCCCGGAGATCCGGGATGGTAAGGAAGATGCGTTCACTCCTGCCGCATATTCTCTCGAAGGAAGGGACAAGGCCTTCGCCTTTACCACCATCGGGTCGGTGCCCCTCGGTTCCGACGCTCCGGTCCGGGCGAAGACCTTTCTCGTCGGGACGGCCGGGACCGTGTACGTCTCCCCTACCCACCTGTACTTCGGAGTCCATTCGTACGGCGAACCCTCTCCACTCAAACACATCGACGCACAGGGTCGCGAGGTCGGAGGAAGCACCGACCGTACCGATATCTACTCTTTCTCGCTCTCGGACGGTGCGATCCGGTTCGAGGCCCATGGGACCGTGGATGGAACGCTTCTCAATCAGTACGCGATGGACGAGCACAA
Source organism: Methanolinea sp. UBA473 (assembly GCA_002509495.1). Classification (GTDB taxonomy): domain Archaea; phylum Halobacteriota; class Methanomicrobia; order Methanomicrobiales; family Methanospirillaceae; genus Methanolinea_A. Next base: position 10,333 of record DAEV01000044.1, on the reverse strand, counting down.
GGGCAACCTCCGGCTCGCGACGACTGTGACCGAACACGGCTCGTGGTCTTCCTCTACTTCCAGCGCAGTCACCGTGCTCGACAAACAACTCCGGGAGATCGGAAGAGTGGACGGGATTGCCCCCGGCGAACGGATCTATGCCACGAGATTCATGGGCGAGAACCTGTACATGGTCACGTTCCGGGAAACCGATCCGTTCTTCGTGATCGATCTTTCGGACCCGGCTGAGCCTACCCTAACCGGGACGCTCAAACTTCCCGGGTTCTCGAATTATCTCCATCCCTACGACAACTCGCACATCATAGGGGTTGGGAAGGCGTCGACTTCCGGGGCGGTAAAACTCTCGCTCTTCGACGTTTCCGACATCTCGAACCCTGACCTCGTCGACAGTGTTGAGCTCGGCGGGAGCGGAAGCAGTTCCGAAGCGCTCAACGACCCGAAGGCCTTCCTGTTCGATAAGGAAAAAGACATCCTGGTCCTGCCCCTGTACCTGACCGGTCCTCGCGAAACGACAGACGGTCGAGGGTATATAAGCACATGGGGGGTTTGGGGCGGGGCTTACGTCTTCTCGGTCGACCCTTCCCACGGCTTCTCGCTGAAGGGGAAGGTGATGCATTACGATCAGAGATCCCAGAACCAGGCACCAGTTAAGAGGGCGCTTTTCATCGAGAATACCCTGTACACAATCTCAGGACACGTGATCTGCATGAGCGATCTCGCAAACGAGGTGAAGTACCTGAACAGTGTGGAGTTGAGGTGAAGTGAGCGAGGCACCGCTAGAATCCATTTATCTTTTTTGTTTCAACCGTTCCCGGATGTAGATGATCTTTCCCATCTGGTCCTTTGACTGTCGCTCGTCGATCTCGAACAGATTCAGAGAGCGTATGAGGTCGAAGAATTTTTTAAATCCGTAATTTCGCGAGTCGAATTCGGGGCTTTTCTTCTGGATATTCTGCCCGACCAGTCCGAGTTCGGCCCAGCCCTCTTCATCCGAGGAATCCTCGACACTGTTTTTTAATAATTTCAGGAATTTTTGATCCTTCTTCATGTCTTTGAATACCGGGACTTCCCTGGAAACAGGAGCGGCAGTCCCCACGGATTCTGTTGGCCGAAGGATTTCCGTGTAGATGAATTTGTCACACGCATCGACAAAGGCCTTCGGTGTCTTTTCCTCTCCGAACCCATACACGATCAGGCCGGATTCCCGGATTCGCGAGGCAAGCCGGGTGAAATCGGAATCACTCGATACCAGGCAGAAACCGTCCAGGTTTCCCGCATGGAGCAGATCCATCGCGTCGATGATCAACGCACTGTCCGTCGCATTCTTTTTGGACGTGTAGTTGAACTGCTGGATCGGGATGATCGAATTCGAGAGGAGGACGTCTTTCCATCCCTGGAGCTGGGGTGTTGTCCAGTTGCCGTAGATCCTTTTCACGGACGCCACGCCATATTTGGCGACCTCGTCCAGCAGGTTTTTAATGATGCTCGCCTGGGCATTCTCCGCATCAATCAATACCGCCAGTTTATTCTGACGTTCGATCGGGGGCAACGTGTATTCCATTGATTTCACATCCGCTTCAGAGAATTTAATATTGAGTATTGATCCGGGTTGAGACAACGTACCGGGAGATTCCAGTTCCCGCCGGGAAGTATGCGTTATGAATGGTGGGGCGTCAACAGATCCCCTCCTCATTGGGGACCGGTTAGCGTTGTGGATCCTCAACCAGGAAATCCGGGCTCTCCCTCCCCCTCAACCACCGGGCACTCCGTGACGCAGAGGCTGCACCGGATCGTCGCGGTCCGGGCGACCCACGGAGCAAGAGGGGTCGTACACCGAAGCAGCCACTTCCGTCGAAGCATCCACTTCACGGCCGGAACGAGACGGGAAGGGACCCAGGCACTCACGGTCCGGCACCGGAACGCATCGACGCCGTCCGGTCCCAATGCCCCTGTCGGGCAGACCTTGATACAGCGTCCGCATCCACTGCAGAGCGGGACATCATCCCTTCCGGCCTGCCTGTCCTCCTGGACCGGGCGTGCAGTCACGACACCGAGCAGGAACAATCGCGGGCCAAACCGTTGAGTGAGGAGAACTGTATTCTTTCCTATCGATCCAAGCCCCCCTGCCGCTGCAAGCTGCTTCAGCCGGACGACCCCCAGCACCTTTCCGTTGACAATCCTGACAGGCAGATACAGCGGAACCGGCCGTGCCGGAACATGCTCCTCTTCCAATAGCCCGGCGAGCAGTACCGCGGTATTGTCTATTGCTGTTGCGATCCGGAGCATCTCCCGGGTCTTGTCCTTCGCAGGCATCCGGTATACCGCGAGGGGAACCTCCATCCCGAACACGATCACGGAACGGGCGGAGGGCAGAAATTCCAGTACAGAGGACCGGTCGTCGTCCTGGAGATCGTCGAGGCCGACCTCGCAGAACACATCGATTCCCTTCTCCCGGAAGAATGCATCGAGATTCAAGCACATGGCCCTCCGGATCGATGGGACGGTTTGTCGCATGAGGGTATCGGTTTTAGATTGGGACAGCGTGTTGATTGGAATGGCGGCCTCATTCCAGTGAAAGGAGGATCTGAATATTCTTTTCCCTTCATCAGGGAGCAGGATAGACCGTGGTGGACCCGTTCCGCAGGACAGGGAACATTGTCATGAGGCATCCGATGAAGGAAACCGGGACAAATAATGCGGAATAAAAAGTATTTGAGGTAAGAATGGCACAGGATACTCATAATGGACGATCCGGAACTCATCGACCTCACCCCTGAAACCATCGCGGACTATGGAGTCTGCGGCTATAAGGATGTGGAAAAACACGTGGAACTGAGAAGAAAAATCCAGTGGTTCAAGGAGTACTACCCCAAAGGGTTGAGGATAAAGGTGCTGTTCTCAAAAAAAGGCGGATACCAGGGCATGCTCGAATACATCCCCGGCCGATATGCCCACCGTCCCGTGGACGCGGACGGCTACCTGTTCATCCAGTGTATTTTCGTGGGATTCAGGAACGAATTCAAGGGAAAGGGCTACGCTTCCTCCATGATCGATGCGTGTATAAGAGATGCGAAAACGGCTCAAATGAAGGGTGTTGCAGTAGTTACGAGGAAAGGCCCGTTCATGGCGAAACGGGACATTTTTATCAAATGCGGGTTCGTTCCGGTGGATACCGCCGAGCCGGATTTCGAGCTGCTGGCCCTGAAATTCGATCCGAATACCGACAGCCCGCGATTTAAAGCCACCATGAACGAACACAGGGACCGGTATGCGCAAGGCTTAACGATCCTTCGTTCGCCCCAGTGCCCCTATTCCGAAAAGAACGTGGCCGCCATCATGGAGACCGCCAGGACGAAGTACGGCCTGACACCGAAACTGATCGAACTGGCAGATGCGGATGCGGTCCAGGAGGCGGCGTGTGCATTCGGGACGTTCTGTATCCTGTATAATGGGGAGGTGATCAGCCATCACCCGATCAGCAACACGCGGTTCGAAAATATCATGGATAAACTCATGAAATGAGGGATGCCAATCATTTCATTTCGCAGGATTACGTATGGCACACTTCTGTTTTCTTACCTGGAATGAATGGAAATCATCAATAGTAGTCTCCACATCCGGTTTCATCATCTGGACTCCATGAAAAAAGGGACTTCCGGTTCCAAATCATTTTGTGGAGACGGGTCCACCCTTTTTCCCATGCAGATTCTCGTTGTCCTGGCTCATCCGGATGATACAAGCTTCAACCATGCAATTGCAAAAATTGTATGCGAAACGCTGGATGCGAACAAGCATCAGGTCAAATTCATCGATTTATACAAAGAGGGATTCGATCCCCTGCTCCCTGCATCAGAATTTTCAAAAGATGCGATCCTTGACCGGACAATCGAACAGCACTGCCTGATCCTGTCCGAGGCGGACGGCATCGTGATCGTCCATCCGAACTGGTGGGGTATGCCTCCGGCGATCCTCACCGGGTGGATCGACAGGGTGTTTCGGCCGGGACGTGCATACCGGTTCGTCGAGGGGGACTCGGGGGAAGGAGCCCCCGAGGGTTTGCTCAAAGCCGGGGCCGCTGTCGTTCTCAATACATCGAATACAAAAGAGGCACGGGAGGGGGAAGTGTTTGGAGATCCTCTTGAACGAATCTGGAAAGACTGCGTGTTTGGTTTGTGCGGAGTTCACCGGGTATACCGGAAGATGTTTCGGGTGATCGTAACGAGCACCTGTGAACAACGAGTCGCGTGGCTTGAAGAGACGAGGGGAATCATCCATGAATATTTTCCTGCCGGGTGATCCGGCAAGTCCTCATCATTGCCCGGGCCATATCCGATTACACGGCCAGGATGGATGATGGAATTTTAATTAGATACTAAAACAAAATATTCATCAGGGCTTGAGACACATGAAGCGGAAAACTCTGATGTTCCTCGTGATTTTAGGTTTTCTCCTGTTTATCTTTGCAATCTTCCACCTTGTAGGCATCTGGGAAGAAGGGGCAAAACCGGGCTTTGCTCAGATCGTGTTTATTACAGGAGTAATACTTGGTATGGCGATCGAGTTGGCGATCATGAGGATCGAAAAGCAAATACCGCAATAGGTGCGGTTTCATTTCAGAGAAATAATTTGACCGATCACAAATTCATGGCAGGAATGGTACGGAACCTCCGTCCAGGGAGACCGGGTTCCGAGCACGCTGCGGATTTTTCTGTAGCAACTGCCCAGCCTACAAGGAGAATATCCACTCCGATGCCGACCGCGAGCGATTGAGTATCGTATTCCGGAAACTGTATGGATCTCCCTTGCACCTGTGGCGGTATACTGCGACGGGTGTTTCGAACCGGATGAGAACAATCCCCGGAGGTTAGGGACAGAAACGTGTCCCATCCGGAACTGCGTCCTCGAAAAGAGGATCCCCCACTGCGGTAAGTGCAGCACCTTTCCCGCGAGCTTATGGATCGACACCTGGCAACAGTTGAGACAGTTGTTACCAAAGCCCGGGAGATGCTTACGACGGCAGAGTATCGGGATTTCGTCGAGCCGTATCTCTTGCGGAAGTACCTGTCCGGAGCAGATTCTGCATGAGAATCGGGGAAGGAAATCCCCCACATTCCACCAGGGCTCTCCATCAGAAACAAGGGCCTCATGGTTACGTTTCCGTGACCGGGCCGTTTTAGAATCCGCTCATCGTATAATTAATGATCTCTGGAGACGAGCGGTACCCGAAGGGCTGAATTCTCCTCAAAACGGAGGTTAATCGGCTGACTATTACAGATTTTGAAACACCGGGATAGGATTTTAAAAGCCTGGGGCAAGTAGACCGCATACGGATGAGGGAAAATCCATGTCCAAAACAGTTAGAAAGAATAAAGCCCTGTCCATTACCCGCATCTTCGATGCCCCGCGGGAGCTGGTCTGGAAGGCCTGCACCGATCCCGAGCTCGCGAAGCGATGGTGGGGGCCGAGAGACTTCACTGCACCTTTGATAACACTCGATCTTCGCGTAGGGGGCAAGTATCTCTACGACATGCGATCCCCCGACGGCAAGGACTTCTGGAGCACCGGACTGCTCCGAGAGATCGTACCTCTGGAGAAGCTTGTGTACACCGACAATTTTGCAGACGAGGAGGGAAATATAGTCCCCGCGTCGTACTACGGCATGGCCGGAGAATGGCCGGATGAGTTGCTCGTGACGATCACGTTCGAGGACCAGAACGGAAAAACGAGGTTCACGCTGGTCCACGAGGGGATGCCGCCCGGCGATATGACCGAACAGGCGAAGGCCGGATGGAACGAATCCTTCGACAAGCTCGAAAAAGTCCTGGAAGAGGAGAACCGGAGGCGTGCAAAGAACAGTATTATCGCAGTGCCCGGGACCCAGGAAGTCACCCTCACGCGGGTGTTTGATGCACCCCGCGAGCGCCTGGTCGAGGCATTCACGAACCAAACACTCATCCCTTTCTGGTGGGGACCTGCAAACCTAACGACCATCGTCGACAAGTTGGACGCAAGATCGGGGGGCGTCTGGAGATTCGTCCAGCGGGATGCGGAGGGGAACGAGTACGCATTCCACGGTGTGTATCACGAAGTGTCCCCGAAAAGGATCGTCCAGACCTTTGAATGGGAGGGGATGCCTGGCCACGTAACGCTGGATATCGCCACGTTTGAAGAACTCGGGGGAACGACAAAGCTCTTTGAAAAATCCATCGCCGAATCGGTGGAAGACGCGGAGGGGATGCTCGCATCGGGAATGCTGGAAGGGTGGAGGGAGACCGTCGACCGCCTCGCCGAGCTCGTGGAGAGAAAGTGGGAGACAAAATCTCCTTCTGCCTCGCAGCCGAAGGGATCCCGTAAAGGGCGGGCAGGGGGAGCAAAAACCATGCGACCGGAGAAAAAAATGGAGAGGATGACCGTATGAACCGGATTATTCATTTCGAGATCCAGTCCGGCAACCCGGAACGGGCGGCAAGGTTCTACAAGGAAGTATTTGGCTGGGAGATCCACGAGTGGGTCCTGCCCGGAGTCGAGATGATCGAGGAAAACCGTTACTGGATGGTGATGACCGGACCGGAAACCGAACCCGGGATCAACGGGGGGCTCGTATTCCGCCGGGGTCCGGCGCCTGCCGAAGGGCAGCCTGTGAACGCATTTGTCTGCACGATGGGCGTCGCCGACCTGGACAAGTCCGTAAAAAAGGTGATCAACGCCGGGGGGAGCGTCCCTCTCACCAGGATGCCGATTAAGGGGATCGGGTACTGGGCCTCCTGCACGGACACCGAGGGAAACCTGTTTGGAATGCTGCAGGAGGATCCGAACGCCGGGTAGGAACGGTGAAAGGAATCCGGCACTCACCATGGCTTGCAGGCTGATGAGATCCCGCGGAGGCTGCCCGGGACTGTAAAATGGAGCGTGGATCAGCCGGGCAGAATCGTACCCTGGAGGCCCCGAACAGAACAGGGGGCCTGGAAATTGCCGCCCCAATTTTTTCCGGATCAACACCAGTGTTCATTATCCTCGGGGCCAACAGGATTCTCATGCATCACCCCGACCGCAGATGGCTCGTGATCCTTGGATTGATCGGTATCATCGCCATCGCAATCCTCTGCGGAGCGATCTTTTGCGGTGAGAAGTCGGTATCAAACCTGTATTTTATTCCGGCAGGGGTGTATCATCCTTTCCCAGGGCCTCCGATATCCTCTCCCTCTGAAGCCTATGGTGTCCAGATCTCCGATCAACCATGGGGGATTGCGAAACATCCTGGTACGAACATTACCTGGGGCGAACCCCTGGTTCTCTTCTGTACAACTGCAGATTGATGAAGAAAATTCCTGTAACGGTCAGACTGCCAGGCCAGCCCAAAAAACCTCGGCCTCCTCTCTGCTCGCAATACGACAGCCCCCGGTGGATGAGAAAGGTTCGCATGCAGATGATGCGGCAGATTTACTAATCCTGATCAACCAGATCCACGAGGAACAAGGATGACTCCCCCAGAGATACTCAAACTCCGCCTTTCTCATACCGGGTTAAGTCATGCTCCGTTCAACAGGGTGGAGGATGCGGTCACCCACCTGGTAGCGGTCCAGGCCCAGGATTTCGCTGCCGCAAAATGGTCGCTCGGGCTCCGTGTAAAGAATTCCACGGATGCGGAGATCGAGCAGACCTTCAACGACGGCAGGATCCAGCGCATCCACGTCATGCGGCCCACCTGGCATTTCGTCATGCCGGAGGACATCCGCTGGATGACCGAGCTTACGGCTCCACGGGTGAAATCCGTCCTCGCGAGTTCCAACCGGAAAATAGGGCTCGATGACGCATTGTTTGCGAAGAGCAATGCCGCGATCGCCAGGGCCCTGGAGGGCCGGAACTACCTCACCCGGCAGGAACTGAAGGCTGTCCTTGCGGACATCGGGATCGAGACCGACGTCCAGCGTCTGAGTCACCTCATCACGCGGGCGGAACTGGACGGATTGATCTGCAGCGGGCCAAAACGCGGGAAGCAGTACACGTATGCCCTCCTGGATGAGCGGGTTCCGGAATCGGCAGGACTCGGCCGGGAGGAAGCCCTTGAAACGCTTGCCCTGCGGTATTTTACCAGCCACGGACCGGCCCAGGCGAAGGACTTTTCCTGGTGGTCGGGCCTCCCCGATAAGGACGCGAAAACTGCCCTCGGCAGGATCAAATCCAGGCTGGATCAATCGATTGTCAACGGGAAGACCTACTGGTTCTTCCCTCCTGGAGCGACGACCCCCGATCCTCCCCCCGCATTGCTTCTGTCCATCTACGACGAATACACGATTGCCTACAAAGACCGGAGCGACGTCAGCGAAGCCCGGGACGTCGAGCGGATGATCGCCATGGGGAACGCCATGACGGCAGTCATCGTGATCGACGGGAAGGTGGCGGGCACCTGGCGCAAATCCACGAAGAAGGATACTGTCGAGATTGGATTGAGTCCTTTCCGGAAGTTGGATACCGATCAGCAGGAGGCGGTGGACGCGGAGGTTGCGAGGTTCGGGAGGTTTGTGGGGATGCCGGCGGTGATCGTAAGAGAATAAGGATCGGGAAGGAGATTTCTTTCCTACAAGAGGGTCTGGAATCCAGGAAAATTAAGAGGATATGAATATGTTGCAGGCCAGAAGCCCCGGTGTCCTCATACCGTTCGCGAAAAGGCAAATCCTGGGACGGATTTTCTGATTCGCCTTGCAATTCTGCATTGCATATCGTATATGCAAATTTTTATTTTATCGTATACTTGAAAAGATTTCCGGATTGCAATAGTTCCGGGCTTTCCCGTGGTGCACACTTTTCTCCTCGGATCGTGAGGGGAGTGGGAACGATCCGGCTTAGGTTGCAGTCTGCCAAGCTGCGGATCTCCAATTGATCTCAGATCAAGGATCGCGCAGTTCGGCGCGATTTGGTCTAAAGGAGGAGAAATTATGCAAAAAACAGAGAGAAAACGGGGGGAAACCATGAAAAAACTTGCAGCAGATGACAGGGAGATCAGGACCGAGCTGAATAAACTCGGTATGGATACCCAGAACAGGTTCTGGGAATTGAGGGGGATCAACCCGGAAAAGGCCCGGGCTCTGGAGTCCGCCACGGGGAAAAAATACGCGGCGTTATACGACAGGCTCAGGGAACTGAACAAAAACCAGGGAAAAGAAGTCCTTGAACAGCATGAATTGTCCATCAACAGGGAGATGAGGTGGATCAATGCGATGAGGGACGACGGGATTGCAAGGGTTGCCGTTCCCGCCTGGCTCTGGTGCCACTGCCATTCAATCCACCCTGCATCCTGCGAAAGGAGAGACCAGTTACTTTCCGCAGTCCCGGACATACCGTCCGTGAAGGCAACCAACTCATGGGATGCCGTAAGCCCGAACAAGGCACGCCCGATGGTGGATGTCAGCGGGCAGGGTGCGGGAACGACCGCCAGCGCGGATGCCAGGGTCTGGTACACGTTCTCGTTCATCCCGCCATCGGACGGAAAGTACTGCATCAACCCCACGGTCATGATGAGCGGGTACTGGCTCCTCTGGACGTGGGGGGACTGCGCCGGGACGACGACGGGATCCGGTGAGCTGAAAGTGATGCTGAGAGTTCGGGTGGATCAGCTCTCTTCCACCGTGAAAACGATGGAGAAAGAGATCCTCTCCAGGAAATCTCCCTCTGGCCTCATGTCAGGCTGGAACTACGATTCAGTAACCGATGGCGGGTCATCCGTTGTTGCCTACCTGGAAGGGGGCCACGAAGCGGTAGTGGTAGTCGAGGCCGAACTTTCGGCCAGTATCGCAAATTATGGCCGGGCCGTGGTGGATATGAGTACGAACTCCAACTATTACTACTGGGTGAAACACATGCACTGGGGCAAACGCCACTGCCTGATTGACGAAATCGCCAGGGCAAGGGTGCCTGCATTTGGGGGAACGTAAGGAAAAGGAAACTCACCCATTTTTTTCTTACAATTTTTCGATCGTCGAAGAAGGCTCGTACAATTCGATTCTCACTAGCCTGAAAGCTGTTACTAATCTAACGGATTTCAACTCCCGATCCTGTTTAGCCCGTAAAATCCCTGGAAATTGCATTTATTGAAACAAGATCTCGGGAGCACTCTTTGGGAATTGATAAAAAGGATGTATCCATCGTATTCCCGAGACAGTGTTAAATTCTCTTATCCCATCTCAAATACGTCCTGTACGGCCCCCGTTTGCCCTGATTTTACACACCATTCCCGGTTCCATCGGAAACAGCGCTCACCCTTAAGAAAAAGAGTTAATAAAACCGTTTGTTTCAAAAAAGATCTCGTATCCGACCTTCCGCAGATCTCCCGACC
>DAEV01000074.1 GCA_002509495.1 Methanolinea sp. UBA473 | reverse complement strand
TTGTCATGAGAAAAGATAATTCACTCAATGTATAAATAGTTTAGTTCTTAACTATAATTTCAGAGCGGTTATTCTTATAACACTTGGTTTATCGTTAATGATAATGATTGTTTTATTTTATTATCCCAATGATAATCTAGATGCACAAAAATTTCAATCTCCAAAGGTTACAATTACTATTAATGCAGAAATCCCAAAAGTAATTGATAACGTGTATGCATTTGATGTTATCGTTGATAAGAATGATTTTGTTTTCTTTTGTAAAGAAAATCAATTGATGCAAATTAAAAGCAATTTACCGGACGAAACACTTTCCTATGAATTGGCTTTACATCAATTAGAAAAGTATGGTGGACTGCCTGATGATGCAAAATTGAACAATTTTGAATACGTCTCTCTAAAAAAGATCAATGAATCATCGATGGAAATAGTTGAAAAGTATCCGTTATGGAGTGCAATAAAATTTAAACGAACATTAAATAAAATGCCCGTTGTCGGTCCAGGTGGAGAAATTGATATCTCGTTAGGTGAAGAAGGGGAACTTTTAGGAATAACTAAAATTTGGAGATCTGTAATTGGAGAAAATAAAGTTAAGACCATCTCACCCGAAACAGCAATTGAAGAGTTATATTCCGGAAATACCATTAATAAACTACAAACTAGTACCAATATTACAATTACGAAAATTGAGTTGGGATATTACGAATTGGGGGCAGGTCAAATTCAGGATGTGATAAAACCTGTTTGGATTTTTTCTGGATATTCTGAAAATAATGATTATATGTATTTATGCGTTGATGCAGAGAATAAAAGTGAATTAGATCTTCCGCTTGTTGATCTTTAGAGTGCAACTTATTTTCTTTCACAAACATTATATATAACACTCTTTTGGTGTTAAGAAGAAGGTCTTGCATTTATCGCGAAATTTTTTTATATCGCACCCTAATTGCCCATTATGGAATCAAACATTCTTATCTAATTGAAGTGTAAAAATGGGATCTATTTGCATGTCCCCAAAAACCATTTTTTAGAAAGGAATTTGGTGAATTATTTCATACTCTTCACGGTCTTCTTGCCGCGGAGGATCGCGATCCGCCCGGTCCGGACCAGTTCCTTCACCCCGTACTGGCGGAGGAGCTTCTCGATCGCGTCGATCTTGTCGGTGTCCCCGGTAACCGAGAGGACGACGGACCTCGTGCTCACGTCGATGATCTGGGCCCGGAATATGGTCGCGATCTGCATGACCTCCGCCCTGGTGGTGCCGGGTTCGGCAGAGACCTTGATCAGGGCAAGTTCCCGCTCCACCCGGTCTTCCCCGGTGATGTCCGAAACCTTGATCACGTCGATCAACTTGTTCGTTTGCTTCATCACCTGCTCGATCTGGGCGTCGTCCCCGATGCAGACGATGGTGATCCGGCTCATCCCAGGCTCCTCGGAAGTGCCGACGGCGAGGCTCTCGATATTGAACCCGCGCCGGGAGAAGAGCCCTGTAACCCGGGAGAGGACCCCGGGCTTGTTCTCGACCATCACGGAGAGCGTATGGGGCTTCATCAGGAATCCCCTCCGATCATCTCGTTGATGGCAGCCCCTGCCGGTACCATGGGGAAGACGTTCTCTTCCCGCTCCACCCGGAAGTCCAGGACGAACGGTCCGTCGGTTTCGACTGCCGCTTTCAGTGCGGGCATCACGTCCTCGCAGCTCTCCACGCGGATCCCGTCCACGCCATAGGCATTCGCGATCTTCACGAAGTCCACGGGGGGCAGCTCCGTGTAGGAGTAACGCCGGTCGTAGAAGAGTTCCTGCCACTGCCGGACCATCCCGAGGAACCTGTTGTTCAGGATGGCCACTTTCACCGGGATCTTGTAGTGGGAAACCGTCCCCAGCTCCTGGATGTTCATCTGGAAGCTCCCGTCCCCGGCGATATCGAAGACCGTCTGGTCCGGGCGTGCGAAATGCGCTCCCATGGCGGCCGGGAACCCGTACCCCATGGTCCCGAGACCACCGGAGGTGATCCAGGTTCTCGGGTGGCGGAAACAGTAGTACTGGGCGGTCCACNNACATCTGGTTCTGCCCGACCTCGGAGACGATGATGCCCTCTCCCTTCAGGAGTTCGGAGAGCTGCTGCACCACGTACTGGGGCCTCAGGCAATCGTCCATCTGGTACTTGAGCGGGTGTTTCTCCTTCCAGTTGCGGATGCGTTCCATCCACCGTTCGTACTGCTTCTTCTTCTGGATCTTGGCAATCAGGTCCTGGAGGACCGACCGGACGTCCCCGACGATGGGCACGTCCACCTTCTTGTTCTTCCCGATCTCTGCCGGGTCGATATCGACATGGATGATCCTGGCGTGGGGTGCGAAGGTATCGAGCTTCCCCGTGACCCTGTCGTCGAACCGGACCCCCACGGCGATGAGGAGGTCGCACTCCGTAATCGCGTAGTTTGCGTATCTCGTGCCATGCATCCCCAGCATACCGAGGTTGAGAGGATGGTCACATGGGATTGCCCCGAGACCCATCAGGGTCGTGGTGACCGGGATCGAGAGCATCTCCGCGAGTTTCACCATCTCTCCCGAACCGTTCGAGGAGATGACTCCCCCTCCGGCATAGAGGACCGGCCTCTCGGCTTCGAAGAGCATCTCGACCGCCTTGTCGATCTGGCGGGCATGCCCCCGGAACGTCGGCTGGTATCCACGAAGGGTGACAGGTTCGGAATCGGGATACGTATAGTCGATCTCCTTCATGCTCACGTCCTTCGGGAGGTCGACGAGCACCGGCCCGGGACGCCCGGTCCCGGCGATGTAGAATGCCTCCCGGAGCACGTGCCCCAGCTCCTCGGTCCGTTTCACAAGGTAGTTGTGCTTGGTGATCGGGAGCGTGATCCCGGTGATGTCGGACTCCTGGAACGCATCGTTCCCGAGCAGACTCGTGGGGACCTGCCCGGTAAGCGCAACCATCGGGACGGAGTCCATGTAAGCTGTCGCGATGCCGGTGACCAGGTTGCAGGCCCCGGGACCGGAGGTGGCCAGGCATACGCCGACCCTGCCGCTGGCACGGGCAAACCCGTCCGCGGCATGGGCAGCCGCCTGTTCATGCCGTACCAGAATGTGCCGCAATGATGAGTGGTAGAGTTCATCATAAATCGGCAGAACTACACCGCCGGGGTAGCCGAATATGGTCTCAACCCCTTCACGCTGCAGCCCTTCAATCAGGATTTTGGCTCCGGTCTTCATTTTCTTCCCTCAACAGTCTGTTCATGCCGGCGACCACCGCTTCCACGCTTGCCATGATGATGTCGGTGCGCGCGCCGCGAGACGTAATTATCTTCCCGTCTTTACTTAATCTTACCGTAACGTCCACCAATGCGTCCGTACCGCCGTGAATCGCGTCCACATGGTACTCTTCCAGCCTGATATCGGCAACGGCTGCAACGGACCGCCTTAGTGCCTCCATTGCCGCATCCACGGGACCTGTGCCCGTGGAAGCGCCGGTGATCTCCTCGTCTTTCACCATCAGGGTGACCGAGGCGGTCGGGATGACGTTGCTCCCGGAGACCACGGTGAACTGCTTCATCTTCAGTACAGGCCTGCATTCGATGGCCATCACCGCCTCGGCGGTGGCCATGAGGTCCGCATCCGTGATTCGCATTCCCGCATCGCCGAGGGCTTTGATCCTCTTTAGGATCTCCGCAAGCTGCGGGCTGTCCGGGTGGTAGTGAAGCTCGGCCAGCGCCGCCTCCACGGATGCGGAGCCCGAGTGCTTCCCGAGCATGATTCGCCGTTTCCGCCCGATCCGTTCCGGGGGAACCGGTTCGTAGGTGCTCGGCTCCCGGAGGACACCGTGGGCATGGATCCCGCTCTCGTGGGTGAAGGCCATCTCCCCTACGATTGCCTTGTTGGTCGGCAGGGGGACGCCGGTGAGGCGGGAGACCGTGGAGGAGAGGTGATAGATCTCCTGGGTTTTGATCCCGGTATCCTGCCCATAGAGGATCTCGAGGGCCATTACCAATTCCTCGAGCGGGGTGTTCCCCGCCCTCTCCCCGAGCCCGTTGACCGTGACGTGAGCGCAGGAGGCACCGACCCGCAGGGCTGCGAGGGTGTTGGCCATCGCCATGCCGAGGTCGTCGTGGCAGTGGATGCTCAGGGGGGCCAGGCAGAGCTGCGGGATCACTTCGGCCACCCGCTCGGGGGTGAGGAGGCCGACGGTGTCGCAGAAGCAGAGCCGGTCCGCACCGCGTTCCAGCCCGCCGGAATAGACCTCGCGGATGAATGCGGGGTCTGCCCTCGATGCATCCTCGCCCGAGAGCTCCACGATGAGCCCTCGATCCTTGGCATAGGCGACCGCATCGAAGGCCATTTTACAGATATCATCCCTGGTCTTTCGCATCTTCTTCTGGATGTGAAGATCGCTGACAGGGATGACGAGGTGTACGGAATCGGCACCGAAATCGGCGGCATAATCGATATCCAGCGCTACTGCCCGGACATACGTGCAGATCTCGGCGCTGAGCCCTGCATCCGAGATAAGTTTCAGGGCCTTCCGTTCGCCTTCCGATGCGACGGCCGATCCTGCCTCGATGACGTGGACTCCGACATCGGCCAGTTTGGCAGCAATCTCAAGTTTCTGTTCGGGATTCAGCGAGACTCCGGGAGTCTGCTCACCATCCCGTAAGGTGGTGTCGAAAAAGCGGATTCTATCGGTGAATAAAACGATCTGTCATGGATATTCCACCACGAGGAGTACTGTTGTGTCCACGTGTATAAAAAAGTGGGCTTGTTCCAGGGTTCAGAACTAGAGAGTGTCCGTTCCTCCAGGAGAAACCGTCTCTCCCGCAGAATCATACAGCAGGCAGATGTACCGTGCAGAAAAGATCGAGATGAACGGGGAGATGATCAGCTGGATGAAACCGCCGATGTAAGGAATCAACCCGATGATGAGCACGACGATCGTGACAAGGACGGCCATGACGATCAGGGCAAGGATATACGTGCCCCATCCAATCTTGCCGATCGTAGTCAGGATGGCGCTGAAATTGAATGCCTCCCCGATCCTTCCCGTCCGGGCAAACCGGACGATACCGACGATCGCAAACAGCCAGAGGATGATGGCAACGATCGCCGCAATAATGATGCCGATGATCACCCCGCCGATGATCGGCATTAATGCCGGCATCAGGACATCCAAGTTAGGTTCGCTCGGCATTTCCATCAGAGTCGGCAATGCTGCCATGATTGCAGCCCCGGCGGTCACTGCAAGGATAATGAGAACCGGAATGAAATAGATGACTTCGATGATGAGGTACTTGATCCCGTCGATGAACAATTTGCCAAAACCGGATACCGCAGGCAACGGAGTCTCACCCCGGAATATTTTTACAAGGTATCCCATGTAGAATGCGCCCAGGATGATTGCAATAAGAAAGGCGACGGCGAATCCCCCGATTAATGTGGGGATGTCCGGCATGGTTCCCGCCATCAATGAAGGTACCATGAGAATACCGACAAAAATGAAGGGAATTACGGGTAAAATGGCCAATATTATCAGGAGAATCCAGGTTCCCAGGTTCTTGAACAGACCCTCTTTGGTATACTCAAAGGAGTCGCCGATCAGTTTTCCATATTCCATGTGAATCACTGATCCTTATCTATCGCCTGAAGTAAATAAAGGATCAGGGAATGTTTGGCAGAAAATCCGAACCGACGGGAAAGAAAGAGGGAGGATCAGGCGGGTGGAACCTGGATGGAGGTTTCTCCCGCGGAATCGTACACCATGCAGATGTACCTGGCCTCGAAGAGGATGAGGAAGGGGATTAGGATGAGCCAGAGGATCCACCCGACGTACGGGATGGACATGAAGACGCTGAGGACAATTCCGATGATAAAGGCCACGATGAAGAGGATGATCAGGGCCAGGATGTAACTGCCCCATCCGATCTTGCGAATCGTGGAAAGGATCGCACCGAAGTTGAACGCTTCCCCAAACCTGTCCGTCCTTGCCATCCGGACATACCCGATGGTGTAGAAGAGGGCAAGGATGATGCCAACGACGATCGCGATAAAGAGTCCCACGAGGAATGCCATGACGAGGGGAACCAGTTCTTCCATGTGGGTAGTGAAGTAGTTGGGATCCCCAGATATCGCCGCCACCTGGATTGCGGAGAAGAAGGCGTATCCTCCGAAGATCAGGATGATCAGGATGACCGGGATCGCATAGATGATGGCGGCTACAAGGAGTTTTAAACCGTCGATGAACATCCTGCCCCATTGTTCCGGTTCCGGTGCAGGGGTCTTCCCCCGCCAGATCTCCATGCAATACCCCATGATCAGGGGGAAAATGATCGTGGAGATGATGAGGAGCACCCATCGCTTCCACTTGCCCCAGAGGGCATCCTTCGCATACCCCAGGGAATCACCAAGGATCTTTCCATATTCCATTCGAATCACCGATATTGTACATGGAATGATCGAATTGTCCGGGATTTAAAGGTATCCGAAAAATACAGGTTATGAAATGAATTTGGGCTTATTTCAATGTCGGAAATGCCGGACGCCGGTGAATACCATCGCCATGTTCAGCCGGTTGGCGGCCGCGATGACTTCCTTGTCCCGGATAGAACCGCCGGGCTGGACGAGTGCGGATGCCCCCGCCGCTGCGGCGACTTCGAGGGTGTCCGGGAAGGGGAGGAATGCATCCGAGGCAACGGCCGAGCCCTCAAGGGAAAAGAGGGACTTGTCGATTGCGATCTTTGCAGAGTCCACCCTGCTCATCTGGCCTGCACCGATCCCAAGCACCCTTTTCTCATCGGCGAATACGATCGCGTTGCTCCTGGTGTGGGCGCAGACCTTCCAGGCAAGGTGCAGCCCCCGCATCTCCTTCGGAGTGGCATCCCGGTCGGTCACCACCGTCCAGTGCTCCTGGTAGGGAGGAGTATCCTGCACCAGGATCCCCCCGTCGATGGATCGCAGTGCCATGCCCCCTGACGGAGGAGGAAGGCGAAGAACCCGCATGTTCTCCTTCTTCTTCATGACCTCCATTGAATCCGGAGTAAACGAGGGGGCAGCCAACACTTCGACGAAGGTGCTGCAGATCTCTCCTGCCATGACGGTGTCAACCTCCCGGTTGAGGGCCACGACCGACCCGTACGCAGAGACCGGGTCCACTTCCCGGGCCCGGACGTACGCCTCGGCAAGGGTGTCCCCGATCGCCACTCCGCAGGGATTGTTGTGCTTGACGATCACGGCAGCAGGCTCCTCGAATTCCCGCAGGAGGCCGGCGGCGGCTGACAGGTCAAGGTAGTTGTTGTAGGACATCTGCCTGCCCTGGAACGGTTCTTCCCAGGCGACCCCGGATTCCCCGTAGACGGCCCCTTTCTGGTGGGGATTCTCGCCATACCGGAGCATCCTCCCGTTCCGGAACTGGACCGTATAGACCTCCGGGAACACGGCTCCAAGGCCGTGGAGATAGTTGCTGATGGCCGCGTCGTAGGCTGCCGTGCGTGCGAACGCCTTCTTTGCGAGGATTAGCCGTTGTTCTCCGGTAAAATCTCCCGATTCAAGGGCTTTCCCTACCAGGGGATAATCCGCCGGGTCCGTGATCACTGCCACGTCCTTATAGTTCTTCGCGGCACCCCGGATCATTGCCGGTCCCCCGATATCGATATATTCTACCAGTTTCTCGAGAGTCATCCCCTTTGCGGCCATCTCCTCGAACGGATAGAGGTTGGCCACGAGGAGGTCGATCTCGTGGATCCCGTGCTCCTTCATGATCCCGTCGTCGATACCCCTTCGGCCGAGTAATCCCCCGTGAATCCGGGGGTGAAGGGTCTTGACCCTCCCGTCCATCATCTCGGTGGAGCCGGTATAGGCAGAGACCTCGGTGAAGGGAATTCCTGCGTCCGAAAGAGCGGTTCCCGTTCCCCCGGAACTGAGAATCTTCACCTGGTGCCGGTGGAGATCCCTTGCCAGATCGGCAATGCCGCGCTTGTCCCAGACTGAAAGCAACGCCCACTTCATGGGGAGGTATTGGGAACCATGGGATATGAGAGTGATGTTTTTGGAAAAGGAACACCATGAACGAAATTGCAGATGTCCTGGTTTCGCGGGACAGGGTCGGAATATAACACCAAGATCATATACTCCGTGCAGAACCCCTGCATGTGTGTGAAACAGCGAATCGGGCATGGTGGGAAGTCCGTCAGGAGAATGACAGATTAAAAAAAGTTATATAGAACTACAATGCAATAATTAAATGATAGCAGTATGGTTTCATCTGAAGAAGGGGCACCTTACGACCCCGATTTGAAAAAAGAGGATAAATCCTTTGAAAAACCAGATGAGCCCTCCCCCGGAACGGAGGAGTTGCAGAAGAAGTACGACGACCTGAACGATCGTTATCTGCGGCTTGCTGCGGATTTTGAGAACTACAAAAAGAGGGCGGCCAGGGACCTGGATGCAAGGGCCGGGACCGCCGTCCAGGAGTTCGCGGTCGAACTCCTCGAAGTGATCGACAACTTCGAGCGGGCAATTTCGTCCGACGAATCATCGGCAAAGGAAGGCCTCCTGCAGATCCACAAGCTTTTCAGGACCGTCCTTGAACGGTACGGGATCCGGCCGATCGAAGCGAAGGGGAAAAAATTCAACCCTGCAGAGCATGAAGCGGTGGCGGTTATCCCCTCGGAATCGGAGGAAGGCACCATCATCGACGAACTCTGCTGCGGATACTGTATGAAGGACAAAGTGATCAGGTACGCGAAAGTCGCGGTATCGAAAGGAAAGGAGAACGAGTGAATATGGCGAAAGAGAAGATTTTGGGAATAGACCTCGGGACCACTTTCTCCTGCATGGCCATCATGGAGGCAGGCACCCCCACGGTGATCCCCAATGCCGAGGGGCAGAGGATCACCCCGTCGGTCGTGGCGTTTACGAAAGAAGGAGAGAGACTGGTGGGGAGCCTGGCGAAACGGCAGGCCGTCACCAACCCGACCCGCACGATCCAGTCGATCAAGAGGAAGATGGGGTCTTCCGAGAAGGTAAAGATCGACGACAAGAGCTACAGCCCGCAGGAGATCTCCGCGATGATCCTGCAGAAGCTGAAACAGGACGCCGAGTCCTACCTGGGGGAGAAGATCGGCAAGGCAGTCATCACGGTACCCGCGTACTTCAACGACTCCCAGCGCCAGGCGACCAAGGA
>DAEV01000048.1 GCA_002509495.1 Methanolinea sp. UBA473 | reverse complement strand
GACCGCACGGCGGTCATGGGCGGTTCTAATGAAAACGCATCCGTGCTTTTTTCGCTTTTTTTTACGAAGGGATTCTCTGTATTTCAAAATAGGGAGAGGAACCCCGGCTCCCGGGTGATCGGAATTTTCTCCCTTGAACAGAAGGCTTAATATACTGTAAGCTGTTCTCCCCTATTTGGTGAAAAAAATGGGTATGATCAAGGAATTCATGGACTTTTTATACGAGTACAAAGTCATCGGACTGGCAATTGCATTCATCATGGGTGTGGCCGCAAACCAGTTGATCAAGTCCCTGGTTGACAACGTCATCATGCCGTTCATCACATTCTTCATCCCCGGGGGGGCATGGAAGACCGCAACCGTCGCACTGGGGCCGATCGTAATCTCGTGGGGAGCCTTCCTCGCGGATATCGTCTATTTCATCATCGTCGCCTTCGTGATCTTCCTCATCGCAAAGAAGGTCCTCAAGGAGGATAAGGTAGCCAAGAAGTGACCCTTACCCTGAATCTTTTTCAATTTCCGGTTCTTTTTCTGCCGCAATCCCTGCAGCAGCGCCTGTATCGTCTTCCCCTGCCTCTTCTGCACCCTCGTCCGTATAGGTCTCCTCCTTTCCCTCGAACTCCCCCGGGGTGCACCATACTTCCAGCCACACGTCCCCTTCTGCGATGGGGACCCTCCCCCGCTCATCCGGATCCTTCCCGGTGAATGCCTCCATCGCCTTCACCTGGCCCTCTTTGAGCAGGTATTTCCTGCGGAATTTCCAGGATCGGTGAAGCACGGGAGCCCGGCCATAATAGATCTCCTGGGCAAGAGCCCTTGTACAGTATACGCCGTCCTCGATCTCGAACAGGACGTCCCGCATATACCTCCTGACATACCACCGCAAATCCGAGGAGAGGGAAAGAGCACTTCCAAGCGAGGCCATCGTTACCTTCACACCAGCAGGGGTCTGAACCGGCCTGTAGAAGATAAGCGCCTCCCTGCTTGTTTCAGAGGCAAGGAGAGCCTGGAACAGGTTCACCCCGGGCTTGGGGAGGAAGAGGACATGCATCTTCTTTTCCAACGATTGAGTACTCCTTCCCTGCAAGGTTAAACGTGCCGGAAAAAAGATCAGGTGATGGAGGGTATCAGGTATACATGCGAAGGTCCATGCTGACTTCTGCACGGACTTTTTTCACGGCGAGGGCGAAGTCTTCCTGGGAGACTCCCTTTGCCTCCCGGCGCACTGCCGTCATCCCTGCCTCCCGGCAAATCGCCTGCAATTCCGCCCCGGTTGTTTTCTCGGTCATATCTACGAGTTCCTGGAGATTCACGCTTTTTTCGAGGATCATCTTCCGGGAATGGATCTTCAGGATTTCCAGCCGTCCTTTTGCATCCGGCAGAGGGATCGAGATGATCCGATCGAACCTTCCGGGGCGCAGGAGGGCCGGATCCAGCATATCAACCCTGTTGGTGGCAGCCATGATCCGCACGTCGCCGCGGGTGTCAAATCCGTCCATCTCTGCCAGGAGCTGCATCAGAGTCCTCTGGACTTCCGCACTCCCCGATGTACCATCGTTCGTCCTGGTACTTCCCACCGCATCGATCTCGTCGATAAACACGATCGACGGGGACTTCTCGCGGGCCAGGGAGAAGAGCTCCCGGACAAGCTGGGCCCCTTCCCCGATGTACTTATGCACGAGCTCGCTCCCCGACATCCGGATAAAGGTGGCTTTCGCCTGGTGAGCAACCGCTTTGGCGATGAGGGTTTTGCCGGTCCCCGGAGAGCCGTATAGGAGGATGCCTTTCGGAGGTTCGACCCCGACCCTCTCGTAAATCTCAGGCTTGGTGAGAGGATACTCCACTGCCTCCCGTACCTCCTCGATCTCCTTTTCAAGCCCGCCGATATTGGAAAAAGTGATGTCCGGAGACTCATCGAGCTCCATCACGCGGACGCGGGAGTCAAAGATATTTCCCACTACCTTGACGATGGAAAGGGCATTATTCACGGCCACCTTCGTTCCAGGTTTCAGCTGACGGAAGAGCTCTTCGTTCACATGGGTAAGATACTCCTGATTGTTCCCCTGCTGCCGGAGGTAGACTTCCCCCTTCTCGAGGAGATCCACGACAACGGCCACGAACAGGGGCATGCGTTTTAGCTGGTTGTTCTCCCTCTTGAGCTGGGCGTTCTCTCGCAGTAGCTCGTCGTTCTTGACCTTGATGTCAAGGAGCTGAGATTCCAGATCCTGAAGTTTCAGCTGATGCTTGAGTTCTGCGTCCGCTCCCACGGGATTTGCGACGCTGTCTTCCATGTCACTACTATATCTGCCATTTCATACATTTATGTGGTGTGATATTGATACTCAGAGGGCGTGGGATTGCACGTGGTTCGGGCAGTGGCAAGGTATTGGTAAGCCCGGCACCCATTTCATTTCTCTCCGGTGTGGATCCCGAAACCGGAATAGTGATTGAGAAAGGCCATCCTCTGTTCGGGAAAGAGATCACCGGCAGAGTCCTTGTATTCCCTCATGGAAAAGGATCGACTGTGGGTTCTTATGTCCTTTACGCGCTCTCCAGGAACGGCCACGCGCCGGCAGCCATGATCAACCGGGAGGCCGAACCCATCATCGCGGTGGGTGCCATCATCTCAAATATCCCGCTCGTGGACCATCTGGAGGGGGATCTCTCCCTGATCAGGGATGGTGTCGACGTAAGAGTCGACGGAACGACCGGGACCGTGGAGATTCCGGATGAGCCGGCCGAAGAGACAAGCTAATGAGGCAGGCATCCCCAACAGATTGGTATGCAGTATCCAACTATCCTCCTGGTCCTCCTGGTCTCTGCTGCCATCCTCGTATGCGGCTGCACCACATCCCCGGGCGGCGTCCTTTCACCCACTCCCTCCGGAGGTTCGGGCAGCCTCACCCCTGAACCGACCGTGACGCTCCCCTCCGAGAAGAACGTCGAGATCCAGATCAACGAGAAGGATCCCATCTATGCCACAATCACCGTCATCTTTGCGGGGGGGAAGGGCCAGGTCGCGGTGACCGATATCGAGGTCAGGGTCACGCGGGCAGACGGTCCGGTCGTCACAAAGCACCTCCCAGCCGAGAAAGGTTCCGAACTGAAATTTGAGGGAACCAAGGACACCGATCGGATTGAAGCCTGGGTCTCCCTTAACGACGGCACAAGGTACAAGATCATCGATCAGCTCGTCCCCTACCGGACGAGGGGATAACCGTTTCCCTTCCCTTTTTTTTCTTCCCCCACCCATGCAGGTGAACTGGCGATATATAGCTGCATCAAGGAATACCTACGCGGTTCTCTATGCTGCCTGCGAACGGGAGGGTTACCTCCTTTCCCCTGTGGAGAGCCCGGCCTCCGATGTCACCTGTTACAGCCTGAACTCCTTAAACGAGGGGCGGTACCGCTCGGAGATCGCCTCATCCGAATCCATCACGATCGTGGGCGGCCCCCATGCCAGCGCCTGTCCCGCGCTCATGGCAGAGATCGCGGACTATGTGGTAGTAGGGGAGGGCGAATTCACCCTCCCTGCGCTCCTCTCTTCCATCGAGGAGGGGCGTCCTCCGCCCCCGGGGGTGGCCACCCGCTCCGGATACTCGCCTGCGGACCGGTGCGTCCTTCTGGACGCCTATCCCTCGTTTTCCAGGATGAAAGGATATGTGGAGATTTCCCGGGGTTGTCCGTTCCGGTGTGCCTACTGTCAGACCCCCAGGATCTTCGGCCCATGGATGCGGCACCGGACCCTGGATTCCATAGGAAGAGATGCCGCAAAGTTCCGTGATGCACGGTTTGTAACTCCCAACGCACTAGCATATGGATCCGATGGCAAAACTCCGCGCCTTTCGAAGGTGGAAGCCCTGTTGTCAAGGCTCGGTTCGGATCGCCACAGGGTCTATTTCGGGACCTTCCCGAGCGAAGTCCGTCCGGAGTTCGTAACCGACCGCGCCCTGGAGTTGGTCCAGACATTCTGTGCCAATGAAAGCCTTCATTTCGGGGCTCAGTCAGGCAGCAGCAGGGTACTCCGCGAACTCGACCGGGGGCACGGGGTGGAGGAGGTCGTGGACGCGGTGGAGAGGTGCCGGGCGCACGGATTCACACCGGTGGTCGACTTTATCGTGGGGCTGCCTTCCGAAGAAGAGGAGGACCAGAGGGCGACCGCGGCACTCGCGGAGTGGGTGACACGCGCAGGAAAGGCACATGTCCACCGTTTTATCCCTCTCCCGGGCACTCCCCTTGCCGGTTCCCTGCCGCGCCCTCTTCTTCCAGAGACCAGACGTCTCTTCGGATCTCTCGCATTAAAGGGGAAATTGACCGGGTCCTGGGATGATCCCAAGACAAGGTTTTTTTCGGAACCCTTCGAATGATAGTTACATGATGGATGTGCTTTTGCTGGCGGATCTCCATGGGGAGTTCGGTAAGGTGGAGTCATTCCTTGAACTCTCACCTGACGCCATCTTTATCGCCGGCGACATCACCAATATGGGTCCCGCCAACTCGGTGGACCCTCTCTTCGCCCGGATCGACGTCCCGACTTTTGCAGTACCGGGTAATTGCGACCCAAGGGAGATTCTGGATGTCCTTGAGCATTCGGACTGTGTCTGCCTTCACGGCTCCCAGATCAACCTGGGTAAGATCTCGATCGTGGGTGTGGGGGGATCCAATCCGACCCCTTTCAATACCCCGTTCGAACTGACCGATAAGCAGATCGATGACCTGCTCCACTCGGTGCTCGCCAAGATGGAGCGTACAGTTCACAATGTGTTGATCTCTCATCCCCCTCCATTCGGGATCCTTGATATGGCCGGGGGAAGCCATGTGGGCAGCAACAGCGTGCGCAAGCACCTGTCGTCATTCGATCTGGTCTGCTGTGCACATATCCACGAACAGCGCGGTGTTGTGGAAGAGGCTGGAGTAAAGGTAGTGAACCCTGGCATGGCCGCTCTTGGCCAGTGCGCAATGATCCACTTTGGAAAAGAGTCCAAGGACATCCGGGTCGAACTTTTGCAGGTCTGATTGATTCCCGGAAATATATCGCCTTTTTTCTTGAAATAAACGAAAATTGGGCCTTATTTCCAGGATACTCAAGAAGAAATCTTTATGAATCCCGGGATTAAGGCACTCTTATGGCCAGGCTGGTATCCGTCCTTCTCACCCTTCTGTTCCTTCTGCTGATCCTGGGAACCGTGCAGTCCAGGCCTCCCCCGACTCCCAACCCTCCCGCGGCGGATTTTTCGGGAACTCCTCTTTCCGGGCAGGCTCCACTGGTTGTCACCTTCACTGACATTTCAACGGGTCTCGTTACATGGCGTCATTGGGACTTTGGGGATGGCTCCCTTGTATATGCCAACGATAGTCTCTCCGTATCCCACACCTACCGTGTTCCAGGGAGCTGTTCCGTATCCCTCACGGTGGGCAATCCCTCGGGCAGAGATACGCAGACGAGATACGCATTCGTGACCGTCACCCCCAATGGTTCCCCACCCAGTGCATTTTTCGTTCCCGACCGTGCATTCGGAACTGCTCCCTTCAGGGTCCAGTTCACCGATCGATCCAGGGGTGAACCCGTACAATGGAACTGGGATTTCGGTGACGGGGGCTACTCTCATGAAAAAGACCCTGTCCATATCTTCAACGAAAAAGGCAGATATAACGTCCATCTCACCGTGTATAATTCGGGAGGATCGGATTCTTTTGATCGGGATGTGTCGGTGAAGGGAGCCAGTCCTCCAAGGGCCATGTTCACCTCCAATATCTCGATGGGACATGCCCCCCTGACCGTCGCATTCACCGACCGTTCAACAGGAAATCCAAATTCGTGGAGATGGGACTTCGGCGACGGAACCACGTCCTATGAGAAGAACCCCCTCCACACCTTCAAGGAATCAGGCCGCTTAAAGGTTCAATTGACCGTGAAGAATTTCGGGGGGGAGAGCACCGGAACCCGGACGATTACTGTTATTCCGTGAAGACAGGGATCCTGTAGGGATCCTGCCTCCCTCCTTTTTTAATCCGGGTTGGAATCCGCTCGCCTGTTTCCCCGTGCATCCAGTAGAAGTTCAAGATAGGAAGAGAGGATCGGTTCCTCCAGGACCCCCAGCACTTGGGCAAGACCCGCCACGTAGTCCGAGGGGGCCTCTACTCCCCCGGGATCCATAAGCTCGATCTCGATAAAGGTTCCCAGGTCAGCGACCTCGTCGAGGGAGATCACCGCCCCGCGGAATCGGAAATATTCTCGCCATTTCCTGACCTCCGCCACACGGGTAAAACCCATCGAAAGGAGGATCCGGTCCATCACCTCTCCGGATTCAACACCGCAATTGAGTTCCTCCCTGGCCTTTAAAGCAAATTCCTTCCTTTTTGCACCTTTATACGTAAGTACGCAGGTACTTCCGGCAAAACGGATCCTCAGAGCTTCATCCGTCCGCGCGAAATCCCGGTGCGGTGCGTTGTAGTAAATGTCGCGCTCATGGATGCGTCCTTCCGGAACGGCGTCCATAAGAGAAAGGCGCTCCCTGATCGGTCCAAGATCCGGGACCCGTGCCTTCAGCTCGATCTCAAGCATCTCACCACCACATCGCGCTCCATCAATAAAAAACCCGGCGAAATGCTCGGTCCGTGTTTTCCGGTTGTCCCTGGAGACAACGCGCGCATTGATTAATTATTTAACCGAATCCCCGTAAATATATAAAGAACCTATCGTCGGGGGACACCGGGAGTTTATTTCCTTCAGATGCCCCTGACGGGACGGAAAGGTGAATCCATGGCCATTCAAAAAGGAGATTTTATCAAACTGACCTATACGGGACGCGTGGATGACAGGGTATTCGATACTACCGATGAGGAAACCGCCAGGGAGGCCGGGATCCACGAACCATCGGCATCCTACGGTCCGGTGACTATCCGGATTGGAAACCACCATGTAATCCTGGGCCTGGACGAAGAACTGGACGGGAAAGATGTGGGAGACGAGGGGGACGTGGTGGTCTCACCTGAGAAGGCTTTTGGAGACCACGACTCCCGTAAAGTGGAAGCATTTAATAAAAACTCCTTCCAGGAGAAGCCCAGGAAGGGGATGACCCTGAAGGTTCCTGACAAAGGGGAAGGAATCGTAACGGACGTCATCGGAAACCGGGTTCTCATCGACTTCAATCACCCTCTCTCCGGAAAGACTCTCACCTACCATTACCGGATCGAAGAGGAGGTCGATGGGATCGAAGATAAGATGAAAGGATTGATCCGGCTTTATGCAGGCAGGGACATGGATGCCCGGTTTGAAGAGGGTGTTCTCACCATCGTTCTCCCGGCAGGGATCAATTACGATCGCCGCTGGGTTATCTGGCGCAGCAGGGTTATCCGCGAAGGATTCGAGTCAATCCCTGAAATGAACGAGATCACACTGGTGGAGACCTTCACCCGTCAGGAGATGGAGGAAAAACCCTCCACCTCTGCATAATTCATTTATCCGGCTCTTTGCAATAATGCGGGCAATTGCCCGACAAACTGTTTTTAAAAAAGCAGGATTATTCCGACCCGCAGAGTGGAGAGAGTTTTTGTATCACCCGGTCCACCTGCTCAACCGCCGTCCCAAGATATCGCTCCGGCTCCAGGAGATCGCGCACCTCTGCGATAGAGAGGTACCGCGTGACTTTCTCCTCCCGGGAAAGGATGTCTGCCAGGGGACGTTCTTCCGATAATGCCTCCATACTCGCGCGACGCATCAGCTCGTGAGCTTCCTGCCGGTTCATCCCCCTCTGGGTCAGCTCGATCATCACCGCCTCTGCCATATTGACCCCCTGCAGGAGAAAGAGATTCCGCCGGATCGCATCTTCCCTTATAGTCAGTCCCCGGATCACCTTGGTCATGAGGGTGAGGATGTGATCGGCGAGGATGGCAGCCTCAGGGAAGAGGATCCTCTCGCAGGAGGAGTTCGTGAGATCGCGTTCGTCCCACAGGGTGTTGTTCTGGAGGGCTGGTTCCACCGAGGATCGAACAATTCGGGCGAGGCCGCAAACCTGTTCGCTCCGGATGGGATTCCTCTTATGGGGCATGGTGCTGGATCCCACCTGGCGGGCGCCGAACGCCTCCTCCACCTCCCCTATCTCGGTCCGCTGCAGGGAGCGCAGTTCGATCCCCATCTTGTCAAGGGTGGTGGCCACATTGGCCAGGAACAGGAAGAACTCGGCATACCTGTCCCGTGAGATCACCTGGTTCGAGACATCGACAGGGATAAGACCGAGATCCTTCATCATGGCAGCCTGGATCTGGATGCCTTTCTCCCCCAGGGATGCCTGGGTTCCGACCGCGCCAGTCAGCTGCCCCACCGCAACCCGGGGGGAGAGTTGAGAAAGCCGTTCCAGGTGCCGGCCCACCTCGCTCGCCCATATCGCAAACCGGAGCCCGTAGGTGGTCGGAACACCAATCTGGCCGTGGGTCCTCCCTGCACACACCAGTCGTTTGGTCTCTTCGCTCCGGGTTAAAAGTGCCGAAAGGAGGAGGCGGAGTTTCCTGTCAAGGATGGTAAGGGTCTCCTTGAGTTGAAGCCCGGTGGCGGTATCCAGGATGTCATTGGAAGTTGCTCCATAGTGCACCCATCTCCCTGCTTCACCGGTCGTTTCTGCAATGGCCTTCACCACGGCCATCATATCATGGTGAATCTCCTCTTCAATCTCCTTTGCCCGTGAAAGCGTTGCGCTTCCTGCACCCCGGGCAATATCCAGTGCAGCGTCTTTGGGGATGAGCCCTATCGAAGCCTCGGCTCCCGCCAGGGCAATCTCGGCCCTGACAATGCATGCAAACCGGCTCTCTTCGGTCCACACCCTCCGCATCTCAGGGGTGCCATAACGGTATTCGATGGGATGAATGGCCATGGAGAGTGGTTGGTTTTGCGATAATAAAAAGGAGTGAGAGAACCAAGATATGGTACCGATGGATCCCCTGGACGCATACTTCCCCTACCCCAATTATCGACCATTCCAGAGGCAGATGCTGGAACTGGCCCATGATTCTTCCAGGAACGGAGGGATCGCAATGATCGATGCCCCCACGGGGAGCGGCAAATCAAGCGTGGTTGCGTCGCTCCTTGCCGGAAGAGGAGAACGGAAGGTCCTAGTCGCGGTCCGGACCGTAAGCCAGCTCAATACATTCATCCGGGAGCTTTCCCTGGTCAGGAAGAAACAGCCCGGACTGAAGGTTGCCTATCTTATAGGAAAACGGTCCATGTGTCCCCTGCCGGGGGAGGGGGACGTGTACCGGAGGTGCGAAGGAGTCAAGGCCTTCTCCACCACCCTGATGCGACAGAGGGCTGAACGTGGGGCTGTGGTTCCGTCCCGAGACCCCTTCATCCAACAGCAGATCCGGAGGATGGATCGCGAAAAACCACTGATATGCCCTCATTTCATTGGGAGCAGGGTCTTTGTAGAGTTGGAGGGAGGCTTAAAAATGGTTCCTTCCGCCTCGCTGAAATCCAAAGCCGAGAG
Organism: Methanolinea sp. UBA473; assembly: GCA_002509495.1. Taxonomy (GTDB): domain Archaea; phylum Halobacteriota; class Methanomicrobia; order Methanomicrobiales; family Methanospirillaceae; genus Methanolinea_A. Next base: position 11,325 of record DAEV01000048.1, on the reverse strand, counting down.
AGTGACCCTCCAGAGCACATCTCCCCGGCAGCTTGCGGAAGTCGCGGCGGGGGTCTGCCCTTACGAGATGATGATCCTGGCTTCGCAGAAGGCCGATGTGATCCTTCTCAACTACAACCATCTCTTTGACGAGGAGATCCGGGAACCGTTGTATGCCGGGCTCAACCTCGATCCTGCCGACGCAATACTCCTCATTGACGAAGCTCATAACTGCGGAGAGGCAATCCAGGCTGCCCAGAGCGTGGTGCTCGATGGTCCTTCCCTCGACCAGGCAGGGTCCGAACTCTCTTCGCTGCGCCGCACCAATCGTGGAATTGAAGCTCTTCGGCAGGTTCTTCCCCGGATTACCCAGTTCATGGAGGGTCTTTCAAACTCCACGGAGAAAGAAGACTGGTTCGATCCCGCCATTTTCGACCGGATGGTGGTCCGGGGATCCCTGTATCCGGGTATGGAAGGGATCGTCGAGGATCTGATGCGGATCTCCGAACAGGTACGGGACCGTAATATCAAAGCCGGGGAATTTCGGGAGACTGCACTGGAGCGGCTCACACGCTTCTTCCTGCGCATCTCCCAGTCATCCACCGATCCTGCGTTTCTCACGGTGTTCCGGAGAGAAGACGATGGCATCGTTCTCGAAGTCCGCAGCATCGATCCCGGTGCCCGGCTTCGCGAGCTGGCATCCATGCATCACGCATGCGTCCTCATTTCAGGAACCCTCTCTCCCGTCGAAAGTTACCGCCGCTACTACTTCGGAGACCTCCCTGTGAACACCCTTTCGCTCCCGAACGCATTCCCCCGGGAAAACAGGCTGATTCTCTGTGCATCCGACGTAACTACCGCGTTTTCGTCGCGCCAGGATGCGCAGAACATCCGGAGGATACAATCCTATATTGAGACATTTTCCAGGCTTCCCGGAAATCTGGCGGTCTATTTTCCCTCCTACCAGATCCTTGAGACATTCTCCTCGCTCATCCCGCCCGGGCTCCGGAAGAGGAACCTCTTCGTGGAGCCAAGGGATGCAAAAGATGCAGGGGTTGCTCTCCAGGCCTTCCTCTCTCTCCCGGAACACGGTGATTCCGGGATCCTCTTTGCAGTCTGCGGAGGGAAATGGAGTGAAGGACTTGATTACAGGGGAGATCTTCTCAAGGGGGCAATGGTCATCGGCCTTCCTTTGGCCCCCTTTAACCCCGTGCGGAGGATGATCATCGACTACTTCCGGAGGCGGTTCGGATCCGAGGGGGAATTCCTGTGCTATACCCTCCCCGCCATCAACCGGGCGCAGCAAGCCCTCGGCAGGGTCCTGCGGACACCCGACGATCGGGGTATCCTGGTGATTGGTGAGCGTCGTTTCCTGGAGGGGCGGGTTCACAGGGGACTTCCGGGTTGGATGAAGGATGAGCTAAAGGAAATTACCGCCGACCAGTTTCCGGGAGTGATCTCGCGATGGCGGTGATCGAGGGTTCCTGCCGGTTCGGATTCTGGCATATCCATGTTCGCTGGTCCGGAGATCTGGTCCACCAGGTCAGGTTCTCCCCCTTTCCCCTCGAAGGCCCGGTTCCTCTCCCGTTTCAGCGGTACACGGCCGGAATTCCTGAGGATTTCTCAAGGCTACGCACAGTGGCGGTGGAGCCGGGATCGCCTTATGTGTCAATTTACCAGAGGGTGAGGCGCATCCCTTACGGGGAGACTATGACGTACGGCCAGGTCGGTGCAGATGTGGGGACATCCCCCCGGGTTGTGGGACTTGCGATGAGCCGGAATCCCACCCCGCTGGTGATCCCCTGTCATCGCGTGGTGGCTGCAGGTGGCCTCGGCGGGTTTACCCCATCCCCCGAGATAAAAGAGGCCTTGTTAACCATGGAACAAAAAAACAAAAGACGTTTAACCCGTTAATCCCAAATATCCTTTTGTTCGATCCGGGTCTTCCCGGAGGGGAATAGACTGGATCCTCGAACCAGGTGCTCAGGCATGGAACGCTCAGGGATTGTACTTGTGGGGGGGGAGGGCAGGCGCGTGAATGGCCTGGAGAAATATTTCTTCACACTGGGCGGCCGGACGTTCATCGAGCGTCTCGTCGATACTCTGGAAAAAGATGTGGATGAGATCATTCTTGTTGCCAAGGATCCGGCCCAGTGCAACCGCTTCGCACACCTGGATAAGACCCGTTGTGTAACCGACATCCGGAAGCTCAGGGGACCTATCGGAGGGCTCCATGCCGGGGCGACGGCCGCCAGGGGGGAACTGCTCTTTGTCTGCGCCTGTGATATGCCGTGCGTGAGCAGCGCAGTGGTTCACCATCTCTTCACCCTCATTGCAGATTATGACGCGGTCATCCCGGCATGGAGCCCCGAAATGATCGAACCCCTCCATGCGGTCTACCGCAGGCTGCCCCTTCTCAATTACCTTGAAAACCAGGAATCCTTCTCCCTTCGGCACATGGTAAGAAACCTTCGCTGCCGGTATGTGGATATCAGGGAACTGGAAACATTCGACCCTGATCATCGTTCTTTTCTCAATATCAACCGGCTGGATGACTTAAAAAAACTCTCATGAGGAGCAGGACAGGGCTACCGCCGGAGTGGCCGTGGAATTGGGGGACATCGGGATCGTCATCTGTATGGTCGCCGTGATATCGTTCCCCGTGAACTCAATAAGATACTCTCCTGAGGATCGGATGTAGATCTTCTTCCTGGTATCCACGCTGAAGGTTTTACCGAATCCATCCTCCAGGATGACTTCCCCCGTGAGGAGATCCCTTACCCGGATCTCGAAAAATGAGGACGGGCTGATTGCTGTCTGAGTTGTGTATACATCTCCCCTGCTGGTATACCGGCTCTCGTACCAGATATTCCGAGTGATCATCTCCGGTTTCAGGCAGATATCCATGATCAGGGGTGGATTTTCAAGCGAATAACGATAGGCCGATGTATTGAAGTTAAAATTCAAGTGATTATAATAAATAACCTGGTATGTCACGGGGATCTCCGTGATTTCAGGATTGACGATGTACGTGGGCATCGGGGTCGCGGTACCTGTCGGATAGGGTGTGGCGGGGGTCAGGAACTGGGTATCGATGATCTTCGGGGTCTGCGAGGGGGATTGGGTCACCGATGCCCCGTTTCCTGGAGATACATCGCTCCCCGGGTTTTCCCTGGGGGGGGAGATGCATCCCGCAGAAAGGATAAAAAGGACGATCAGGAACACGGTGACACCTGCGACCCCCTGATTTTTCATAAATTCTGGATTGTCCTCCCCCCTATTTATCACTTTATCTTCCTCCGGATAAAATCCGGAAATCCGGATATTATTCCATGAAATCGGCGATAAAGACAGCCCTGGTTAGTCGGCAGCTTCATGGTCAGGAGCCATACTCTTATATGTCTGGGACTGGCAATGGATGTACGGTAGCCGATGGAGAAGAAGAAACAGTTCTGGAAGAAAGGCGACCAGTCTCTCAATGAAGCCGACGGATATGTCCTGAAAGCGGATATGCTCGCATTCGACAGTCAATTCGAGGAAGCCGTCCAGTATTATGAAAAGGCCCTCGAGATCGTGCCTGGAAACGCAGATGTCTGGGCATTCAAGGGCATTACCCTGCAGGGGGGTCTCGGAAACAAGGAGGAAGCCCTGAAATGCTGGGATAAGGCCAAGCAGCTGGACCAGGACCTGGCAAGGGCGGTAGAGATCCGGAAGGACGACGGTGAACCGGCGAGTGTCGAATCAATTCGGTGGACTGATGTGCACGACAGCTGCCGGGAAAAACTCAAAAAGCTGATGATTCGGAACGCGCAATCCGGAAATAAATAATTTTTTTGAATCCTACTTCTGTTTCTGCGATATCTCCAGTTCTACCAGCACGGGTGCGATTGTCCCCGTATCCACGCATCGTTTGGCAAGCTTTGTCAGCCGGCGCACATAGAGGATATGCGTCACCTGGAAGCTCACGAGAAGGCCGAAACAGAGTGTGACGACACTGATAAGCGCATAAGATGTGGGATCGACCATCAATATCTCCTCCGCGTCAGGACTCCCTCTCCATTTCCGTGATCAGGGGAACGATGCTGTCAGCTCTCTCGCACTCTCTGGCCACTGCAAGAAATCGTTTTCCATAAAAATGGCTCATTGCCAGGTATCCGGCCAGGATACCGATAAAAAACATCATCATCCCGATCGCCAGGTACACATTCACATCATCCATCCCTGTCACCATCTGACTCCTAATGAGGGATAACGGTATAAATCTAACCCTCCGGCAGAACAATTCCCTGGAAAGACTGCGAAACCCTGATCGGCATGGACCCCGGGCTCTGGAATCCCGGAGCAGGACTCCCCTTGCCGCGAAGTTACATCTATATAAAGGAAGAGGTAAATAGACTTCATTGACGGGACTTTCCAGTTGTCTGTCAAGGTGGCGAAAATAAAGTTATGCGATCGGTAGCACTTAAAGATCTCCAGATATCCCTCGAAAAAGGGGACTTTGACCATTCACTCGATGAAACGAGTGCCAAAGTGTGCCGGGAACACGTGAAACTCATCAATGCACTTCTGCAGAAGTGCCATGAGCTTGACCAGCGATCCCGGACGATGATGGACCAGAACCCCATGCCCATCCTCCTCTTTGACCCAGGGTTTCGCATCATGGACGTGAATGATGCGTACGTGCAGATGAGTGGAGTACCAAAAGAGAAACTCCTGACCATGAACGCCCGGGAATTCAAGATTTCCGCGCAGAAAGGAGAAGGATTAAAGGAAGTGATCAGGCTCAAAAAACGGAGTTATGGCGAGATTTCCATCGACCTTCCCTCAGGCCATAAGGAGCTGGAACAGTACGGCATACCCATAGTGGACGGCAAGGGTGAACTATCCAGCCTGTTTGTGGTCTACAACGACGTGACCGAACTCCGTGCCCGGATGAAAGACCTTGAATCCATGCAAAAACGATCCGATTCCATCGTCCAGGAAAATCCCTATCCTATCCTGGTCGTGGATCCCGAAATGGATATTAAAGGCTATAACAGGGCTTTTCTTGATCTCACGGGATATGGGGAGGATACGATGCGCACCCTTTCCCTGAAGGGCTTCAAGTACCTCAAGAGCACCGGGGGGAAGATGGAAGACACCCTGAAGAAGAAGGAAAAAACTCAGGGGTTGGCCACAATCGAATTCCCGAAAGGACGCCGGACGGTTAAGTGGCACTATATCCCTCTCGTGGACGCGTCAGGAATCGTAGCGAACGTGGTGGTCGTATATAACGATATTACCGAAGAGAAGGCGCATATGGACGAGATCAAGGCTCTCCAGCAGCGTTCCACCTCCATTGTGGAGGAGAATCCCTATCCCATCATCCTTGTGGATCCACAGATGAATATTACGAGCCTGAACAGGGCATTCCTTGAATTATCAGGCTATTCCAGAGAGCGAGTTACATCCCTCTCCCTGAAGGATTTCAAGTATAAGAAAAGCACAGGGGGGAAGATGGAGGACGTGCTCCGTAAAAAGGAGGGGACTCACGGGGTAGCCACCATCGAATTCCCTGCAGGACTCCGAATCCTGGAATGGCACTATATTCCCCTTCTCGATGGCAAGGGGGATATTCTCGCCATCCTGATCGTATACAACGATATCACGGAGAAGCGAGCACTGCAGGAGCGGCTGGAGACCAGCATCTCCGAGCTTGCAAAGAGCCTTGCCGCCGTAGCAGCAGGCGACTTCACTCTGGCAGCCTTGACCTATCCCGATGATCCCCTCGCCAAGGTCAAGGGCGATCTCAATAGTGCCCTTGAGACTCTGCGCGAGATCATGAAGGGAATCATGGAGCAGGCCAACCAGCTCGAATCTGCAATTATCGACGTCGGCCATGGAACGGACGAGATAGCGAAGGCATCCCAGCAGGTTGCCCATACTGCGCAGAAGACTTCGGATGAAGTTCGCACCCAGCTAATAGAACTGGAAAAAGTCACCAAGGATGTATCGGATCTCTCCGCCTCAATCGAGGAGATTGCCAGCACTGCGCAGGAGGTAAAATCCGTTACCCTTAACGTGGCCAACCAGGGGAACACTGCTGCCAAGGTTGGGAATGAAGCCAACGCCAAGATGACACTCGTCCAGGAGATCTCCCAGAAAGCAGTGGACGAGATCACTACCCTCAACAACAAGATGCACGAGATCAGCAATATTGTCAAGCTGATCACAGACATAGCAAACCAGACCAATCTCCTTGCCCTCAATGCGGCGATCGAGGCGGCGCGGGCGGGAGAACATGGACGAGGATTTGCCGTGGTGGCCGGAGAAGTGCGCAATCTCGCAGGAGAGTCCAAGGAAGCCACCAGGAATATCGAGGATGTGATCACCGGTATCACCCAGAGCAGTGAAAACACCGCTCAGGCCATGCGCAAAGCGTATGAAGAGATCATTACCGGGATTGGCAGCGTGAACCAGACCATCGAAGCCCTCAATCGCATGGTATCGGACGTGAATGTCTCGGTCAACAGTATTGCAGATATCTCGAGGGCTACCGAGGATCAGGCACAGGCTACCACCAACGTGACCAGGAACATCGATCTGATCAACAACCTCGTTGTAGCTGCAGAGAAACGCATGGACGATCTGGCTGCCCTCGCGGAGGAGTCCAGCGCCTCTACGGAGGAAGTTGCCAGCGCTTCCAACGAGATCAAGACAATGGCCGAGCACCTCCGCCAGATGGTGGGAAAGTTCAAGGTCGCATGAGGGTGGCGAAATGACTGAGACCATCGACGTAGTGGAGTTCCGGATTGGCGCGGAACTCTATGCGATGGATATCCAGTTGGCCCGTGAGATCGTGGAGATGGTTCCGATCACCCCCCTCCCCCGGGCACCGCCCTATATCTCGGGGATCATCAATCTCCGCGGGGAGATCACAACCGTCATCTCAATCAATCAACTCCTGGGCTTGCCGGAGAGGGAAAGGGATGGCACGCAGAAGATCATCATCATGGTTGCCGACCTCGCAGGGGGCTCAAACGTGGGAATCATCGTGGATGATGTCCTCTCCGTGATCCAGGTCCGGGATAAGGATATCGAGCGGATCGAGGGAGGATTGTCCGCGTCTGTTGCGCACTACATGAAGGGGATCATCAAGGCAAGCCAGGAGACGGGTGATCGCAAGAAGCGCGGCGATGAAACGGAAGTGGTGAAAGGGCTGGTCATCTGGATCGATATCGAGAAGATCATAAGGGAACTCGTGGATCTCCATTCCAAGTAATCTATGGACGACTTCCATTCCCTTCTTTCGACGATCGAGCGGACCCTCTGCATCAAGTGCTCCAATTACAAGGAGGATTACATACGGCGTCGTCTCTTTTCACGGATGAATGCCACCCAGATCAGTGATTACCTCGAATACCAGAAATTTCTCCTTTCCAGCCCGGAAGAACGCGACAAACTCAAGAATGCCCTTACGATCAACGTGACCAAGTTCTTCCGGGACCCCGAAGTATTCGATATCCTGAAAAAAGAGATCCTCCCCGAGATCCTGAAACGGAATACCCGGATCCGGATATGGAGCGCAGGATGTTCTTCGGGCGAGGAGCCCTACTCCTACGCAATTCTCCTTAGCGAGATCGGTCTGCTCCGGAAAGAGATCGATGGCCTGATCTACGCATCCGACATCGACATGGAGATCCTCAAAAAAGCAAGGGAGGGGGTGTATGAGCGGGCGAGTCTTGATAATTTGAGTGAAAGCCAGAAAAAACGGTATTTCACTCTTCGGAAGGACGGAAAATACGAAGTGAAGCCCCAGATTAAAGAGAAGGTCAGGTTCCAGTACCACGATCTGATGAGCGGCACTCCCCTCCTCCGGAATTTTGACCTGATCTCCTGCCGGAATGTGACCATCTACTTTACCGAGAAACAGAAGGACGATCTCGCCAGGGTTTTTCACCAGGGTCTTGTCCCGGGTGGGTTCTACATTATGGGAATGTCGGAATTCATGAGCAAGGAGATCAGCCGCATTTTCAAGCCTTATAAACCGCTCCTCAAGATATTTACGAAAAACGGGACCTAAAGTCCCATATCCGTAAATGCCTGTGCCGGGAGCCTTATCCTGACGTGGTAACCCCCCTTCGGGTATACCTCTTCCAGAAGCAGGAGGGAGCAACGCTCAAGACTTCCGCCTAAAAGCCGGTCATACTTCAATTCCAGGGTCTTGTAAAGATCCAGGAGTCTATCCCAGGCATCTTTTCTTCCCAGTTCTCCCAGGGCTTTATCGAGCGGTTCCATCCACCGGATCCCTTCCTCCGCGGGAAGTCCATGCTCAATCCCGTCTACGGAGACACTACCGGATTCAAGCTGCAGACCGCCATTGTCCATGATTGAGAAGGAGAGGAGGATGTCCACCCGATGAAGTCCCTGAAATGAGAACGTAAGAAAATTCAGAAGGTAATCGTGGAAAACCTGGTAATTTTTAGCGCTTTCTATTTTCAGAGCGGATACTGCGGCATCCTTGATCTGATCCGAAAGGGCTGCCTGTGCCTGGAGCGATTGAATCAGGTGTTCCTGGTTCCTGAGATGTTCAAGCATGACCTCCAGAGTCCGGTAACGCTTCCGGAACTCTACCTCGTGCACACTGGAGTGCGGTGTCATCGCAGGTTCCATTCCCTTACCGGCCCCGTTCCTTATTGATGGATTCTTCGTCCGGACTGAACTGTTTCATCAGATCTTTCTTTTTCTTATGTTCACGGAGCTCGTTAAATATGAGAATGAAGTTAAACCCGATCACGATGATAATCAGGGTAGAGCTCATCCAGAAGAGGGGAGTGATCCCCTGGACGATGAAAGTGGTAGCCAGGAATACCGCGACAAAACAGATGAGATAGAAGAATATCCATGTGCGGACGTTTAAGACATCCATAGAATCCACTTAACATAGCGGTTTGCTTACTAAATACATTTGTATCCTCCTGCGGTGGGAAGAGCAGCATCATGTGTTCACATCAGGGGGTGTGTGAAAACCGTTCCCATTAAATGGTATCCCATAGCATAGTGAAATGAATCCATGCCCGCCCCGTCCCATCTCCTTACCACCGCTTCCAAGACCCTCGAGGAGAAGAGGGATATGGTAAAACTATTGATCATCGGGGCATTTGCGGTCACATCGCTCATCTTTACCCTTGCCCTGGTGGCTTCAAGGGACCAGTCCTTTTATTCATCTGTTTACCCGCTCATCCCGCACCTATACCTTATCCCAATCATCCTGCTGGCCCTCTGGTACCCGCGAAGAGGTCTGCAGATCACGATACTTCTCATCGCTGCCGTTCTCATTCTTACCTTCATCATGTTCGTGCAGGGCGTACTCGTGGACCCCCTCCTCTCTCTCATGAACGCGGGAATGGATATTGCAATCTTTGTTGCCCTCGCCCTGTATGCAAAGGATCGCACCCTTGTGGAGTCTTTCCTGAAAGGATTTTTCGACCATGCAGGCATGGGAGAGGACTTTGAGGAGGCGATGCAGCACCCCTCCACGAGGGCCAAGATCAAATTCGAGGGCGCGTTCGAGGATGTCCTGCGGGCGCTTCACAATAACGACGAGGAGATCAGGGAGGAGGCCGTGCGTGCCCTGGGGGAGCTCTGCGATCCCCGTGCTGTGGAACCCCTTATCGACAGCCTGAGCGATGAGAATCGTTATATACGGAGGGAAGCTGCCAAGAGCCTCGGGCGGATCGGGGACGAACGGGCAATCCCTGCCCTCATCAATGCCTTGAAAGACGAGGATCGGTATGGGAGGGAGGGGGCGGCAGAAGGGCTTGGGGAGATGGGGGAGAAGGCCTTCGAACCGCTTATTCTGGCTATCCACGACCAGGACTGGCATGTCCGGATGGGTGCTGCCATTGCCCTCCGTATCATCGGGAACAAGGAAGCTCTCGACGCCCTGATCCATGCCATGAAGGACGAGAACCGCTTCGTCCGTCGTGAAGTGGTAAAGTCACTCGGGCGGATCGGGGATCACCGGGTAGTCGATCCTCTGATTGCAGCACTCAAGGACACGGACAGGAGCGTCAGGATGCGTGCGGTAAGTGCCCTCTCCAAGTGCAAGGATGACCGGGTCGTCGAACCCCTCATCCAGGCTCTCAATGACGAGGACTCCGGTGTGAGGCTCAGGGTTATTCGGGCACTTGAAGAGATGGACGACGAGAGGGCTTTAAAAGCGCTTAATAACTCCTATAACGAGGATTTTCCCGGCCGGACCGATGAAACCAGGTAACCACATCCAGGCACCCGGAATCTTTAATTCCCACCAAAAATAAGGGTTTTCGAACAATATATTTATATCATATAAAGACAACCAGACATTTGCAGGCGAACTGGAGGGATCCGTTAGTCCTGTGAAGGTGTAGCAAATGAAGATCGTACGCAAAGAAGACGCGTTCACCGGGCTCGAGGCCGCGATTGTGCTGATTGCATTCGTGGTCGTGGCTGCGGTGTTCTCGTATGTGGTTCTGGGTGCTGGTTTCTTCACCACCCAGAAGAGCCAGGAAGTCATCCACTCCGGTGTGACGCAGGCGGCATCGAACATTGTGGTCAAGGGAGAGGTATACGGGATCTCGACTACAGCAGGACAAGTCGACAGGCTTCGGTTTGACGTTGGCCTTGCCGCAGGGGGAGTGCCAGTGGATGTCTCGAGATCGACTTTAGTGTTAAGTACTACTGCGAATGTAAGCACTCTCACATATGACTCGGCATTATTTAATCAAGAGGCGAATCCTGCTGCCGGGCAATGGGCGATCTACAACCTAAGTCGCGGAGCTACCGATGACTCTCTGCTTCAGGCAGATGAATCCTTCACTCTCATGGTGACGCCTCCGACATCGATTCCCCTGTACAACCGGACGACGTTCAACCTTGAGATTAAACCCGAACTCGGGGCTTCTCTCGGGATCCAGAGGACCGTGCCTGCCGGAGTAACGAACGTTACCCTGCTCTACTAAATTCAACCCCTTTTTCCGAAAAATTAGTAATTCTCAGAGTTTTTTACGTGACCTTCAGGACTCAAAGGCATGTTGTTGTATCCACATGAATTCAGGATTCGAGGAACCCCTTCTGTTTTTTACAGGATTAAGCGATACTAATCCTCCTCACTTCCGGCGGGATCCCCTGGATTCATATCCATCTCCATTCCGATAGGATCCGGCCTGATCGATCTTTTTTTTAGGTCTCATTCCCATTATTACAATCGAATTCACCCTGCTAAAGGTTCTGGCCACTCAAAAATAAGGGAAGGGAAGCTGCGGATGAGAGAGACGCGGAAAGAGGATGCATTCACCGGACTTGAGGCTGCGATTGTGCTGATCG
>DAEV01000016.1 GCA_002509495.1 Methanolinea sp. UBA473 | reverse complement strand
GTTGCCATGAATGTCTGCATGTCCTCGCGGTCCGCCCTCTCATCGAGGAGCAGTTCTGCCATTACACCGCTGGCGATATTGCCCAGTTTGGCAACTCCTACTTTAACTACCATGTATAAACACCTCTTTTTTGATTTTAACAGGTTACTATTTGCCCGGGCTAATATAAACGTTTTGAAATCTTATTTTAGGAAAAAAATCCACAGGAAGGGATGAATTTTTTTCCAAGGGTAATGGGTTGTACATTGAATCCCTGGAGATCGTGTGGGCTTACGACAGGGTTAACCAGAAGTGTTTAAGTTGTTGGAATGCAACGGTGTAGTATGAAAGACGGGCTGCTGACCGATCGTCAGAAGGAGGTTCTCCGTTACCGGAAGCAGGGGATGACCCAGCAGCAGATCGCCGATATCATCCGAACGTCCAAGGCTAATGTCTGCACGATCGAGAAATCCGCGATGGAAAATATCAAGCGGGCGAAAGAAACGCTTGAATTTCTCTATACTCTGGATGCCACTCACCTCTGCACCATCCAGACGGGAACCGACCTGCTGGAAGTGGCTCCCTTCATCTACGGTGAAGCGGAGAAGATGGGGATAAAGGTGAAATACGATACGATCTCCCTGATCAACAAGCTCCGGGACTCGGCCCCGGAAAGATTTAAAGCCAGGTATGTCAAGGAGAATATCGACGTATACATCAACGATGAAGGAGACCTGTATTTCGGGTAATGCGGCCTTTTTTTCCCGTGCGATCGAATAGGTTTATATCTATTTTTCTCCTATAATTATGGAAGCCTATATGAGGCTCCCCTGCTGGAGGCAACCATGCCTCCCCGGGGGAACATCATCTGAGGTCACGGCCCTCTCATCTGACAGGGCCGTGGTTATGGGAGTTGTGAGGAGATCACAACCGGCTGACATGGTGGATCTGAAAACGGCACAACGGGTGGACGTAATCTTTGAAGATACGAGCCCTCATCCGGCGGATCAATCCGGCGGATATGTGCCCGGTTCAGGATCTATTCGCGAGACTGGTTCATCCGGATGACGGAGCGGACATGACCGACTCCACCGGAGAGATTCCGAAAGAGGGAAGGATCCTCTGCAGGTATCGGAACGCCACAGTACCCCCGCGGTAATGGACGAAGAGATTTCGTTCTCGTCCTGTACCGCATGATCAGTGTCGGAAGCGTCACTCATCCCCGGCTCATATGGCCGATATGGGCGATTTACATTTCCGGGAAACCGGATTTGCGGTCGAATAAGACCCGAAGATTGAGTCATGTAGAGGATTGATTGAACAATGCCCAAGATCAACAAGCCACGAAAAGGGTCCCTTGCGTTCAGTCCAAGGAAAAGGGCCAAGAGTCAGGTTCCGAAGTACAAATCCTGGCCTGAATATTCTGGGACGCCGACGCTGCAGGGCTTTGCCGGCTACAAGGTAGGCATGACCCACGTGATCATGGTGGACGACCATAAACACAGCCCCACAGAAGGCAAAGACATCATGGTCCCGGTCACAGTAGTGGAGACCCCGGCGATGAAGGTTGCCGCAATCAGGGCGTACACCAGGGATACGTATGGAAGACATCCCATGACGGAACTCTGGGCGGATGACCTTGACCCCACTCTGGCCAGGCGGATCACCCTCCCCGTAAAATACGATGGGACAAAGGCAAAACAGGCAATATCCGAAGGGATCTCTGCGGGTAGGGTCGTGGAACTCTATGCCCTCATGCACACCATGCCGTATGAAGTCAGCGGAGTGCCGAAAAAGGTCCCCGAGATCATGGAAATCCGGGTGGCGGGAGGAGACGTTGCCCAGCAGTTCGACTACATTCTGGGCCTTTTAGGCAAACCGGTGGATCTGAAGAATGTCATTCCTTCCGGTATATACGCGGATATCACCGCGATTACCACCGGGAAAGGCACCCAGGGACCGGTCAAGCGCTGGGGAGTGAAGCTCCGCAAGCGCAAGCACTCCCGTGGCGGGAAGAAGCGGCACGTGGGAACCCTCGGGCCCTGGAATCCCCACCACATCAGGTGGCAGGTTCCCCAGACAGGCCAGATGGGATACCAGCAGCGGACCGAGTTCAACAAGCGGATCCTTAAAATCGGGGAGGATGGCGCAGAGGTAACACCCGCAGGCGGATTCCTGCATTATGGTGTCCTCCAGAATCCCTATGTCCTGATCAAGGGGTCCATCCCGGGTCCGAACAAGCGTCTGGTCCGGATCCGCCCCGCGATTCGCCAGGGAGAACACCATGCAAGACAGCCGGCCATCGAGTTCGTGAGCATCCAGAGCAAGCAGGGGTGAGGTGTGATGAAAGCGCAGGTAATATCACTTGACGGGACTGAAGCCAGGAAGATCGAGCTTCCCTCCGTATTTTCAGAGGAGTACCGCCCCGACCTGATCAAAAAGGCGGTCATTGCCCTCCAGAGCACCCGGAGACAGCCGCATGGTGCGTATCCCTATGCAGGGATCCGCTCATCGGCCCACAGCTGGGGCTCGGGCCGCGGGGTGGCCCAGGTGCCCAGAATCAACGGCGGCTCGAGGGCAGCAAAGATCCCCCAGGCAAAGGGGGGAAGAGAAGCCCATCCGCCGGTCGTCCAGAAGGTGCTGGTCAGGCAGATCAATAAGAAGGAAAAGCAGAAAGCATTCCGTTCGGCTCTAGCCGCAACCATTTGCGAGGAACTCGTCCGCGCAAGGGGACATGTCTTCTCGTGCCAGATCCCGGTTGTGCTGGAGGACCGTTTCGGGGAGTTGTCCAAGACGAGCGAGGTAATCGCGGCTCTCAACGCGACGGGTCTGCTCGCGGATGTGGAGAAGGCCAAGGCTAGCCGTAAGGTCAGGGCAGGGAGGGGAAAGATGAGGGGGCGCCGCTACAAGCAGCGGAAGAGCCTGCTCATCGTAACCGCGGATGCCCCGCTGAAAGCGGCGGAGAACCTTGCCGGTGTCGATGTGGCCACGGTGGACCAGTTGAATACAGAACTGCTCGCCCCGGGTACCCATGCAGGGCGACTGACGGTCTGGACCGAAAGCGCGCTCGCGAGACTGGGGGTGCAGTGAGATGGTGCTCAAATACCCGTTCGTCACGGAAAAGGCCATGATGGTACTGGAGAAGCAGGGAAAACTCCAGTTCCTGGTGGACAGGAATGCCAATAAGGCCCAGATCAAACGGGAGATCGAGAAGGCCTTCGAGCAGGAAGTCACTCATGTGTCCACCCTGATGACCATGGATGGCAGGAAAAAGGCCATTGTCAGTTTCGCGAATGAAAAAGCGGCTGAAGAGGTTCTCAGCCGACTCGGAATCATGTAGGTGGGGAAGATGGGACATCGCATTACCACACAGAGCCGGGGGAAGGGAGGCCCGACATACAGGGTGCCTTCCCACCGTTATAAAGCCGCACTGCGGCACGTGGGCGGAAGCGACAGCACGGTCAGGGGAGTCATCGTGGATATCGAACACGACCCGGCCAGGCACGCTCCCATCGCCCTTGTAAGGATGGAGAACGGGAGCAAGGTCTATATTCTGGCCGCAGAAGGGATCGGGGTGGGAGATAGCCTGGCATGGGGTCAGGATATCCCTGTCAAGATTGGGAACACCCTGCCCCTGGCCGCCATCCCCACGGGGACTTTCATCTGCAACATCGAGGCCCGCCCGAACGACGGAGGTAAATTTGTCCGATCAGGTGGTGTACAGGCCGTCGTGGTCGACAAGAGCGAGGACCGGGTCGGCGTCCAGATGCCCAGCGGCAAGACCAAATGGTTCAGCGCCAAGTGCCGCGCCACCGTGGGAATCGTTGCCGGGGGAGGACGGGGAGAGAAACCCTTTGTCAAGGCCGGGAACAAGTTCCACAAGATGCGGAATACCGCCTCGAACTGGCCACGGGTACGCGGAGTGGCGATGAACGTCATCGATCACCCCTTCGGAGGCGGTGGCCACCAGCACCCCGGGAGACCAAAGACGGTCGGGCGTGGAACTCCACCGGGAAGAGCGGTAGGACATATGGCTGCAAAAAGGACGGGATTGTCCAAGAAGTGAGGGATAGCATATGGCAAAGAAGACGCAAAAGAGACTTCCAAGACGGCGCGAAGAATTTACCTATCGCGGGTTCCGGCTGGAGGACCTCCGGAAGATGGGTATGTCCGAGCTCATCCCGATCATGCCCGCCCGCGCCCGACGTAAAATAAACCGCGGGCTTACCAGAGGGGAAGAGCATCTCCTCACAGAATTCAGGAAAGAGCATACATCGATCCGCACGCACCTGCGGGACATGATCATTATGCCCGAGATGGTGGGAAAGGAAGTGGAGGTCCACAACGGGAAGGAGTACTTCAAACTGGAGATCCAGCCTGAAGCGCTTTTCCATTACCTTGGCGAGTTTGCCCTGACACGGAGGAAGGTCTCTCACGGGAGCGCCGGTATCGGTGCTACCCGGTCGAGTAAATACGTCCCGCTGAAGTGATGACCATGGCAAGAACACTCTATTCACAGAAGATCGAAGGTGACAACGTTGCCCGGGGAAAGGCGAACGAGCTTCCCATCTCCCCGAAACACGCCATCGAGATCGCAGGCTTCATCAAGGGCAAGACTACGACCGAAGCCATCTCCTATCTGGAGCAGGTCATCGAGAAGAAGAAGGCAATCCCCTTCCGGACGTTCACCCGGAATGTAGCCCATAAACGGGGACTTCCCGGATGGGATGCCGGCCGGTACCCGAAGAAAGCCTCCGAATCCTACATCAAGCTGCTCGAATCGGTGAACAAGAACGCCGAGTACGTCGGTCTTGACACGAGCAACCTGTTGATCATTCATGCCTCGGCCAACAGGGGACGCGGACACCGCGGGATCTTCCCGCGGGCGATGGGCAGGGCGACCCCCAAGCGGCGCGAGACAGTGAACATCGAGATCGTTGTCCGGGAAGTGGTCTGATGGCGGTCGAAAGAAAGTTCATCGCAGAGGGAGTGCGCCGGGTCCGGGTCGAGAAGCATCTCAAGAAGGAATTAAAAAGGGCCGGGTACGGCGGCATGGACCTGCAGAGGACACCGCTCGGGACCCAGGTCACCATCTTTGCCGAGAAACCCGGGATCGTCATCGGCAAGGGGGGCAAGCTCGTCCGGCAGCTGACCCAGGACCTCGCTACCGGGTTCGGGGTCGAGTCCCCGCAGATCGAAGTGCAGCAGGTACAGAATCCGAGCTTCAACGCCCAGATCATGGCCGAACGGCTGGCCAACGCCCTGGAGAGAGGATGGTATTTCCGGAAAGCCGGGCAGAGCATCATCCGCCGGGTCATGGAAGCCGGTGCGCTGGGATGCGAAGTGGTCATCGCAGGGAAACTGACCGGATCCCGGGCCCGGGTCCAGAAGTTCTCCGACGGGTATATCAAACACTGCGGCGAGCCCGTCAACACCATCGTGGAAAAGGGGTTCGCAGTTGCCGTCAAGAAACTCGGTGTAATCGGAGTTCAGGTCAAGATCATTCCCGCAGGAGCCAAGATTCCCGATCACTTCGAGGTGAAGGTTCCCCCGAAGAAGGAGAAACCCCGCCCCGGACCCGAGGTCTCCGTGACACCGATCGGCGAGGATGTGGAGGAAGAAGCGCTCCCTGAAGAGATAGAGGTCATTGAAGAGGAAAAATTCCTGGGGAGGAAATGAGATGGCCATATATCGTGCAGACGAAGTCCGCCAGTTCTCGGACGTGGAACTGAAGGAGCAGATGGACAAGCTCAAAATGGAGCTCATCCAGCACTACGGGAAGGTCAGCGCCGGGGGGTCCACGGAAAATCCCGGGCGTATTCGCGAGCTCCGCAGGACCGTCGCCCGGATGATGACCGAGCAGAACAAGCGGAGACTCGGGTGATGATCTCCCCCCGGAACGTCCTGCGCCACGAGCTGATCGGACTGGACGTTCTGGTGGTGGAGGCCAGCAACCCTGCCCTCGTCGGGCTGGGGGGCCGTATCATCGATGAGACCAGGAACACGTTGGTCATCCGGGGGGGAGAGGGTCTGAAGCGGGTCCAGAAACACTGCACCCGTTTCAGGGTCACTCTCCCGGATGGAATCCTGGTGGAGATAGACGGCTCAGTGCTGGTCATGGCACCTGAAAAACGGATCAATGTACAGCACAAAATGAGAGGGAAATAATGGCAAAGAACATTGGATTAAGCGTCAAGCAGCCCGAATCCGGATGCGAAGACGCAAACTGCCCGTTTCACGGCACTTTACCGGTGCNNAAAGTCGTGAGCGACCGAATGATGGGAACGGTGGTGGTAGAGCGGGATTATCTACACTACGTGGGCAAATACAACCGCTACGAGAAGCGGAACAGCAGAATTCATGCCCACAACCCGCCCTGCATCCAGGCGAAAACCGGTGATACCGTAAAGATCGCAGAATGCAGGCCGCTCTCCAAGACCACCACGTTCGTCGTCGTCGAGGTGCAGCAATCATGAAGGCAAAGCAGTCGAATATCCCGAGAGCCCTTTCCACAGGCACCAGGATGGCCTGTGCGGATAACACTGGTGCAAGGGAGGTCCAGATCGTCTCCGTGTTTGGTTATCACGGAGTCCGCCGGCGCCAGCCGAAGATGGGCCTCGGGGACATCGCAACCGTGAGCGTCAAAAAAGGCACCCCCGACATGCGCCGGAAACTGGTGCGTGCTGTGGTGATCCGCCAGAAGAAGGAGATCCGCCGCCCTAACGGGCTCCGGGTCTCATTCGAGGACAATGCCATGGTAGTGGTGGACGAGAAGAACGAGCCTCGCGGGACGGAGATCAAGGGCCCGGTGGCGAGGGAAGTGGCGGAGCGGTTCCCCAAGATCGGCTCCATGGCCACAATCATCGTGTAGGTGCGGCCAATGGTAAGAATTGAGAGTAAACAGCCTAGGAAACAAAGAAAGGCCAGGTATACGGCCCCGGAACACCTTCGCAGCCGCTTCCTTCACGCTCCCCTCGCAGGGTCACTCCGCGAGGAATACCACACCCGCAGCGTTCGGGTCGTGAAAGGCGACACGGTGAAAGTGCTTCGCGGGGAGTCCGCGGGTACGGAAGGCCTGGTGGACGGTGTGGATACCAAGAAGTACCGCATCATCGTGCAGGGAGTCTCTGTCCCCAAGTCGGACGGAACCGAAATGCCCCGCCCGGTTGACCCGTCCAACGTCCAGATCACCAAGTTAAACCTCAAAGATCCGAAAAGAGCGGAAAAACTCGGGAGGAAGGAATAATGTCCGACCATCTTAAGCGGTTGAATGCGCCGGGGTCCTGGCATATCTCCAAGAAGACCTCCAAGTTCATCACAAAGACCGCTCCCGGCCCGCACAATGCCAATGCGATGCCTATCGCAATCTGGCTGCGGGACCAGATGAGGTTCGCCGCGAACATGAAAGAGGTCAAACAAATCCTGACCCAGAAGGATGTCATCATCAATGGCAAACCGTGCCGCAACCCGAGCATGGGCATCGGGATCTTTGACATCATCTCCATCCCCAGGATCAGCAAGCATTACCGGATCCTCCGCGACAAGAACGGCCGCCACAAGACCATCGAGATCGATGCGGAGTCGGCCAGGAGCCGCCTTGCGAAGGTGCGCAACAAGACCGTGGTTACGGGAGGAAAGGTCCAGCTGAACCTCCGGTTCGGTGCAAACGTCCTTGCAGAAAATAAATACAACACAGGGGATTCCATCGTCATCTCCCTCGAACCTGAAACCAGGTTCCAGATCCTTGACCATTTCCCCTTCGCGGTTGGGAACATGGCCATGGTGATCGGTGGGAAACACTCAGGCAAGATTGCCCGTATCGTAGGGATTGAGAAGGTACCGGGGAGCGTGCCGAACAGGGTCATCCTCGAGGACGAGAAGGCAAAGTCCCGTTTCGAGACCATCGATGAGTACATCTACATGGTGGGAAGGGAACAGCCGGCGCTGGCAGAATGGGGGATTGAAGAATGAACCCGATGCGCGAGGTCTACGTCGAAAAGGTCGTGGTGCACATGGGGGTCGGGGAAGCAGGGGACAAGCTCACGAAAGCAACCGACCTCTTGAAGACCATCACCGGGAACGCACCCGTGCGTAGCAATGCGAAAAGGACCAACGTGGCCTTTGGGATCCGCAAGGGAGCACCAATCAGCTGCAAAGTCACACTTCGCGGCGAGAAAGCCGGAGTGTTCCTCGCTACCGCCCTGAATATCGTGGAGCGGCATATCATGCCGAGCCAGATCGACCAGAGCGGTAACTTCTCCTTCGGCATTGAAGAACACACGGATTTCCCCGGGATGTCTTACGACCCTCAGATCGGGATCTACGGGATGGACGTGAACGTGGTACTTGCCAGGAAGGGTGTGCGTATCACCAGGAGATTTGCCGAGCAGAGAAAGCTCCCGCAGAAACAGCGTGTCAGCCCCGAAGATGCCGTCGACTTCCTGTCGAAGCGCTACCAGGTGGAGGTGCAGTGATGGGCGGAGAAAGAACCAGGAAATTCGGTCGCGGTGCAAGCGAATGCAAGATCTGCGGCAGGAAACAGGGCCTGGTGCGGCGCTACAACATCATGTTCTGCCGCCAGTGCTTCCGGGAATGGGCTCAGAGAATGGGCTTTAAAAAGATGAACTAGGGGAGCAAAAAAATGGCAAGACTGAATACTATCGCAGACGGGATGTGCGCCCTTAAGAATGCGGCAGATGGCGGAAAGGCCTCGGTAATCATCGAGCCGGCCAGCAAACTGCTGGGGGCCATGTTTCGTATCATGCAGGACGCCGGGTACTTGAGCGGCTTCGAGTTCATCGAGGACGGCAGAGGAGGCCAGTTCCTGGTCCACCTCAACGGCCGGATCAATAAGTGCGGCGCTATCTCCCCCCGTTATTCTGTACAGCTGCCGGAGCTGGAATACTGGGAAACCCAGTACCTCCCGGGCAAGAACTTTGGCATCCTCATCCTTTCCACTTCGAAGGGGGTCCTGACTCACGAACAGGCCCGCCAGAACGGTGTGGGTGGGGAACTGCTGGGGTACGTATACTGAGGGGGCACAGGAATGGCTTCAACGAGAAAGGTGAGCATCCCCGAGGGAGTAAAGATAGACTTCCAGGGGTCCAGGCTCATAGTGAAAGGCCCCAAAGGTCAGCTCGAGAGGGACTTCTGGTTCCCTCAGATCACGGTGACCGCCAGTGACCACGAGGTGATCATCTCCACCGGGTCCGACCGCAAAATGATTACGGCCATGGTGGGGACCATCGCGGCGCACGTGCAGAACATGTGCACAGGGGTGACCCGTGGGTTCGAATACCACATGAAGGTGGTTTACAGTCATTTCCCGATCCAGCTGAAACTGCAGGGGAAACGGCTCGAGATCAATAATTTCCTTGGTGAGAAGAAGGCCCGTTATGCCGATATTGTGCCGGGTGTCGAGGTCAAGGTGGGGAACGATGAAGTGGTCCTGACCGGAATCAACAAGGAGCTGGTCGGCATCGTCTCTGCAAACATCGAGCATGCTACGAAGATAAGGGACCGAGACCCCCGTGTATTCCAGGACGGCATCTACCTGGTCCAGAGGACGTGACGATCATGGCCGACGAAAAGAAGAGACTGATCCAGGTCCGGGTGCAGAAATCTGCCCGGTTCAAACGGGACGGGGCAGGAAAGAAGAAACAACTGGAAGACACGTGGAGGAGGCCCCGCGGGCTCCACAACAAGCAGCGGCGGCAGAAGAAAGCAAAAGGAGCACTTCCGACGCCCGGCTACGGAAGTCCGGTCGCAGTCCGGGGACTCCATCCCAGCGGGTTCCGCGAAGTCCTTGTTGCAACTCCCGATGAACTATCAGGCCTGGATTCGAACGTGTTCGCGATACGAATCGCGGGGGCAGTCGGAGCCAGGAAGCGGGCTATCATCCAGGAGAGAGCACTCGCGGAGGGTCTGAAGGTGCTCAATCCCCATGAGATCAAGGCGCCCGTTGCAAAGCCTGAAGCGGAAGAAGAGGAGGTAGAGGAGAATGACTGATATCTCCTCACAGCGCAGGATGGCAGCGTCCATCCTTGGATGCGGAGAGAACCGCGTTCATTTCGACCCTGAACGGGTGACCGACATCAAGAATGCCATATCCCGTGAGGACTTGAGAGGCCTCATCGAGGAAGGGGCGATCTCTGCCCGCCAGATCCGTGGCAACAGCCGTGGGCGTGCACGGGCAAAGATGGCAAAACGTTCCTACGGGCATTGCAAAGGCCCGGGCAGACGCAGGGGCGCAGCCGGGGCAAGGGATCCTTCCAAGCGACAATGGATCCGGAAGATCCGCGCTCTGCGAAAGACCCTGGTCGAACTCCGGGAGGGAGGTCAGATCAACCGGCATCTCTACCGGATGCTTTACCGGCAGTCCGCCGGGGGGCAGTTCAGGAGCGTGGCTCACCTGAAAGCACATCTCGCAATCATCATGGGGAGGGCGAAGTAAATGGCAACAGGACCAAGATTCTTCGTTCCTTTCCGCAGGCGGAAGGAGGGAAAGACCAACTATTACGCCAGGAGCAGACTGGTGATTTCAGACAGGCCCCGCATGGTAGTACGCAGGACCAATCGCCATGTTGTCATCCAGATGATCACAGCAGAAATGGAAGGGGACCGGACCCTTGTAACCGCACACTCCAGTGAACTGGCCAGGTTTGGATACAAGGGATCGACCTCCAGCACCCCGGCAGCCTATCTTACCGGGATGCTGTTCGCGGTCAAGGCTCTCAGTGCAAACCAGGAGTCCGCCATCCTGGATATCGGCCTGCAACGTGCCACCAGGGGAGCCCGGGTATTCGCCGCGCTCAAGGGAGCAGTGACCGCGGGCCTCGATATCCCCTATGGAGAAGAGATCCTGCCGGACGACAATCGTGTGAAGGGCGCGCACATTGCTGCCTACGCCCCGGAACGTGCCGCAGGTCTCGTGGAGAATGTGGAACAGACTGCAGACGCCATCATGAAGGAGCTGGAGTAACATGGCATACGAGAAAGTGGAATGGATCCCATTGACGGGCCTCGGAAAAATGGTGGCCTCGGGCCAGATCACCAGCATCGACCAGGTGCTGGAGAGCGGCCGGCCCATCAAGGAACCTGAGATCGTGGATGCCTTCCTTCCCGACCTCGAGGATGAGGTGCTGGACATCAACATGGTTCAACGCATGACCGACTCCGGCCGCAGGGTAAAGTTCCGCGCCGTAGTCGTGGTCGGCAACCGCAACGGGTACATCGGGTTCGGCCAGGGGAAGGACTCACAGGTGGGCGATGCCATCAAGAAGGCAATCGTGCACGCCAAGACCAATCTCATCAAGGTCCGGAGGGGCTGCGGCAGCTGGGAATGCGGCTGCAACATCACGCACTCGATCCCCATGGAAGTGGAGGGAGCGGCGGGCAGCGTGCGGGTCACACTAAAACCCGCACCCCAGGGTATCGGCCTTGTGACCGGAGAGATCAGCAAGAAAGTCCTGCAACTGGCAGGGATCAGGGATGTATGGACATTCTCTCACGGACAGACCAGGACGACAATCAACTTCGCCAAGGCGACGTTCAATGCACTCAAGGCGACCAACATGATCCGATCAGGGAGGTCGGAGTGATGTATGCCATCGTTCAGGTGCGGGGTGTGGTGAATACCCGTCGGGACATCAAGGATACCTTGAAGATGCTGCGGTTGCACCACATCAACCACTGTGTCCTTGTTCCGGACACGCCCGAATTTCTCGGCATGATCCGGAAAGTCAAGGACTTCGTGGCGTACGGTGAGGTGGATGCCGCTACGATCGAAACCATCCTTCGCACGAGAGGCAGGTTGGAAGGGAACCGGCCGCTTACCGA
Source organism: Methanolinea sp. UBA473 (assembly GCA_002509495.1). Lineage (GTDB taxonomy): Archaea > Halobacteriota > Methanomicrobia > Methanomicrobiales > Methanospirillaceae > Methanolinea_A. The sequence goes on along the minus strand of DAEV01000016.1, from coordinate 13,224 downwards.
TGACTACGTAAGGGAGAATTCCATGTACCCGGGTATCGGAGACTTTGCCAAAGCCCTGGCCTCTGGGGAGGCCCGGCTCTCGGACGTTGCAGGGGTCAAACCAGTACTCCGGCTGCATCCTCCGAGGAAGGGATACCGCACGATCAAGCGGACATTCCCCCAGGGAGGCGCGCTCGGGTATTATGGGACCGAGATCAACGCACTCCTGTATAAGATGAGGTGAATGAATGCCAGTGAACAAGCGATCCAAGTACAGGGGTTCGAGGACCTGTGGTGGGGGCACCCACAAGAACCGCCGCGGAGCAGGAAACAGGGGGGGCCGCGGAAGGGCCGGCCACCGGGACCACCGCTTCTCCCACTTCCTGCTCTACGGGGAAGTGCACAACGGAAAGCACGGTTTCGTGAGCAAGACAGGGATCCGGTCGCGTGTGATCTCCATTGGAGAGCTCGACCAGATGATTCCGGGCCTTCTCGCAGCCGGGATGGCGGAGAAGGAGGGCGATGCCGTGGTGGTTCGTGCAGATCAGATCGGTATCGATAAGATACTTGGCAGCGGAAGAGTGACTCAGAAGATGCAGATCTCGGCACGAGCATTCTCCGGCCAGGCGAAACAGAAAATTGAGGCGATGGGTGGCCAGGCCCTGGTTCCCTGACCTTATTTTCAGGTGTAAGCATGGGAGAACTTCTGGACCGAATGGAACCGCTGCTCGCAGCGATGCCCACGGTAAAAAGCCCTGAGGGCCACGTCCATTTTAAAAACAAGCTCATCTGGACGGCGGGCATTCTCATCCTGTATTTTGTGCTGACGAACATCCCATTGTTCGGCCTCGATCCGAGTTCCCAGGACATCTTCTTCTACTGGCGTGCTCTCCTGGCCGGTTCCAACGGATCGCTGATCCAGCTGGGTATCGGCCCGATTGTCACAGCGTCGATCGTACTGCAGCTCCTGAAAGGAGCGGACCTGTTCCACATAGATACGAGCGATATGCGCGGCCAGATCCTTTACATGGGGTTGCAGAAACTCCTGATCTTCGTAATGATCATCATTGAGGCAGCTCCGAACCTCATCGGTGGATTCCTGCGCCCGGACCCGATTATTGCGGATATGTTCTTCGGTGGGAACCTGTTCCTTGTATCAGTATTGATCTTCCTGCAGGTTTGCCTTGGAGGACTTCTCATCGTCTTCATGGACGAAGTGGTCACCAAGTGGGGGATAGGGTCAGGAGTGGGACTTTTCATCATCGCAGGGATCTCCGAAGCGATCATCAACGGCTTCATCAACTGGGCCCCTGTGACCGACCAGTATCCTGTCGGGTTCTTCCCGAGGCTGGCCGCAGTCCTGATGGATGGGGCGAATTTCCTGCAGTATATGAGCACGGACATGATCGCGTTTGTCACTACGATTGCGATCTTCCTTGTCATCGTGTACGTGGAATCCACCAGGATTGAAATTCCGATGGCGCATGCCCAGGTACGGGGTGCGAGAGCACGGTTCCCTGTAAAACTCATCTATGCGAGCGTGCTCCCCATGATCCTCGTCCGCGTGCTCCAGGCGAACATCCAGATGATCGGGCTCTTCCTATCCAACGTAGGAATCACGATCTTCGGGGTATTCGAAGGGGCCACGCCGTTGAACGGAATTATGTGGTTCCTGGCCCCGATCAATGGGCCCTCCGACTGGATGTGGTGGGCGTACGACCTCGGACATGCCCCCTGGGAGGTCCTCCTCCGGATGGGGCTCGATATCCTCGTCGTGGTGGTGGGAGGGGCGATATTCGCCCTGTTCTGGATCAAGACGGCCGGTATGGACTCGAAGGACGTTGCCCGCCAGATCCAGCTCTCAGGGATGTCCATTCCGGGATACCGGAGGAACCCGCAGGTGCTTGAGAAGTACCTGGACCGGTACATTCCGAGGGTCACGGTGATCGGCGGTGTGTTTATCGGGGTTCTCTCCGTTTTTGCCAACCTCTTCGGTGTCATCGGAGCGGTAAGCGGGACGGGTCTCCTGCTGACGGTCAGCATCACCTACAGGCTGTATGAGGAGATCGCCAGCCAGCAGATCATGGAGATGTACCCGTTCATGAGGACATTTTTCGGGAAGGAGTGAGGATGACAGGAAGGAGAGTGATCATTACCGGCGTCCCCGGCGTGGGAAAGACCACAGTAGTGACCGGGGCGTTGAAATCCCTGGAACAAGAGGGGATTACCTATAAATCCCTCAATTTTGGGAGTTATATGTTCGAGACCGCCCAGAAGGACGGCCTTGCAAAAGACCGGGATGAGATGAGGAAACTTCCCAGGGATGCCCAGAAGATTCTCCAGCAGAGTGCTGCAAGGGCCGTGGCCCGGGAGGAGGGCAACGTACTTATCGATACCCACGCTTCGGTAAAGACTCCGAAAGGATACCTGGCCGGACTTCCGGAATGGGTGCTCAAGGAGTTGATGCCCGATACGATCATCCTCGTCGAGACCGACGAGGATCAGATCCTCATGCGGAGGCTTACCGACGAGACCCGGACGAGGGACATGGAGGGAGCGCGGGCAATTGCAGAACACCAGCAGTTCAATCGCGCAATCGCCGCGGCCTACTCGATGACAACAGGGTGCACTGTAAAATATGTTACCAATGCCGATATGCTCCTCGAAAAAGCGGTAGAAGAGATGGCGGCCGTACTGCGGTGAATGGAATGAACACCAAGAAATTCGGGGGGTTCATCGCCCTGGGCGTCGCCATGCTCATGATCCTCTCCTACAGCATCGCCCCCATCCGGGCTGCAGTGGGAGCAGCCATGGATGTGCTTTTTTCGCCGCTCGCGGAACTCATGCCGTTCTACATCCTCATCATTCTCCTCTCCACCGCAACAGGTCTCTACTCCTCCCTCATTCAGAAATACACCATCGATTACGAGCGGATGCAGGAAGTGCAGGAACGGATGAAGATCTTCCAGAAGGAGTTCCGGGAAGCCCAGCTCTCCCAGGACGAAAAGAAGATCAAGAAGCTGGAGGCAAAGAGGGACAAGATGATGAAGGAGCAGCTGGAGATGTCCCAGCAGCAGTTCACCCCCATGGCATATATCCTCATCCTCACGGTGCCCATCTTCTTCTGGCTCCTCTTCCGCCTTGCGATCACGCCGGACGCACCGATCGTCATGCCGTTCTTCGGGCTCCATACGCTTTCCGATGCCATCCTGGGTCCCGTTCCCGCCTGGATTCTCTGGTACATGATCTGTTCCCTTACGATCAGCCAGGTGGTCAGGAAGGCATTGAATATCGGAGGCATCTGATGCGAATCACGGTGAGCGGCCTTCCCGGTAGCGGCACCACATCCCTCGCCCGCCACCTGGCGACCGCCCACTGTTTCTCCCTCATCTCCGCAGGTGAGGTCTTTCGTCAGATGGCAGCCGAACAAGGAATGGATCTTGCCGAGTTCGGACGGTTTGCAGAGAGCAATCCTGCTATCGACAGGGAGATCGATGCGCGCCAGAAGGAGATCGCGGAACAGCGTGACGATATCGTCGTCGAAGGCAGGCTCTCCGGCTGGTTCGTGCAGAATGCAGATTTGAAAGTCTGGCTGTTTGCACCGATAGATTGCCGTGTTAGCCGGATCCTGGATCGTGACGCCGTCGAAAGCATGGAGACGGCAAGGGCACTCACCCTGGAACGCGAAGCAAGTGAGGCTCATCGATACCGGGAGTATTACAACATCGACATCGACGATCCTTCCCCGTACCATCTTGCCATCAATTCGGGCAGGTTTGGAGTTGTTGACCTGGCGTCCATCGTGGACACTGCCATCCTTGTCATTCGGGAAAAGAAGGGAAATTAGACTCTCCGGTACCTTTATCGATCCATTCTTCCCGGAAAGCCAGTTTTTGAGTTTCTGCCGCCGTTCTCAGAGATGCAGGGGTCCGAATCCCTGCTTGAATACTTTCCCGAATTCTTTGGAAAGCTTGGGATCAAGTGCGCAGACAGGGCACGTGTAACTCTCGGGGAGATCCTCAAATGCGGTCCCGGGTTTAATCCCCCGGTGAGGCTCGCCCCGGTTCTGATCGTACACATATCCACAGACCGAACAGATGTATTTGGTGGGGACCCACTCGTCGAATCCCCATGTTCCTATCTTTCCTTTTCCCTCCATACCGCATATGGGGCAAACGTAATTTTCAGGCAGATCCTCGAACGCAGTCCCGGCAGGGATCCCGTTGTGGGGTTCACCCCTGAGAGGGGAGTAGATATACCCGCAGACCTTGCATTTATACCGCTTCACCGATACCATGAGATTCAACCTCTGGTCCTATGGAGAAGAGAGATCCCCGGAGGATTTAAAGATATTTTTCATGGAACGCGGGAGTTGTCTCCCCTGATCCCGGCGGACCCCCGGTATCCCTTGGTGCGGAAGGAAATGCCGCCCTGGCTGTCATCCGTTCCGAACGATTTATTCCGCTTTGAAAGGTGTAATAAAGCAGGCAACACTATCCCTTTCACGTGATAAACCATCCTCCCTGGTTCAACGCCCCGTTCGAGACCCTGTCCCGCAGCGATCTCGATTCCCTGATCGACGAGCGCATCCGGTACACGATCCGGTATGCGAGGGATCATTCCCCGTTCTATCGCCACTGGTTCCGGGAGCATGGCATCCGTTCCGAAGAGGTAAGGGACCACGAGGATCTCCTTCACCTGCCCATCATCTCCGGAAAGACGATAAGGGCAAATCAACCGCCTGCGACTGAGGAGTTCCGGTTCAGGAGCTCCCCCTGGGATTCAATCTTCACGGTGCACGAGACCAGCGGAACCTCAGGTGTCCCCAAGAGTTTTTTCCTCACCTGGGAGGACTGGATGAGGTATGCGGAGAAATATGCCCGGATCTTCGTCTCCCAGGGATTCGGAAAGGGGGACAGGATGGTCATCTGCGCGTCTTATGGTATGAATGTCGGGGCAAACACCATGACCCTCGCAGCCCGGGAGATAGGAATGACCATCATCCCCACAGGCAAGTGCAATTTTCCCTTCCGCATTCTCGAGAACTACAGGCCTACAGGGATCGTGGGAAGCATGTTCAAACTGCTGCGGCTTGCCAGGCAGATGCAAAAGGAAGGGCACTCTCCCCGGGAATCCTCCCTTGAAAGGCTTGTGGTGGGAGGAGAGAGTTTTGCCGAGGAGTCCCGTGCGTACCTCTCGGAGGTGTGGGAGCGGGAGGTTTATAACACCTACGGCAGCACGGAGGGCACAATGTGCGGCGAATGTTCCGAACGGGGAGGATTGCACGTCCCTGAGGATATCGTCCATCTCGATGTCTATGATCCAGGCATGGCATCGTTCGTCCGGGACGGCGAGTGTGGGAGGGCAGTGCTCACCACGCTCCTCCCGGTTGGCGGCCGTTGCGGCACCCTGCTGATCAACTACGACACGGAGGATACCACCGTGGTCCTTACACGGGAGACCTGCGCCTGCGGGAGGACCCATATGAAGATCCTGAATCCTCAAAGGGAGGCGGAAACGGTCTGGATCCTTGAGACACCTGTCAACCGGGTCGATATCGAGAGATGTGTATTCCAGCGCGGGAATATGGATTACCTTACCGGGGAATATGAGGCTTTTGTGTACCCCGGAAAGGAGGAGGGGGATGTGGCATTACGGGTGAGCATGGAGTCGCTGGACCCCGGATCCCTGCCGAAGGAAGAGATCCAGGAGCAATTCATCAGGTCTTTCTCCAGATTCAAACCTAATCTGGCCACGACGATCGGAAGCAGCCTCGAGATCCTGCTCCACTTCACATCCCCCGGCGAGATGGAGCTCTATACCGTGAAAGGGCGGCCCAGGAGGCTCGTAGACAGGAGATGAACCAGGATGGAGCAAATCTGTAATTCTCCATCCCCATCCGACGCCGTGGTGGGGCAGGAATGTAAAAGCGTGAAGTTATTTAACTAAAAAAGACTATGATTTAATGCTCTTGGAGATGCAGCCTGGTTTTTTCGTTTTGCCGGACANNAGAATCTGGCATCAACCCCCCTATCGATCAGGTGCTTATCCAGGAGCACCCTGACCCCGTGGAACTCTTAATTTTATTGTGCCGGAGAAATGATTCCTGAATAGTGATTCCTGAATACAGACCGGACCCTGATCCCGTTTGACCTCCGGTATTATCACCATATGAATCGAATAGCTCTGCCGTTATGCAGGGGAGTATTCCGGCAATCATCTATGCATTCTCTGCGTTATTCGTGATTCTCGATCCCCTTCTCTCCGTGCCCATCTTTACGACCATGGTCAAGGGTGCCTCAGTGGCGGAGGTGAGAAAACAGGCTCTCATTGCAGTCTCCGTGGCGGGATTTCTCCTTTATTTCTTCCTGTTCTTCAATTTCTTCATCTTTGACGTCCTGGGGATCGACCTCCCAAGCTTCCAGGTGGCAGGGGGGATCCTGCTGTTCATCCTGGGAATGCAGATGGCCCTCGGGATTGATATCTCGAGATCAAAAGATCACACCCCCACCGTTGCCGGGGTTGTGATCGGAACCCCCCTCTTATGCGGTCCCGGCGCGATCACCACCGTTCTCCTGCTTGCGAATGAGTACGGTATGGTGGTCCCCGCGGTGGCTATCGCGCTCTCTCTGGTTGCAACGTGGATCATCCTGCGGTTCTCGGGACATATCCAGCGATTGCTGGGCGACTGCGTCACCGATATTATGGCGAAGGTGTTGGGGATGCTGGTGGCGGCCATTGCGGTGAAGATCATCGCGGAAGGTATTATGGGGATCCTCTAGCACCCTTCAGGGTATCCCCCTCCTCATTACGATAAGATCGGAACCCGGGTGGACAGATACTGATAAAAAAGTGCGACAATTCCCCGGAGGCACCGGGGTGTCGTCATCGCTGGATGCGAACCGTTTATTTACCGGGCCGGGGCCCGGAATATAGGATTAGTTCTCTTAGTACCGGAACACTACATTGAAGTCCATCGATTTTGCTTCAAAGAACTGCTGGCAGAACCTGGCAGTCTTTTCGGGGGGATACTCCTTGCAGCTGAATATATCCAGGTAGGCAGAGTTGGTCTCATTGGCGAAGTGACCCGAGACGAGGGATGTCTCGATCAGCTGGGTCATTGAGTACCCTGCAACCCGCTCATTCGGGCCGAAGTGAACAATAGTGGGGTCTCCGAATCTCTTCATTTCGATGAGATCGCAGAGCTGAAGGATGAACTCCCGGATCTTTTCAGGATTTCTGATCGTCTCCGGGTTGCAGTTCTTCAGATCCACGTTGGTACATAAACCCCACGCTTTGTCGCTCTTAAACTTCTTTACCACGTCGTTGTCCTTCATGTTGCGGACATTCAATTCTCTTTTCATTTCGAGCATTGGAATTTCTCCCACTATAGTTCCTGTGAGAACTATTTCTAAGAAGTTTGATCTCCCTATTTTAAAACTTTGCATAATTCCCCGTGTGAATTGGCCGCCATTTTCAATTAACTGGGTTATTTTTGAGCCTTTTTGGATAAAATATGACATTATTTGCCGTAATTCGAATCCGGCACGAAACTGCCCCCGATTCCCGACGCGCACCAAGAAATTTCAAGAGAAAAAATGCTTTTAAATTGCAGGTTTTTGGTTTATAAACACACTATTATATTATTATTATATCCTGGCCATCCGGGTCCTTTTACGGCGCACATGCAGATCCCTGCTCGAAAATCGGTCAGATTACCTTTTCAAGGTCTGCTCTCTCTGCGTAGTATACTTCGACAAGATGATGGGGATGATACCGCATCTTTGCCTCCCGCAACCCCGGAACTCCCATATCGCTCTCCCTGTTGATGAATTCATACCGGTTTTTTAAGTATGCTGCAGTCTCTGCATTGATGGCTTTGTAAATGCCCTCGCAATCAGGTAAGCCTTTCTCGAAGTGGACCACCGCAGTGGACGGGTTCAGCTCTTCAAAGATTGCAATGGCTCCCATCTTGCCCCGGGCTTCAATAAAAAGGCCGTGAAGGTCCAGTTCACGGAAATGGTCGATCGCGAAAAGCATTGCGTCCTTTTCATATCCGAGGAATGGATGTCCGTTGCATTGTTTCCATTCGCACCATTCTACCAGGAAATTCCTGATACCATCGAAATTTTCTTCATTTACAGGCTCGACAAGCGGATCGCAGTCCCGTCTGAACCTGTTGAGGTGCCGGCGTATCGTGAGGAATTTGCTACCGGAAAGGGCGGAAAGGTCCCTTGTCTGGTAGACATATTCGAAGTAAGCCCGATCGGGGTGGAGGGGAAGCCCGGGATAGATCTCGCGGATCCAATCCCGGGTCCCGGCATCGATCAGTGCCAGGGGAGCATCATCGCCTGCGTCCACCGCCAGCCTGATCACGTCGTCGAGAAGATCCGGATCCCTTTCCCCGATGGGAGGCCGGAACTTCGTCTGTCCGTCGATCGTACTGGAGAGGATGATCGCATCGTTCACATAGGCATAGGTGTAATGCGCAAAGTGGTTCCAGCAGACTATATTTGCGAAGGAATTATCGCTATGGACCTGGGGGTAGTTTGCGTAGTGGGCCAGGAAGAATGCCCTGTCCGCGAGGGTGACCGGTCTGAACAGGCTGCCTGTCAGCATCACTTACCCTCACCATGGAACAGCATCGGGATAAATCCTGCCATGGGAGAAAAGCCCATGCATTCGTAGAATGGTTCAGCGCCCGGTTTCGCGATGAGTGCAATCCATGTGACCCCTGCAGAAAGGCCGAAGTCCACGAGCCTCCGGACGATCGCCCTGCCGATCCCGATCCCGCGGTATTGCGGTAGCACTACGAGATCCTGGATATATCCATCCGAAACTCCATCGGAGATCAGCCGTCCCATCCCCACGGTCCTGCCCGAAGGTCTGTGAACCCCCACGGCAAAACAAAAACTGGATCGCACCAGATGGGGGAGGAGAGCCGGATCGTAGGTCTCCTTCCACCATCCGCCAGCCTTATACAGATCGAGGATGGCGAACGAGTCCCATTCCTTCACCAGAAACACGTCGAATCCTTCTGCAATCTCCATCCCGAAAAACGCCTCGTTTACCAAAATATACTTGGATATAGTCATTTTTCCTATTTAGCACATTTGGAGGAAAGGAGAGGAATCGTGGATACCAGGGTGACCCGATCAGGACTCGCCGCAGTTTAATACGTGAGCATCAGACCGGATCCCGCTTCCCGGATCGTGAACGCCTGGCCCAGGGCAATTTTTGCGGAAAGGTCGGTGCAGTGGCATGGGTGCATCAGGGTAACCCCCATCTCTTTTAAGCCACGAATTGTCTCGTCCAGAACACTGGTTTGTGCACGGATCAGGTGCAGGCCGCCCACGATATCGACAATCCTCTTCTCGCCGCATACTTCGCAGGCGCGGGCCAGGATGTTGCAGATTCCGGAGTGGGAACAGCCGGTGATCACCACGAGGCCCTCGTTTCCCTTCCAGACCAGAGCCGAATCATCCAGGATCTGATCGGATTCATATACTCCGTCGCGCAGGATCTGCCGCAGCGCAGGGGAACTCCCTGTGGGAAACCTGCGTGGAATCTCGCCAAGGAATGCAAGATCGGAGCTGATCCATACAGGATCTCTCGAGAGCCTGAGATCGAAATGCTCCCGGCATTTCTCTTCGGAGAGGAGGGAGCCGTTCTCCCGGAGAGGCGCTTTTCTCCTCGTACGAAACACGTCCGGATGGGCCACAAGGACAGGTCTTCGATAGGGCACCTTTTCTATCTCGGATCGTGTGAAGCTCCTGATTAGTGGGACGAGGCCCCATGTATGGTCCAAGTGGCCGTGAGATAGGGCAATAAAGTCGAGCTGGAGAAGGTCCTCCCCCATTTTTTGTGCATTCCTCTGGAACACCTCGGAGAATCCTGTGTCGAAGAGCACCCGGCACTCCCCGGTATCCACAAGGGCGGAAAATCCAGGTTCCCCTTCGAAATAGTGATCTATCAGAGTGTTGTTGTCCGCAAGGATTCGAAGCCGCATGAAGGGAACCCCCATCGATCTCATAGTCTGTGGTCTCTCCATGAAATACTTCTTCTTCTCCCGGCCCTCCTGCCGTCGATCCGGATATCCGGACAAACCGATCTAGTGAACCGATATCTCTTTTAAAAGTCGAATTTAACGGATCCCTGCAGTTTCCAGTCAGGAAATTCCGTGGAAACTCAACATCCACAGAATATATATAGGAATGCGGAAGAGTGGTACCTGTTTGGTCCCCTGTTCGGGATGCTGAGACCCCTCAGGGGACAACAATCTCCAATCAAGGTGGCAGAATGAATATCAGGCATGTGATTGCGGTAGTTGGAGCTCTGGCTATGTTCCTGGGATGTACATTTCCCGTATCCGCCGGAATTTGCCCGTTCGACAACGGAGGCAGTACGGGGGATGTGGATCCGTTTGCGGGTGATCCGACCCCCTCGGGGTTGCCGTGCCCGTTCGATGGCGGAGGAAGCACGGGGGATGTGGATCCGTTTGCGGGTGATGGGACGGCATCCGGGTCGCCCTGTCCGGTTACAGCGAATGCCACAGACGGTTTTAATGCATTATACGGAGCTGCCACAGCAGATACGATCCCTCTGCGTGCATTTCCCGTCAACTCAAGTGAGGCGGAACCAGCAGGTATCCAGTGCGGGGGGACGGATTGCCCGTTACCCACGGATCCTGACGGGGATGGGCTCTACGAGGACCTGAACGGGAATGGTATGCTCGATTTCGATGATCTTGCAGTACTGTTCAAATATCTCGAATGGATCCCCGGGAATGAACCAGTCTCTCTCTTTGATTTCAATGGAAACGGGATGATGGATTTCGACGATATCGTAGTCCTGTTCAAAGAGATCTAAAGAAACCATTTTTTCATGCGGTAATCCGAAAATGTACTGGTAAAACCCGGGAATCCTTTCCATCCTTTTCGTCCTTTCCGTGAATTGCTATGCAATTTTCCGGCTATGAGCGGGTTGTTGATCTTTTTTAAAAAAAAAAAGCAGTTGTCAGTCTACCGTGTAGTTCCGGGACGGATATCCCGGATATGGGAGTTGCGCAGGGAAGGTTGATTCTTTCCACCCTGACAGGAACCGGTTTCCTGCTGCAGCGGGCACAAGCGCAGGACCTGAACATGATTGGATATTTTTTCGTTCCCCGGGCAGGGGTACCCCGACACTCTCAACGCGGGGCGGGAATCTGCATCCGGAATACTGCAGACCCGGAAAGAAAGATGGCTGCGTGATGCCGGTTGGGCAACTACACCCTCCTGTCTGATGATGGCGTTCCAGGAGAATCCGGGAACACGGAGGATGAGAAATCGACCCCCTTTCGATATATCATTATATGGTTTATCATCGGGAATACCGCCAATCCGGGCTATCAGGGAGGGACCTGTTCTGTCCATCTCGCTCCTATTCTTTCAGGAGTTCGATGAGCAGGGAGAACACGGCGGCCTCCAGCGGATCTTCCCGAATCGACGGATCATTGACGGGATGGGCTCTGATCATCTCTGCCATCCGCCTTGCAAATGGTTGATCCACCGCGTTCAAAGCTCTTCCGGCATGTATCCAGCGGTGAGCTGTCCGTGAAAGTCCCTCCTGGCCTGGAGGGAGCCCCCTGGTCAACCGGGCAGGCTTCGGAAGCTCCGGGAACGTGGGGGCGGCGACCGAATGCGATTCAGGTAAGCGTTTCACGGGCTCTTCCATGACCTTCCCAGGCAGGATGTGCGCATGGAAGGGATAAACCCCCTCTTCAGGCGGAGTGAAAGTATGAACCTGGCGATTTTCCGTGCAGGGGAACCACAGTTCCGCCCCTCGCACCCCCTGCCCACCCGTCGGCGGGCGAATGTGAGAACCAGAGAAAAGTGCAAGAAGTCAGAAAATGAACGGATCAAAAAAAAATTAAATGAGTTTGAAGATCGGGTGGTTCTCTGCTTTGACATCGATACCGAGCGGGCGCACTGCCTCGAGCGTCACGATATCCATGTAGGCCTGTGCCGTGATCATCGGCTCGACGTTCTCAATCGGGCCGTACATGATCAGGTCGGNNTGCAGCCGATATCGGGTGCGGACCAGGAAGCCTGAACGACACTGTCAATATTTGCGCCCTGGTAGTGGTGCAGCAGCTGCTTGAGGTAAACGTCCTTGCCCTTCAGAGTCTCCACCTGCTTGGAGGGGTTCTTCTTGGATCCCTTCCAGCGCTTGAGCCAGGTCCATGCAACGGTCATGTTGTGGTATGCACCACCGGTCGGGTAGCCGTGGAGCGCTTTGCACGCAAGGATCTCACGGTAGGCACTGCCTGAACCGAGTCCGAGGGGAGTCGCAGCGGTGTCGAGGATTGGACGGGTGATACCGCACTCCTCAGAGATCGGGATCATTCCCTTAGTCTGACCCGCAACACCACCTTCCACCAGCACCTTCTCCCTGCCGGCCACCGAGGGATCGGCAGGGTTGAAGGCCAGCACAATCGCCGAGTTCACATCGCTGTTCTTGAGCGCTTCGATGTTCTCCGGCAGGATAGAACCGTTGATCGAGTTGTAGATGGCCCGGTGCGCCAGTCCGACCTCGGTCACATACTTGCAGGCATGCGCGAGAGCGGCCGGCACCGAGGAGTCCATTAAGAACGCTGTCTTGTTGTCGACAGAGTCGAACCACTGGAAGTAGCTTTCGAATGCCGCGGGATATTCAGCGAGGATCTGGATAAAGTGAGGAATTCCCACGAGATCTGAGAGCTCCTGACACCTGTTCCAGAGAGCCTCCGCTGCTGCCTTGTCGATCTTTCCGGTCTTGTCATCAAGCACAATCTCGTGCTTGTTATAGAAGATTGAGGCAGCCAGTACGGTCGGGTACTCGCCAGGCTGTCCACCGATCTTGGTGCCGTTGAAGTCCCAAACCTGCTGCTCTTTTTCGAATCTGAACATATAATTTCACACCTCCTTCACATCATCATATTCAGCTTCGGGAGCAGGACCAGCAGCATGACGAATACCGTCAGCCCGGCGACCAGGCCATAGAGGATCCCTATGTCCCGGCCGACTTTCCTGCCCACCCGCTGGGCGATCTCTGCATCGGCGAACTCGATCTGCTTTTCGATCTTGTCCAGACGCTTCTCAATCTCCAGGAACTGAGGATTGACACCCGCAGCGGCAACCTCAACGCCGCCTGCGGCCTCCTTGACCTCGACGACCATGGGGTCGGCGGCAAAGGCTCCGGGGTCACGACCCTTGAGCTCGTTGA
>DAEV01000127.1 GCA_002509495.1 Methanolinea sp. UBA473 | reverse complement strand
CGATATGGGCGGCCTTCAGTGCCGGGGCATCGTTGACTCCGTCTCCTGTCATGGCCACCACCTCCCCCGCCGATTTCAATGATTTTACAATGAGAAGTTTCTGTTCGGGAACGACACGGGCGAACACGGAGGTGGAGCGTATCTCTGCATCTCTCTCTTCCTCGGACATCGATTCCAGCTCGGGACCGGTAAGGATTTTATCGGTTCCGGGGAGCCCTATCTGAAGGGCGATATTCCGTGCAGTCGAAGGATAGTCGCCGGTGATCATGGCCACGCGGATACCCGCGGTTCTGCATTCGCCCACCGCTTCGGCAGCATCGGGTCGCACCGGATCGGAAAATCCGATCAGCCCCAGATAGGTGAAGGGAAATGCATGCTGGCCATCCGGGAGTTCTCCCGTGCTGAAATGCGCTTTCGCCATAGCCAGCACACGAAGTCCCTGACCGGCCAGTTCCTCGACCTCAGTGGTTCTTTTCGCAATCTCCCGCTCCTCCATGTGACACAGGTCAAAAATTGCCTCCGGGGCCCCCTTGGCCGCGATGANNATACTCGTCCCCTGTCGGCGACCGCCAGACATTGGACATAGCCAGGAGATCCCGGGAGAGAGGGTATTCGAGCAGGAGTTCCCAATCCTGGTGGATATGCTCGGTGCCGGAGAGACCGTCCCTGCCTCTCGCGAGCAACGCCTGTTCCATGGGATCAAAGGGATCCTTTTTGCAGGAAAGCATGGCATACTCGAGAAGTTCGTGGAACGGTTCAGGGACGGTCCTGCACCGGTCACCGGCAGAACAATCGAACGAGGAACCGACGACCGTCAACTTCGCAACGGTCATCCGGTTCAGGGTGAGGGTGCCGGTCTTGTCCACGCAGAGAACCGTCGTTGCTCCAAGGGTCTCGATGGCCGGGACATGCCGGGCGAGGACATCCAGTTTCGAGAGCCGCCACGCACCCAACGCGAGGAATATCGTAAGGACGACAGGGAACTCCTCGGGAAGGAGAGCCATCGCAAGGGTGATCCCTGCGAGGAATCCGTGCAGCCAGTCACCCCTCGTAAGACCGTAGACAACCACCACTGTCACACAGAGGATGAGCCCGATGGTCGCGATGCTCCTGACGATATAGGAGGTTTCGACATGGAGCCGGGTCTTCTCAGGTTCCACGGATTGTAGTGCCCTGCCGATCTTGCCCATCTCGGTATGGATACCGATCGTGCTGACCCTCGCAATGCCCTGGCCCTGCACGACAAGGGTGCCCGAGAAGAGCCAGGGTTGATCGTCTCCACCGGGCCTTGAGGCGCCGGGCTCGCCTTCTGCAGGGAGTTTCCTTACCGGGACCGATTCTCCGGTCAGGAGCGATTCGTCAATAGAGAGATTGGTCCCGGAGAGAAGGAGTGCATCGGCCGCGATGCGGTCGCCTTCGCTCACAAAGAGGAGATCTTCCCGGACCACATCCCTCCCTGCAATCCTCACAAGATTCCCATCCCTGATGACCAGGGCCCTCGGGCTGGACAGGTTCCTCAATGCCTCCAGGGCTCTCTCGGTTTTCCTCTCCTGGTAGACGGTGATACCTATGATCACCAGGACAAAGGAGAGGAGGAGGGCTCCTTCTTCAACGTCCCCGAGGACAAAATAAATGAGCCCCGCTCCTACCAGGAGCAGGAACATCGGCTCACGGATGACGTCCCAGACTATGGTAATAAAATTCCGTGTATCAGGGGTGGGGAGTTCGTTTGGTCCGTCCTCCTGGATACGCCGTTCTGCTTCTTTTCGGGAGAGCCCGGTGAAATGAGAGAGATCAAGGAGAGGCATGGAATGGTTCGATAACTCAAGCGATAGGTCGGCAGCACCTAAAGGTTTTATGGTGGGGAGAATGAGAGAATCCCGAATCGTGCGAGACTGTTTTCCTCGTCTCCCGTATGCAACAGCCTATTATTCATGGAATTTTAAATATTATTCAATGATTCCTCCAGACCTCCTGTCGCTGTCCAATATCCTACTGCATGTCCAGGACGCAATCCCCCAGCTGATGGAGACATATGGGATCTGGATTTACGGTATCCTTTTCGCGATCATTTTCTGCGAGACCGGTCTTGTTTTTGCCCCTTTCCTCCCGGGGGATTCCCTCCTCTTTCTCATGGGTTTCCTCTCGGCCGCGGGCGGACTGAACGTAGTTGTGATCATCATTCTCCTCTCTGCGGCGGCCATCCTCGGCGATTCGGTGAATTACTGGATCGGTACCTATTTTGGAGGCTGGCTGCTGGACCGCGGGAAATGCCGGGTAGATCGTCGCTATGTCGACATGACCGAGCTCTACTATAAGAAATACGGCAAGAGCACCATCATCCTCGCCCGCTTCATCCCGGGTATCAGGTCATTTGCTCCGTTCGTAGCGGGCATTATCAAGATGGACTACCCTGCGTTCCTCGCCTATAACGTCACAGGCGGGATCCTCTGGGTAACGGGTTTTGTCCTCTTCGGCTACCTGATCGCATCGCTTCCCTTCTTCAGGGAGAGCCAGGACCTGTTCCTCTCGGCGATCCTGATTATCAGCGTCGGGATATGTGTCTTCATGCTGTATAATTTCAGGAAGAATATGAAGGACGTTGCAGAGTGCAGGGCAGAACTCTCATCGGAAACACATGAGGAATCCGAACAGAAGAGTCCCTGATCTGTTGAATACAATCTTTCTATGTGTGATGGGGCTCTGGACCGGCAGCACCCCATCCAATTATTTTTTCCACTCCCGTTTTTTGGCAGGGTCCTGTGATGCGGACTCTCTTCGATCCCGGAACGCATACCGGATTGTGCGTGATCTGTCCATTTGAGCAGCAGGATCCGTCCTGCTTCGATCGTCACGGTGGAAGGCTGTTATTCACAGAGTGATACGGGAAGTCCATATCATGGATATACAGATTGACATCAAGGAACCAGTAAGTCACACCTCAATGGCCCTTCCCATAAAGGTTCCAGACCGATATCGCTGGAGAATTCGAACAAAAAAGGGTAACCGGGCCCCTATCTCAAGGGATGGACCCGGTATTCACGGGAGTTGCCTTAAAGGGTCGGGCAGTTTCCGCAGGAACCGTCCTGCAGATGGGTCTGGTTTCTCGCCATATCGCGGCCCTTGATCCGGTCCCGGTCACCACCCTGTCCGGCCGAACCGGTCCCGGTCCCCTGGTTGTTTTCCATGATAAGACCGGAATATGAGCGGTGCCGGGAAGAGATCTGGTATTGGAGGTGATCTGCCTGTCCGGCCTCTTCAGACCCATTCCCAGAACCACGACGGAGTTCTTCTCCGGGGCTTTCCCCGGGCCCCGCGGTTGCATAACCAATCCGGGCCTGACTCTGAGTCATATTCCGAATCATGTCACAATCCTGTCCACCGGTCTGGTTGCAGGAACGGTTCTGGAGCATGGGGGCATCACCGTTCTGGAGGGGCCCGAACCGGCCCTTGCCCGTAGTACCGCTGGCCGCCTGCTGTGCCTGGGAGCTGCCGCCCGTGCCACTGTCCACGCCGGAAGCCTGTCCTTGCGGCCCGGCTGCCATGACACAGGCCGGCAACAGGATGAGCACCAGCACTGTGCATAGAACGAATATTTTTCTCATTTCTTAATTCACTCCTGGACCTGCGGGTCCGGGGACGCCAGCCCCGGACACCGGTCTCCATCAGACCATCGACAGTGTTTATCAAACCTTTTCTCAAATGGGAAGCTACACATCCCGCTTATCGGGTATAGAAGGGAGATACTCGGTCCGGCCGCATCACCTACCCGGAACCGATATCCTTCGATCCCCTCGAATCTCTTCAGGTCAAAGTCACCTGCGAAAAGTCCTGACGGCTGAGAATCAGCCTGCCGGGATTGAAATAGGCCGCACACCGACCGCCTCCAGGGCCAGGGCCGGGGGGCGGACTCTCAGCTGGTTGATTGCCTTGGTGGCGTCTTCTGTCAGGTAATAGTGATTCGACCGGCCTGAAAGTTGGTTCTCAACCACCCGGTCCTCGATCAGGTGCTCCATCTGCCGCGTGACGGATGGGCCGGAGATCGCAAGGGCATCTGCGATCTGCTGGCGGGTCAGCCCCGGGTGCCGGGAGAGAAGCCATAGGATCCCCCGGGGCGTATCGGTCCAGAGGTAGTGGAACACCACCTGCTCGAACCTGGAAAAAGCTCCCTGGTTCCGGAAATACCTCACGACCCCTGGGCGGATGAAACAGGTGATCTTCCCGGTCGCAACGAGTCTTGCCAGGTGGTACCGGAGAGTATTCTCATTGATACCCGTCATTTCGGCAAGTGCCTTCACTTCAATGCCTGGTTGTTCGGCGACGGCCTCGTAGATGACGTTTCGTGCGTTATGTTCCAGCACATTCTTCTTCGAAATTCTCCGGTATCCTCCGAAGAACAGCAGGCTGAATGGGAAAAGGGTCGGTGGTGCGGGAGCGGAAGAGGCGGGGACGGAATAGTCCGGTCCGGATGTATCGGTAGAGAGTCCGGCTTTCCTGGACCGCTTTCGTGAAGCAGGGTCGTCCTTTTGCGCGTTTCCATCATGGCTCACTGCGGAAGGAAGCGTGCTCGTCTGGGCAGGACCGCAGGGAATGCTACCGGATTGGGCAGGGGACCCCTGCTGCCTGCGCTGAGGTGCGGGACCCCCGCCAGCACCCGGGACTGGCGTGTATCCGCCATCGCTCGCCGGAATGGAACGGGGGATCCCCAGAGCACCAGGCGAGATCACCATGCCTGCAAACGCCCCCTTTCCCCCGGCCCGTTCCCCTGAATACGGATTCCCGGTGGTCGTTCCAGAGTCTGAGCCCCGGGGCAATCCGCGACCCGATCCGGCCCCGGGATTCCCGGATGCGGACTGATCACCCTCCCTGGTTGTACCGGATTTTGCGCCATCAGGCCCGGCCGATGGCCGACCCGCCTGAACTGGAGACTCCGCCGAGCTGCTGCCGGCGCCAGGGGGACTATCGTGGGGTTCCCCGTAATTCCCCCCGGACGCTTCTGCCCCCTCTGTATGGGATTCCTGGATCCCTGAGGTAAGCCCGGAGGAGGAACCTGGAGAGCTACCGGATCCGATGGCGGCCTCATCGTCATGGCCCGCGGTAGACGACGGCTCTCCGGATTGGCCATTCTGGGCAGCCTCTGCTGGAAGGGATGCGAATAAAACGCCGATCAACAGGACGGTAACTATCCAGCAGAGTTGCCTGTTCATTCCTTTACTCTTTTTAAAAATGACTCTTAAATACAATCTCATCGCGGCAGCTACAGGTCGGTCCAGCCCGTCAGATCGACGGAGCAGCGACGTTCGCGGTCATCCACCCTTAATTATATCAAGGAAACACAGATCTCTATACTCTATACACTTTAATATAGTGACTATGAGATAACTCTATAATACCAAACTTCCTTCTGGTCTATATAACAAACCCTTCCATACGAGCGATCGGAAAAATAGCGGGGATGAATGGTTTCGCGTGAATATCATCCACATAGGGGAGATGTTCATAGCATCTCGCCATATGTATGTCTCTTAAAACCGTATTTAAAGATTTCCTTTCCCTGGGGCGGTTCTGATGAACGGAGTCAATATTCTCGATTGGTATAAAAAATATTGTTACGTCCTTGGGAGGGAACTGGATCGGTCACCCAACTCCTCCATCGCCCGTATGCTCTACCAGGTGGATGCAGAGATGACCCCCGGGATGTTCATGTCCCTTTGGATCGTAACCACTCTCCTGGCCGGGGCAGGAATGGTATGTATCGGAATTCTCCTGTTCACGTTCTCGTTCAGCCCGTTTCAGGTAGAGCGGCCGCTTCTCTATGCATCGATTTTTCCGATGATCGGTATCGGGGGAGTTGGGGTAGGATTCCCGTTCTATCTCCAGACCCAGATCTCGAATAAAAAAATGGATATCGAACGGAAGCTTCCCTATGCCCTCTCGTTCATGTCCATCCTGGCAAGTTCGGGGGCAACTCCCCTGGATATTCTCCGGAGGGTGGCTCGGGAAGACTACGGCCACATCTCCCACGAGTTCAAGAAGGTTCTCTTCCGTACAGACGTGCTTGGCGAGGACGTGGTGACGGCCATGCATTCGCTCGTGAACAATACCCCTTCGGAACTCTTCCGGGACATCTGCATCGATATCACCAATATTATCTACAGCGGTGGCGGCCTGAAGGGATACCTGGAAGGAAAGTCAAAGGAGCTGATGTCTATCCGCAGGCAGATCTACAAGGAGTTCGTGGACTCTCTCGCAGTATTCGGGGAGGGCTACCTGGGAGGAGTGGTGATGATCCTTACCCTGTCAGTCCTGGGAATCGTAATCTCCGGAGCCCTCGGCATTGAACTCGGGCCATTTACCCCGAAACAGATGTTCGACATGCTGATTTACGTGCTCATCCCCGTGATCAATCTTATCTTTCTCCAGATGCTGTCCGTGAAGTACTCCACCACCCCATGATCCTCATGAAGCAGTTCCTTGAAGGCCTCCGTCTGAAATATACCATACGGAGAGAATACTTCACGGTCCTGATTCCCGTGGCGGTGGCACTGCTGTTCGTGGCAGGAGCCTATTTTTCCGGGTTTGCCGTTTTCCCCGGGGCAGAAAAGCAGGCAGAGAAGTCTGACCGGCAGAAGGCCTACGAAGACCTGATCAAGCAGATGGAAACCGTGGAAGGAGGGGATACCGCTGCCACACCGGATCAGGAGGTGCCGGAAGCGGCTCCGTCACCCTTCGGCCTGGACCATATCCTCGTGATTGCAGGAATCGCGGCCATCATTCCGTATGCCGTCGATATTACTCTTGAAAAGCGCCGCATTCGGAAGAAGGAGGAGCGTTATACGGAGTTTCTCTTCAAGCTCTCCGAATTGATGCGGGGAGGTCTTGACCCTGTCAAGTCCGTTCTCGAACTTTCCCGGACTGACCTTGGGGCCCTGACACCTCACGTTCGCCTTGCCGCCACAGCAATGACGTTCGGGAAGTCGTTCGAGGAAGCCATGAAGGCGATGACCGCCACACTGAAGAGCGAGCTGATCACCCGCTACACACTCCTGGTGGTCCAGGCTTCCTACAGCGGGGGTTCCACATCCGATCTTATTCTCAAGGCGTCGGAGGATATGCGGAGCATCATCGGGATCGAACGGGAGAAAGAAGGGAGCCTCTCCCAATATACATTCATTTTTTATTTCGCCCAGGGAATCGTCTTTTTTATTGCCCTGACCCTGACCACCTCGCTGCTGCCGTTCCTGCAAGACCTGGGAGCCACATCCTTCTTCGGACAAGGGAACCAGCTCGAGGACCTGGACTTTACGTCGGGGTTCTTCCATCTCATTATGGTGAACGCATTCTTTGGCGGACTTATCATCGGGAAGATCAGCGAGGGGGAAGCTCGTTTCGGGCTGAAGCATTCCGCCATCCTCATGGTGGCGGGGTATCTCGCCTGTGTAATGCTGCTCATCCCGGCCGGGCAGGCGCCCCCTCCCGGAGATGTGACCCTGAAGGTCATTTCCGGAGGCGGACAGCAGGGATTTCCAGGGCTGCCCCTTCAGGGGTCCTTCGTAATTGAAGTCACCGACAGGGAAGGCAACCCAAAGGACCGGGCGGACGTTCGGTTCTCCATAAGCCCGTCAGGGGCAGTGAAACCCGATTCGACGAAGACAGGGGCTGACGGGAGGGCCGATGCGAAGGTGATCCTGGGTCCCGAAGATGGATCGTACATTGTCACCGCCACGAGCGAGGGGGTCAGCGTGGAGATCACTGCAACGGCAAAGAGCGAGGGAGGATAGGTATGAAAAAAGACAATCCAGAAAGAGGATGGGGAGGGACAACACGACGGACTGTCCTCTGTGCCTTTATGCTGGCCGGCCTGATCTGCGTGTCGGCGGTCGGAGCTTCCGTGAATGTATGGCGGATCCTGGTGGAACCAGAGGGGGAAATCATTGGAAACCAGACCCCTGTCGTGGTGACCGCGTATATGGATATCTATTCGGAGGATACGTTCACCTTCTCCCAGGATAACACACTCCGCATGTGGACGGATCTCGAGGACGCAGTCTGGTTCCCGGTGCTTTCCTACGACGGGAGGCCGACAGACCTCCCGGTCCGGCAGAGCCGCAGCATCACCCTTTCGTCGTGGGACCTCGCCTATCCATCGGGTCACAACGAGGTCCTGAAGGTGATGGTGAAGGGGTGGGCCCCTGGAGTGGGTTCGGACATGTCAAAGATCCTCATACGGGTGGCGGAAGAATCTCCCCACGGCATTGTCAATAATTCGGAGACCAATAAGGCGGCGAAGGTTCTCTACCGCCCTGGCGCAACGAGGGAAGAGATCCTGGAAGTGCCTGCCGGGGCCCTCGAAGTTTCAACCGATCCGTCCGGTGCACATATCTTTCTCGACGGCACGGAACGGGGAGTGACACCGGCAACCCTGGAACGGGTTCCTGCCGGTCACTGCACTCTCAACCTGTCCCTTCCGGGATACCATGAGGCTTTGCTGTCCGTTTCGGTGTTGGACAGGCAGACGGTGAAGGTCTTTGCGCACCTGGTCCCTGGAACGGAGATCACCACCGGAGTCCTGGTAGTGGAATCGAATCCTTCATCGGCAACTGTAGTCCTAGACGGGGAGAAGAAGGGCATTACGCCCATCACCCTCGATTCCCTTCCGGACGGCATCCATTCCCTACACCTGGATCTCACCGGATACCAGTCCTTTGACCGTCAGGTCCAGGTGACGGCGGGAACATTTACAACCCAGTCCATCCAACTGGCGCACGACCGTTCGACCGGGCAGTCGAGCGGGGAACCCCCTGCGTCCAATAAAAGCCAGGGTCCCGCCAGCATGGTGATCTCTTCCAGTCCGATGGGTGCCGACGTGGTCCTGGACGGTGAGTTCATGGGGATCACTCCCCTTAGGCTAGGTCCTCTCGAACCGGGGGAATACTCCCTGAAGCTTTCCTTCCCGTTCTTTGCGGATCATGAAGAGAGGATCACCCTTTCCGCTGGGAAGCAGGAGGAGATCGTCTATGCCTTCAGTCTTACTGATCTCCGCCTCCCGGGAGTGGACGCCATCACGGGCCTCCTTTCCGGGCTGGAGATTGGCCTTCCTACCCTCCCCTGGGACAAGGGAAAGGAAATCGATGGGGTAAAGACCGACAGGGAGAAGGCATACGAGGATCTGATGAAACAGATAGGCGATGGGGAGGGATAACACGGCACCAGGAAGCCGGCGCCGCACCGGATCCGTATCCCTACCGTTCATTCCTTTTTCCTGCATTATACCTCCTCTGAAAAGACCTGGGGTGTCAAACTGGACCAGCAGCGAAAGGGCAAGGAATGAAACGGAAGAATACTACGAGGAACAGATGAACAAGTCAGATTGGGAGGGGGTATAAACGGCAGCCAGGAACGGGAGTCCCTCGCTGGACGGGTACCTCATTGTCGCATTGTTCCTGGCATTCTGCCTGGTGGCGGGATGCCTCCACGCAGAAGGGAACGCTCCGGAAGGGGCAGGAAATACTTCTATCGAGATCGCACAGCACCTGGGAGTTTATGGAGGCGATTCGTTCCTGGTCTTCGGGAAGGCGAGGAATTCCGGGCAGTCGGCGGCAGGAAAGGTGGTGCTCGTGGTCGATTTCCTGGATTCCGAACGGGCGAAGGTAGCATCCCGGGCGATCTCCTCTTCCGGGGGGATCCCGGTGAATGGTACCTGGGACTTCGAGGTGTCCCTCAATGGTTCGGCCGCACAGAAGGTCCGGTTTTACGAGATCACCGTTCTGTATCGTTGAGACAGGAACGCACCGTCCTCCGGGACCGTTTATCCAAGGCGTTCCCTGGTGTCGATGAGGAGTCCCTCTTCGGTTACGGTGAACGGGATCATCTTGTCCACCGGGATGGCCCCCTTCATCTTCAGGACGTGCATGTAGCGTCTTATCTTGTCGCCCTCCTGGAGCGCCAGGAAGCGGACCACCCCATCGGCGACAGCCCTGAGCAGCTGTTCCTGTTGGTGAGGGAGGACTCCCATGTCCGAAACCAGGAGATAACTCCCCCCCGTTCTGCTCCTCTGGCGAAGGTCGGAGAGGAACGACCGGAACTCAGGCAATGGCAGGTCCAGGACCATGGATGAGACCGGGTCCAGGATGCAGAGGTCCCCTGTGCAGTGTTCCCGTACCGGGCCAGGGCCGTGGCAGTGATCGATGATCTGCAACGTGGGGGGGACTCGCATCTGGTACCGCGTCATCTGGGAAACGATGTCATCTTTGTAATGCGAGGTCAGGTAGACCACCGTTTTCCCCTGTAGGGAGCTCTCCACCGCAATCTTCTGCGCATAGAAGTCCTTCATGCAGCCGGAATCCTCTTCGATCAGGATGACGCTCTTGTCAGGGACCCGCTCCGGGCTGGTGTCAGGAAGCATCAGTATACTCATGGGACCGGCAAGAACATAAGCCCTTTTTCCTTGCGGCACCTGGTACGGCCAGGCCCCGGGAAGGGTGGAAAAGGATTTTTCCATGGGAATTAATATGCATGTAACTCTTCTTCTTTCTGGAACGAATTGAAAATATGGCCTTAAATAAAATTTAGGTCCCTTAAAAAGATTGGATGCTAAAAAGGATTAAATAAAATGAATCATAAAGCAAAAAAATTACAAATATGGTTTGGAAGGGGAGGATAGATCGCGTGACATTGGACAGGGCAATCGGTCAAGGGTTGTTTATCAACCCCCTGGTTATCGGGATTGTCCCGGTGGTCGCGGTCCTTGCGGACTATGGACTCACCTTCCTTCTCTCCGGGGGTAGAGAGTTCATCCTTGCCTATGAGGCGAGCCCGCTTCTCCGTTACGCGGTGGAAAACGATCTGTTGCCTGTGTATATGGGAGGTCTGATCCTGTTTTATTATGTTGCGGCGTTCCTAGTGCTTACCCTTCTATCCGGCTCCGATCACTATCCCATCGGCGTGGCGCTGATCTCGCTTGTGGGCCTGACTCATCTGCTGGGAGGGCTCTCCTGGTATTTCCGGAATCCCCTTTATTCCGATACGGTCATCGGACTCTCCCTCATGAGCATCCTCATTGCCCTATTCCTCTTTGCCTATTCCCTCTCCTCAAAGTTCAGGAAGGGAGGTAAAACGCAGGGATCCTGACCGGGACACCGGTCCCCTAGAACCTTGTTTGGAGTTTATCTGATGAATAAGGGTATTTAGGCTGGAATTTCTGCCGGAAGAAGATCGGAACGTTTTTTGCATACAGGGAAGATGATGAATGATCTAGAATGTCATCGGATGCGGGTGTTGGTGCCTTACGGGAAGAAAACACGGATGAAGAGAACGTGAAGAAGAAATTTGAACAATATATGGAGTTGCGCGAGAAAAATCTACGCAAATGCCATTTCAGTTACCGGAGAAAGATCTAAAACTCCTTCTCATTTCTGATCACTTCCTCGGAACTGTGACTTTATCTATTTTTGCCATGTCCGCTCTGTTTCTGCCGCCTTAATCCAGCGACTGCGAACCCGCCGCTTTTTTCGGACGCCTTGATCGCCTTCGGAGGCAGGATAAATCCTTTTCCGAATTTCAGCCCCCTTTCCTCTCCATCCAGAACCGGAATGCGAAATAGAGGAGGACGGAGTACACCGAGAACCAAAGAAGGAGTTTTCCATCCGTGGAGAGGCCCGTGTAGATCCGGGAGGGGTGGATCTCCAGAAAACCGGCCAGTGCCGCAAGTGTGCCGGCGAAAAATGCAGCAAACAGGGTTCTGATCGTGATCCCGCCCTCTTTCAATTCCTGCAGGAGATCGATCCTACTCACCGTCCCAGGAACGAAGCGATCAAGCCGCCGGCCAGGGCGATCCCAACCACCATGAGCCCTGTGTTGAATGTGGAGACGTCCGCCCCGGTGAGGTTCCCCACCTCGGGGAGGACGATCGTGATCGCAATGAAGATCACGAAGATAGCCCCGATCATCTCGATATACGGCCAGAACGACATGTTCCCGGATCGCGTGGGATTCGGCTGCTGGTGAACGTTTCCCGGGAGAGGACAATAGTCCTCCGTAATCTCGGGAGATCAGGTTTTTTCTGGGATGTGTCGATATTCTTGAGAACATGGGAACGGGAGGACGGGGGACGGAACGGAATACGCAGGTCAAGACTCCCGAGGAAAACAACCGGGGGGGCAGTCCTGGGAGTGTTGCAGAAAGGCGCCGAACAAAACAGCAAATATCACTGTCCCCGGCCATGCGGCTGATCCTTCTCCTGGGAGTAGTGAGCCTCTTTGGGGACATTATCTACGAGGGTGCCCGAAGCGTCTCCGGTCCCTATCTCCTAATCCTCGGGGCTTCAGCATTTACCGTGGCATGGGTCTCCGGGTTCGGAGAGTTCGTCGGTTACGGCGTCAGGATGTTGTCCGGGTACTTTGCGGACCGAACCGGTAGCTACTGGACATTTACTCTCATGGGCTACCTATTGATCGGGGCAATCCCGCTCCTTGTCTTTGCAGGGTCCTGGCAGGGGGCGGTTGTGCTCCTCATCATGGAGCGGCTGGGAAAAGCAATCCGGTCTCCTTCGAAGGACGCCATCCTCTCCCACGCCGCTCACCAGGTGGGGAGAGGCTGGGGCTTTGGGATCCACGAAGCCCTCGACCAGGTAGGGGCGGTTGCCGGCCCCCTGGCATTTGCGGCATCCCTTGCGCTCCTGGGAGGGTACGAGGAAGGGTTCGCTCTGATGGCCATTCCCTTCGTCCTCCTCGTGGCAGCACTCGGGCTGGCATGGATGCGGATCCCCGATCCCGTGTCCCTTGAAAAGGGCCTTTTCAACGAGGACGGGGTGGAAAATTATTCCCGCATCCTGGTCCCCTACGGGACCTTCACTGTCCTCACCATGGCCGGGTTCGCGGTATTTCCCCTTCTGGCCTATCATTTCAGCTCCCATCTCGCAATTTTCGGGGCCCAGATCCCTGTGTTCTTTGCGATCGCCATGGCGACCGACGCCCTCACTGCCCTCCTTGTCGGGAGACTCTACGACAGGGCAGGGCTTGCGGTGCTGGTACTGGTTCCGCTGGTAAACATTCCCCTCGCACCTCTCGCCTTTTCCATGGGCTACTGGGGCGCACTTTCCGCCTCTGTCCTGTGGGGAGTCTCGATGGGGGGACAGGAGACAGTGCTCCGTGCAGCACTCGCAGACCTCACTTCTCCCGGGAAACGGGGGTTCGCATATGGTGTGTTCAACACGCTTTACGGAGGGGGATGGTTTGCGGGAAGCGTCGTATTCGGGCTTCTCTACGAGTTCGACATCGTACTGCTCATCGCGTTTGCAATCCTCATGCAGGTCGCAGCCGCGGGGGCATTCGTATGGCTGAAGAAAGAAGCGGAGAATGGTTTTTAAGATTGTATCGATCCGGCTTCATGTCATTTTGACGGTCAGCATAAACAGGCAAGCACCCTCGTCCGGATATGTATTCCCTTATTGTCCCAGGAGTCCGGGGATATCGCACCGATCGTTTCACCGAGTCGGAGAAAAAAATGTATCCCAATATCTCTCTGTTCCCTCAATAGCATACCGTACGAACTGCTATCGTTTCCCGGGTGGCACCCCTGATCGGTCATCATGCAATCCCCCGGTCCAACTGGAAATGAAGGCTCCACCAACCAATCCTCATGTAACAGTATTCGAGCCCGGGGACCTGTTGATGCACCGATTCCTCACAGAGAACATACCTTTTTTCAGCACCATCCATACCTTTCCGCACGTACAACCTCATTCACCCCGGAGTTCCGGCAGGTCGCCGGGATGGCGGGGATGATGCTTCTTTTGCTGTGCACCTTCAGTAGCGTATCCCGGTACCGGATGTCGGCACAGGTATCGATCCTCGTTTTATCGGTCTTTCTTTGCTTCTTCGCGTACAGCATCCTCGTGGCGGCAAGGTGCCGGCACCGCCATGGGGACGCCACTATTCCGTAAGTGACTTCCAAGCCGGACTGACGAACATGATCCGCACGACCACTCACCCGATGCCATGCACACCCACACGCTCCGTACCCGGACACCAGTCCCCTCGCGATCGAGGTCCCGGCGGACCCGGTCGTTCCTTACGGGAATCTATGTAATCAGGAGATATCTATAGATCTCTCTATTTTTAACTTTTAATCTATTGTAAAAGCGAAATTAATATATAGTAACCGAGCTCATTCAACGGTGGTGAAGCGGACAACCCTTGCGGGGATGAATGACCTTCGCCGATCGCCTCCTACCCAATCCAAGAACAAGCAGTACTTAGGTGAATTCGCGTGAAACACATGGAAAAGAAGAGCATTAGGAAAGACGAGCACGCCGTGTCGCCCATCGTCGCGACCCTCGTGCTGATCGTGGTCGCCGTCGTTGGGGCGGTGGCCGTGGGTACCATTATGGGTACCTTTTCGACCGATGTGAGCAAGCAGGCAAATGCTGAGGGTGCCGGTGCTGCAGCCCAGACAGAGATTCTCATTGCCGGTTCTACCACTGTCCAGCCCGCATCTGAGGAACTTGCCAAGTCCTACATGGAAGAGCACCCCGGACTTAAGATCACCGTTCAGGGTGGAGGTTCCGGTGCAGGTGTCTCTTCTGCTGGCATGGGGATTGTTGACATTGGTGCTGCATCCCGTGCTCTCAACGATGCTGAGAAGGCAAGCTACCCCGATCTCGAAACCTACCAGATAGGTGGTAGTGCAGTCGTATTCATTACTTCAGATGCAGCAACATCCGTTACCTCTGCAACTAAGACAGAATTAAAAGACGCATATCAGAGTAAGGCTTTTGCACCGAATCTTACTGGAATTGACGATAGATACCAGCGCAGTGAAGCGTCAGGAACGGAAGATACTGTATCTAATTATCTCCTCGGCTCTGACAGTGCTATGAATGGAATAACAAATTGTACTGGTCAGCTCGGTAATGCCGGCATGCTTGCAGCGGTCAAAGCTGCCACAACCAGCGGAAAATACAAACTTGGTTTCGTTGACTTTGGGTATGCTGTTGACAGTTCCGGTGTAGAAGT
Organism: Methanolinea sp. UBA473; assembly: GCA_002509495.1. GTDB lineage: Archaea > Halobacteriota > Methanomicrobia > Methanomicrobiales > Methanospirillaceae > Methanolinea_A. The sequence continues at coordinate 22,416 of DAEV01000127.1, read as the reverse complement.
TTCGGGTATTAAAATCATTAGAGTTATCGATGGCAATGTTGATGGAAGTAAATCAGTAGACAGGATAAACATCCTGGCGGCACTCAAGGATAATAAAGCAGGATTAACACCAACAACCCAGAGTAATAATTACCCCGTAAAACTCACCCGGCCACTGAACTATATAATCAAAGGCACACCGTCTTCAGTCGTCAAGAACTTTATCACCTACTGCCAGTCGCCAGGGGCAATTGACGACTTCAAGGCAGCGGGTATGTTTGGCATTACTGAATTTGCGTAAACTGAACAATAACACTCCCAATTTTTTCCATGCCCGGAAAGATTGATGTCCCAAGATATGTATTTCTGGGATGTGGTTGCATCACCGCAACAGTTGTTCTTCTCGTCTTTGGCTTTATCTTACTGACCGCTGCCCCCGTACTGCAAAAAGAGGGAATTTCCTTTGTGACTGGGACCATATGGAACTATGACACTCACCAGTATGGCATTCTGGTCTTTATTCTCGGAACGATTCTCCTGACCGTGGTGACCATGGCACTCGCAATCCCTCTCGCCATCTTCACTGCGATCTTTCTGGCGGAATGGGCACCGGCATCGCTTGAAAAGATAGTCCGGCCTTTAATTGATCTCCTCGTGGGTATACCCTCGGTGGTATACGGCATTTTTGGTTTTTTTGTATTAGAGCGAATCTTCCGTGATACTATTAAACCTGCACTCAGCAGCACCCTTGGATTCATCCCGGCCTTTCATGATCCCGATCCTGGCAGTGGTTTAGGCATTTTGCTTGGAGCAACAATATTAAGCATAATGATTCTGCCGACCATTGCGGCAGTATCGCAGGAATCAATACGCTCGATCCCTGACAGCTACCGGGAAGCATCACTTGCGGTCGGGGCAACGAAGTGGCAGACTATTAAAAAAGTGGTAATCCCTGCAGCTCTTCCTGGGATTGTAACTGGAGTTGTTCTCGGTATGATGCGTGCTATGGGAGAGACTATGGCCGTTGTAATGGTCATCGGATGCTCCCAGCATATCCCTGTATCCATATTCGATACAGGCCTTGCGATGACTTCGAAGATATTTTGTGATATTGGATATTACTTCGCCCAGCCTGAACCTCGCTCGGCTCTTTTTGGCATTGCTGTTGTTTTATTTCTTATTGAAATGGGTTTTGTCGGAATTGCTCGTGCGATAAGTGCTGGAGCTGCAAAGAGGATGAAATGAATATAAAGTTTCAAAAAATCGAGGAGACATTTTTCTTGGCAGTATGTGCATGTGCAGCTCTGATCACCTGCCTTCTTCTCTTTATGATCCTTTCCGAAATCACCTTGCAGGCGATCCCCTCCCTGACATGGTATTTTATCACTACCCCTGAATCCGAGACGCCTCATATTGGAATGGGAATTGCTAATGCTATCTGGGGGTCGGTAATAATTTCCCTGATTGCGACGCTTCTCGCAATCCCACTGGCTCTTGGAACGGCTATATACCTTCAGAAGTATGCCACTGACAGCTGGATTACCCGTTTGCTGCGGTTTTTCATCGAAATATTGTCGGGCACCCCATCGATTGTAATCGGTATCTTTGGTCTCCTTGTGCTCGTGTATTATCTCAGACCATTCACAGGGGGATATTCGCTTATTGCGGGCTCGATCGCACTCTCAATCCTGATTATGCCCGTGATCGAACGGTCTATAGAAAATGCGATATACACCGTGCCATTCGATCTTGAAGAAGGAAGTTATGCTTTGGGAGCAACGAAATGGCAGACAATCCGGCAGATCACCTTGCCTACCGCAGTGTCTGGCATCCTTACTGGCATTATCCTTGGATTTGGACGAGCAGCCGAGGAATCTGCTGTTGTCATTCTGACTGCAGGATACTCCCAATTCATGCCGGAATTCGCAATTAAACACAGCGATAAACTTTTTGCAGGAATTAAAATCTACCCCCTACAAGATCTTATTGGTACGTTACCCTATTCAGTATATCACGCATATGAAAATTCAAATGTCATTCCCATGTCCAATGGTTTTGCAGCCGCATTCATTCTCATTTGTATGGTTCTCCTCATCAATTTCCTAGCCAAGGTAGTACTTCACTTTAGTATGGGGGGGATCAAATCTCCATCCCCCCTCATCTCATCCATTAAACGCACTCTCTTCAACGGCAACGGCCCCTTCTCCCGCACAAAACCTATCCCCGCACCCGCCTGCACCGCAGCGGAGCTCGCAGACGCCGAACGGGAGTCTGCCATCCGGGAGACACAGTCACGCAGAACGCAGAAAGTCCCTGGAACCCCCACCCCGATCTCCACCACATCCGAGCTCGACTGGAAGGAGACGCTCTCGGCCGGGCTGCAGGTGAATTCTGTGGCAGGAGTTGGCGTCATGGAATCGCGTGTTTCATCCGATAACGATACCCTTGTGATCTCAGGCGAAAGTCCCGCCCTCCTTGACAACCCGGGCGACTTCGCATTCGACCCCATGGAAGAGCTGCGCCTGGGGGTGCTGCCCGGTGACGACCCCCTCTTCGAAGATGACCCGGTCCTCCTCTCCGACCCGCCAGGCGCAGACCCCGAGGCGGCCCTTGCCGAGCTCGAATCGGCCTTCACCCCTGCATATCCCCTCCTCGAAGAAGACCCTGACCCCCGCATGGTCGAAGTCCCCACGGACGAGCCCTGGCGGCGTATGACCCGGAACCGGCTGGAGAACACGATCGCCGGCATCACGGCAGACCCGTGGGAGGAGCCATGAGCCGGGGGAGGCCCGACCACGGGCGGAGGAACCCGCCGTTCTCTGCAGGTCTCCGGCACCGCTGGTGGTGCGACCTGGTGCTGCGGAAGCGCAGGCAGGACCGGGAAGAGATTACGGTAGAGGTGGCCACCGGTGGAAAGAAGAGGCACAAGAGGGGTGGCCCGGCGAATGCGGGAACGCACGCGAAGGTGCCGGAGGCCTGATCGCATGCGGACTATTTCATGTACTACCGGGAATGGCCGGGAATCTTTCAAACCAGCGAGGGATTTCCCGATGCCCCCTCCCAGGCAGGGGATGAAAAATGGCGCCCTGAGATATGGTGCTGCGTTGAATGCAGGAGATAAAAGATGGTGACGGATACCACGACGAAGGATGGCTCCTCAGGGGATCTCCTCGATGACGATCTCCTGGAGGACGTGCCGGATGAGGGGGACACTGGCAGGGAACGGATCTCCCGGCGTCCGCCGCTCCCGGAGGGGATGAAACCAGGCCCGCGAAAGAAACTGCGATATGCGAAAAAGGGTGGCGCACCTGTGCTCCAGCCGGGAGGTGAACGAGGGGACGCGTTGCTCTCCGCCGGTGCAAATGGGGGAGCACCGTCGCTTCAGCAAGGGCAGGGCCCGGATATCCATGGGCACCAGGGCATGCAGGGAGATGATCGTGTTGCCAGAGGAAGGGACGGAGCGATCACGGTTGTTCCCGCCCCCCATGAATCCCCGGACGACGTTCTCTGTGACGATGCCGATTCATCCCGGAGGGACAGGGCAGGCGGGACCGTGGATGCCCCGGAAGATCCCGCCCCTCTTCATACGCAGGATCCCGGGACTGCCCATGATGGCAATCTCTCCGGGAATGACGAAACCCCTGTCGATCCCACACCTCCCGGCCAGCAAAAAAAGACGCTTCGCCCTCTCCGGCCAGGGTCCGGGTCATCCTCAAGACGCGTAAACCCTGCACCCCGGGCAGTTCCCGGGCAGGTCGACCTGCTCCTGCTCGAAGACGAACTACTGGATGAAGACGGTATACCCGGACGGCAGGGTGGGAAGAGGGCCAACCATGCCCCGGATGCGACCTTCGTTGAAGACGATCTCCCGGACGGCGACACCGCCTCCTCCCCCGACACCCGTGGCCTTTTCGGCGGTTTCGGGAGCCGGAACGGGAAACGCACCGCCCCTCATGCATCAGTCCCGTCGAACGGGAAGAAACCGGGATTTCTCTCCAGCATCGCCGGGATCTTTGCGAAGAAGGTGAAGGGGGAGATGCGGTCCATCCCCTTCTATCCCGGCAGGCTGGACGAGCCCTCGCTCGAGGGAGCGATCCGCGACGTAAATGTCACCTACCCCGTGAACGCTCCCTTCCAGTACGTGCATATCGAGTACCATAACGGTGAGGGGGCTCTCCGCTACGAGGTCAGGGAACCGCAACTCTCTGAGGACGAGCAGTTTGCACTGAAGATCGTGGAGCAGGGCTTCGAGAAAATGATCTCCACCAATCTGGATATGATCGCCGGGGGGGACCGGGTGGCGCACCTGAAGGACCGATTCCTTTCCATTGTCCTCATCTTCGGGATCCAGGCCACGGAAGAGCAGAAGGAGCGGATGTTTTTCCACCTCTGCAAGAAGTACCTGGGATACTCCCACATGGACACCCTGATGATGGACAAGTACATCGAGGATATTTCCTGTAACGGCTCGGAGATCAACCTCTACGTGATGCACCGTATCTATGGGTCCGTGCAGACCGATGTACAATTCCGCGAGGTCGAATTGAACAACTTCGTACTCCGGCTGGCCCAGATTGGGGGAAGACACATCTCACTCCTTCAGCCCATCCGGGATGTTACCCTGCCGGACGGGAGCCGGGCCAACCTGACACTAGGGAGCGAGGTCACCAAGAAGGGCTCCACCTTCACCATCAGGAAGTTCCGGACAAACCCGATCTCCCCCATTGAGATGATGGAATATGGAACGATCGACGCCCAGCAGCTTGCATACCTCTGGCTCCTGATGGAATACAAGCGCTCCATCCTGGTATCCGGGGGCACGGCCACAGGAAAGACCACCATGCTGAACGTGCTCTGCAGTTTCATCCCGTCCGAGTACAAGATCGTCTCGATCGAGGATACCGCAGAACTGAACCTGCTCCACCCCAACTGGATCCAGTCGGTGACGAGGACAGGCTTCGGGGGAGGGGAATCCTCCGCCGCAAACCTCTCCGGTGTCTCCGGGATCTCCCGGAGGTCCCCTGGAGACATCTCTCTCTACGACCTCCTGGTGGCGGCTCTCCGGCAGCGGCCCGAGTTCATCATCGTGGGTGAGGTCCGGGGAGAAGAGGCCTTCACCCTTTTCCAGGCTATCGCAGTGGGCCACGCCGCCCTCGGGACCATCCACGCGGGGTCCATCAACGAGCTGTTGGCCAGGATCGAGTCAAATCCAATGAGAGTCCCCCGGGCGCTCTTCTCGAACCTCGATGCCGTCATCTTTCCCATGCACATCATGCGGGGCGAGAGGAGCGCGAGGAGAGTAGCAAACATCACCGAGGTTCTGGAGCTGGACCGGGACACAGGGGATCTGATCACCAACACATCATTCAAGTGGGTTCCCGACAGGGACGAGTTCCGGTTCCAGGGCAGGACATACCTCTTCGACAAGATCAAGGACACCTACGGGATAAGCACGGATACGCTGCGGTCGGAACTCGAACACCGCATACAATTCCTGGAGTGGCTGCAGAAGAAGGGGGTGAAGGATTACCACCTTGTGACCCGCATGATCCGGCATTACCAGCGGAACCGGGACCTGGTGATCGACCGCATCCGGGAAAACGGAGAGGTTGCGGACCTCCTTGAAGCCGAAGGGTCCTCATATAACCCCCTTAAGGCGATTGGTGAGGAATCCGGGAACACCGAACTAATGGAAGACTGAAACGCCCCGGCCTCTAACTATATAATATAGAGATTCTGAACAAAAAATATATTATTGTCGGCATCAGTATAGATATTGATCAACTTACTATGGAGATGCTTGAAGAGAGATGGACTGGTTGCTCCGAGACTGGGGTGGAAGACTGTGTCTTTCGGGGAATGTCCTACGCAAGATCGGCAAAATATTGCTCGATCAAGAAAAAATACTGTTTCACATCCTGTGATTTCTGCAAGAACACATGTCCCTGTCCTCATGTACAGGAGGGATTGGACAAATGACAGGTCCCGCTTGCGCCGCCAGGAACAGCGCGACCTGATCCCGGCCATGGATCGGCTCTCGCCTGCCTGGCTTTGGCAATCATCGACACTGTCCTCTCCCTGATGATCTTTTTCGCCGTCCTTGGCATTGCCGCGATTCTGGTCTTCCGGGCACTCTTCAAAGACATCGATCCCTCCTCCCCTCGGGCCAGATGTAACTATTTTTTCGATTCTGTGGAGGGTAACCGTGACAATCAGAACATGAGGATTCTGTGGGACCTGTAGATCGTGAGTCGGTTGTGAGAATTATTCCTCAGTTTTTCTTTGGAACAAATTCTTACCAGATAATTTTGGGGATGCTGCCAGTAGCAATGCAGATCCAAGAATCAGAAAACCAGGCCCCAAACCGAAATAGCCTGGAACCAGGGCCAGTGGCGGGAGGATAAATGCTAACAGGATGAATCCCGCAATACCAAATATCCACGAAAGCGATGGACTTTCCTTCACTACTATGAGGCCAAGTGTTCCGAGGACTGCGTAAAGAAAGCCGACAGTGATTTCTCCGTTGGATAGAGGGACATCCACTCCGTTGTAGTGATAAAACGGCAGAAAAACTGCGATAATCAGAAACGATGCCCCAAGCATTCCGATTATGCTGCTTAAAGTTGAGTATCTCATACGTGTGATATAAAAAAGGGGATATAATGGATTCTTCTCCATAGAACTATGGAAACCATATGCTGTGAAAGATTTCATCAGGTGTGAAGGGCCAGCACTGGCGGACATGGGATGAAAATCCATGTCCACAGGCGCATATCATGGCAGACTATGATCAAGGACTGTACTTTACCGGCACGAACAAAGGAGCGATCTTCCCTGACTCCACCCTGATGGTCCCTTCCCCGGAGAGAAGCGTGACATTCACCTTCCCGGAAAGATCGGTCGCTGCCGAGTACGCAGAGAGGGAGAGGTTCCCATGGACGTCGTAAAATTTCATGAAGGTTACCACCGTATCCTTCACAACCTGGTCGTTCAAGTCGGTGACCGTAACAACGATCTCGTTCCCCATCTTCGTGGCATTCAGGTAGGTCGCCGGGAAGAAACGGTCGCTCCGCGGGACGCTCTTATTCAAGGTTTCTGCCTGCATGCCGCAATCGTCGGTGACGGTCAGGCGCACATGGAAGGGACCGACAGAGCTTGGCACGAACCGGGCGGTCTTCCCGTGGAGGGGTGGGAGGAGCACCCCGTTGTCATAGACAGACCAGGTCCACTCCATGATGGCCCCGTCGTCGGTGGAAGCAGAACCGTCCAGGACGACTAGGTCCCGTTCGGCGGAGCCGAGGTCCTCGTTCTGGATCTTCAGGAGGAAGTCTGCGTTCGGGGCCTTGAACGTGTTTTCGAAGGTGTTGTAATAGGAGGTGATCAGGAAGATCCTGAGAGAGGAATTGCGTGAGATCCCGGGGTCTGTCTGGAAATTCCGGGAAACATTAAGGGAGATCTCTCCCTGCGCAGCCGCCCGGATCTCGTATCCGGCGTTGGTGTTATTATAAAGGAGTCCATCGGCCGTGAAGTTTCGGGGAAATGTCCGGTCGCCGATCCCGATCAGGTGGACTTTTGAATCCACGGTATTCAGGTTCAGGACTGTCACGTTCAGTTCCATGAGATCTCCGTTAGGGCCGTATACCGGGCGGATGCCGGTGATCTTCAATTCTTCGTTCTTGACCGCCGCGATGTGGGACTGCCGGTTCATCTCGTCTTTCTGCATCTGGGAAACCATCACGGCCAGCCCCGCCGCAGCGGTCACCGTCACCAGGATGAGCATCAGGGTTCCCACGATAACGCTAACCGCCTGTTCGTTCCTTTCTCGCCTGGTCGGCATCAGCTGTACCTGCACCTTTCTTGGATAAATAGATTTTTTAAATATACTATATTCATTGTATATTCTCTATAGATTTACGGCCCCTAATCCCCATGACGAGGTGGCCTGAACGTGACATCGATGAACCTCCACATCTCTTCCCTCAGGGCCCGGAATCCAACCAGAACCTTTTCCTGGTCTTTATCGAACTCGGGAGGGCTGTGGAATGGGCGATGAATGATTCGGGCGCCCTGAAGGGGGAGGGTGCACTTTTTTTTAACATCGTCGCAGAGAGTGACCAGGATATCGAATGTCTCCTCTCGCAGCTGCATGACGGACCTCGACTTCTGGCGGGAAATATCCACCCCTTTCTCTCTCAGTATCTCCACAGCAAGGGGATGCAGTCCGGCAGGTGCCACCCCGGCAGAAGTGACATCGTAGTAGTCCCCATATAGGTGCCTCAGGATCCCTTCTGCCATCTGGGACCGGACAGAGTTGTAGGTACATACGAACAGGACCCGTTTTTTTCCAGTCATGGAGATCGGTCCGCTCCTGAAGGTATCCCTCTCCCTTCCCCGGAGTATGTCATCCGGATCTTCTCTGCAATACTGGTAGAATTCGCCGCGGAGTCCGCGAGAGCCCTTGTCACCAGGAGTACCTGTTCGATGACATGGATGTCCCTTGGTTCCCTGGCGCACCACTCCACCCCGGCCCGGAGGACCTGCATCTCCATCGCCTTCACGTGATCGTTCCGTTCTGCATGTCGGCCGATCTGCCCCTTTGAGGGGGCTCCGAAGGCAGTAAGTGTGTCGTGCACCATGGAAATCGCTTCATCAGCGATGCACTGGAGGGGGAACGCCTTTAAAACAAACGCCCACGAAATATGAGCCAGCCGGGCGATGACCGCCTCTGCAATAGCATCCCCCAGCCGGCAAATCCTGTCCATGGAGGCAATGAACGAGAGGGTACAGGCGATCTTCTCAAGATCGTACGGAAGGGGTTGATGCATAGCGATGAACGTGTAGATCTCCTTCTCGACAAGTCCGAACTCGCGGGAAAGGGCGGGCCTGCGGGACCTTACCCTCTCGGAAAGAGGGCGGTCCCCCTCTGTCAGGGCTTTCATCGAGTCCTGGAGCAGCTCCTCTGCAGACAGCCCCATGGATAGCGACCTTGCCAGGACATGGTCAAATTTGCGCTTGATATGCGGTTGCATGGACTTGTCTCCTCAACCAAATCTCCCGGTGATATAGTTCTCGGTGACAGGATTCCGGGGGGCCTCGAAGATCTGGCGGGTCTCCCCAAACTCCATCATCTCCCCAAGGTACATGAACCCCGTGTAGTCGCTGACGCGGGAGGCCTGCTGCATATTGTGGGTCACGATGATCACGCAGTAACTCTGCGTCAGCCTGTTGATCAGGGACTCGATCTTACCGGTAGCGATAGGATCGAGTGCGGAACAGGGTTCATCCATCAGGATCACTTCGGGTTCAACGGCGAGCGTCCTGGCGATGCAGAGCCTCTGCTGTTGTCCTCCAGACAGGCCCATGGCCGACTGGTGCAGCCGGTCCCGCACCTCTTCCCAGAGGGCGGCCTTCTTCAGGCTCTCCTCTACCAGGCGGTGCAGGGACTCTCCGTCTTTCATCCCATGGATTTTCGGCCCGTACGCAACGTTCTCGAAGATGGACTTGGGGAAGGGATTCGGTTTCTGGAAGACCATCCCGATGCGACGACGAAGGTCCACGGGGTCCATATTTTTTCCATAGATATTTTCTCCGTGGAATTCCAGACTGCCGGTGATCCGGCACCCTTCCACCAGATCGTTCATGCGGTTGAAGCACCTGATGAGGGTCGACTTCCCACACCCCGACGGACCAATCAGTGCGGTGACCCGGCGGTCCTGGATATCCATGTTCACACGTTTCAATGCCTGCTGGTTACCGTAAAAGAGATCCAGGTTTCGTATGTGAATGAATGCAGGATCGGTCATCATATCGCTGGATTGTGTATGAAATCTCGCGGAGGGTCATGGACAATGAAACGGACATTTTTCCATTCCTGGCAATGCAGGAGATCGACCGGGAGGTTCTTCACCCGGATTTGTAGTATCTTTTCTCCGGGGATCCAAGATCCGCTGGGTGAATGATTTTTCATGGTTTGTCAAGCGTTGGCATTCCCCTGATATACTTTTTTTCGAAGAGGAATATATACATATATATACCACATACTCTCAAATAGAGTAATATATACTTGAGTGCGGAGAGAGTGATCGTGGAAATCCGGAAAGTGCAGATCACAGGGGGGTCCTCATACGTTGTCACCCTCCCCAAAGATTGGGTGGAGTCCCACAGGATCAAGAAGAATGAACCGCTGGGGATGATCGTCCAGGGCGATGGCACCCTCCTCGTCACAAAGAACATCCACGAAAAACCCATCCAGAAGACCAAGAGGATCGATGCGACTGCCATCAATGATCCCACCTATCTCTTCAGGTTGCTGATTGGGACCTACATTACCGGGTTTACAACCATCGAGGTATTCTCCAAATCCCGCCTGCCTCCCTCGGTCGGAATGATCGTGCGGGACTTCACCCAGATGACGATCGGCCCTGAGGTCGTGGAGGAGACGGACAACCTGATCGTCCTTAAAGACCTGCTCAATCCCATGGAGATGCCCTTCAACAATACGATCAAGCGGATGTATACAATCGTGAGGAATATGTACCTGGATGTGATGAACGCCACTGAGTCGGGGAACCAGAAGCTTGCGGAAGAAATCATCTCCAGGGACAGCGACGTAGACCGGCTTCATTGGCTAATCTCGAGGCAGACTAACATCGTATTAAAAAATCCCGAGATGGCCAGGAGGATGGAGGTTTCACCTACAATGGTGATGAATCTCCTGATCATCAGCCGGATTATCGAGAGGATTGGGGACCACGCAGTCCGGTGGGCCGAGAATGTCCGTCGTATCTCTGGCCGAGATCTGGACCCCTCCCTTCTGAAGCAGCTGAAATCTGCAAGTACAATGGCTCTTTCCATCTTTGAAAAGAGTATTGGGTCGTATTTCAAGTCCGACATCAGGGAGTCACATACGAACATCGAACAGATCGCTAAACTTGAAGAACTCTGCGAAAAGATGAACGCACTTGCTATGGGCCAGGAGGCCGAAGTCGCCATAGCCCTCCGCTATATTGCCGAGAGCGTCCGGAGGTCAGGTGAATATGCGGGAGATATCTCCGAGACGGTAATTAATTATTTGGTGGAAGAGAAAATTTGATCTTAATATATAATCTATAGAGTTTATCCTCGGCAAGTTTATAGATTGTAGATAAGACTATAGATCATGGTCTCCCTTCGTTGGAGGAAGAAGACAGTATGTGCAGAGGCGGAACCGAAGGAGAGAGAGGAGCCCCCCTCCTCCTTCAGCAGGTTATGGGCACGATTCCGCATAAAAACCGGGGGACCCCTGAAGATCTGCCTGGTATGCGGTACCCGGAATCCGGTTCAGGTTCTATTCTGTAGGGAGTGCGGGTCCCGATATGCCATTTGCAAGGATCCGGTTCCGGGCGATCTGGATGATGATCGGATGAGCGTGGCGGACCCGCGGGAAATCGAGGCACAACAAAAGAAATCCTGGCTGGAGAAAGGAAATGCCTTTTATAAGTCGGGCCAGTACCAAAAGGCCCTGGAGATGTACGACCAGGCACTCCGTATCGACCCGCAGTATGTCAAGGCCTGGAACAACCGGAGCCTGGTCCTCGGAAAACTCGGGAGGGAGAGGGAGGCGTCTGATTCAAGGGAACGCTTCCAGGCCCTGCAGAAGTCGGAGACAAGGTAGGAATCTGTCCAGGTTTCCTCATCGATTAAGGAGGTGAACGGTGCAGAGAGTGGATTTTACATGGTTTTCATCGGATCCGGATATGGAATCGCACCATTTCTTCTCTTATTTTGAACATGGTCCTTTTTGCAGCCCTTCAGATCTGCATACCAATCGCCCTCCTGCGATGAATCTCTGCATGCGTTCGAAAAGTGGCAGGGTCCGCACCTGGGAATGGACATTCGCAGGAGACTTTTCCGCATTCTTCTGTTCCCTGGATCACATTGCCTGGAGATCAGTCCTGGCCGGATGTGCAAATCATGCAGGAAAGAAGAAGTGGAGCGAAATAAGGAAGACCGCCTTGTCAAGGGATGGCTACCGCTGCCGAATCCCTGCCTGTGGACAGACACAGGAACTGACGGTGCATCATATCCACCCCCGTGGTCTGGGTGGGGGGGGATCTGCTTGCGAACCTGGTCACCCTGTGCGAATCATGCCATCAGAGCCTCTGTGACTACTGTCTCCGCCCCCTTCACCTGCGGATCCCCTTCGGAGACGCTGCCACGAATTTCCCCGAATCGCTCTCCCTACAGAATGTGGTATTACTCAACACCGGCGAATGTACTTTGGGGAGGGTCGATTGAGACATTGCCTCTCCGATTGACTGGAGGAACAGAACACTCTTGCAGTCGGCCGGGAGCCTGCCGCTACACCGGGCCAGCTCCGGATTAGAGCGAAAGATACCTGTAACCTAATCGTGGCCACGAACCGCTACTCTCCAGAATATCGGAATTAGAATCGGCGAATCTGCGATCAGCCAGGATAGCACTTGTAAAAGGAGATTTGATAAAGATCAGGGGCGTTGGATCCCACCTCCTGTCGACAGGCGATTTGGTACGGTGCGTCACATCCGAGCTAGTCCCCGGGAAGCGAACCGCACCTTGTGAGCGAAAACAAATGTCACAATGCAATAGGGATTCAGCGGGTCCCGTTCGACTGTCGCTGCCATCCCCAAGGCTGAAGCTTTCCCTGTTCCGTGCAGTGGAATAGCTTGTTAGTGAAATGTACCTCCGCCCGGGGTGTCCCTTTGAGCAATTCACAGAATTGGCTGAGTTCTTCGATGAGACGAGTATCCCCGCTTTTTATGATGAACCGGGAATTTCCGACATCGATCACGGCTCCGTGAGACGTCCCCTCTTCCCTCCGGGATGATTGCAAATGGGCGAATTCATGCAGACTCATCTGGACAATGTGGTGTGTATTTTCACGGGGAGCTCTATGCCCCCCCGGATCTCTCGCCTGTTCGATGCACGGCATACACTATATTGAAGATCCAAGTATATAAATTTTAATCATTTAGAATATAGTAAATATATAGATATTTCAAATATATAGATAAAGTCTTCCCTAACCGTACGGTCTCGATCAACGATTTTGCTCGTTCTTCGGTCAAATCTACCTATCAACTAAAAATCGTTCCCGTTTCCCCGTTCAGCCGCGAAGATATCACCTGCATAGAAGACGTTCGTTTCCCAACCTGCTCAGGCCGTATCGTGCAGGTGGAAAAATCCAATCAGCGCCGACGGATACCATTCCCCTCGGTGTATGGGACAGGTACGGCCGTCCCGGCGTACACTCCCGGACACGGACGTTGGGAAGGGATTCTCATTTCCTTCGGATTCCCTCTTCTTTCGTAAATTGACATTCTTTGTCTCCGGTTGGTCCACATGGGCCCATTGCTGCCTGCAGAAAGATTGTTTGGTCCGAAGCAAGACTCCTCAACAAATAGCCGGATTATGATGGCGTGCTTTCGGAAGGATGATGGGTCTGGATCCGGAGGGATCTATGAAAAGTCCTTTCAAAGTCTTTTTTGTGAAAGTTCAGACCCCACAATTCAAGGTCGCACCCATTTTTTGCATTGAGCTCGATCCGAGCTTCACCGGGTGTGGGGGAGAAGATCCGGACATCCTGAATCGCACCGGTATGACTCCGGTCCAGGCTGTTTGCAAGACAGAGAAGGTTTGCCAGGATCCGGACCTCCCCCGTGGCAGCATGATCCAGATCCTCGATGGTCCTTGCCTGTTTTGGGGAGAGGTATTTCCTGTGGTATCTGGCGATGTTTGCCATCATCGCGATCTCGTGTTCGTTGAATCCGAGGAGATCCCCGTTTTTAATGAGGTAATATGAGTGAAGTTCGTGGTTATCGAAGGAGAGATAGCTCCCGACATCGTGCAGGATGGCGGCATATTCCAGGAGTTCCCTTTTTCTGTTGTCCATGTGGTGGAGCCCGGCCTCTTCCGCACTGTCGAACAGCCGCAAGGCAAGTCTTGCAGTGGTACTGGCATGGACCTCGTCCGCACGAAACAGGCGGGCAAGGCGCAGGACGCTGATCCTCCTGATGGACATCTTCTGGATAGGGAAGTACCCTTCTTCTCTCTGTAAAAAATCGATCAGAAGTCCTTCACGGAGGCCTCGTTCACTGGCCCGGATCTCATTGATATCCAGGGACTCCATGAGGGATTCCAGAATGGCAGCCCCACCTACGATAATATCTGCCCGTTCCGGGTTCATTCCCGGGATTTTTTTCCGCTCTTCGATACTCCTGGACCGGAGGAGCGTGATTACACGTTCAAGGTCCTGGCGGCTTAAAATGCCTTCCCTGGATTGGAGACTTCCGGGACGATGTAGTCGTGACGCAATATCTGTCAGGGTTTCAATGGTTCCCGAGCTACCTATGACACAATCCACTCGATAGGAGGAAAGTCCCTGTATCGTCCCTAAAAGCGTCTCATCGATATGGGTCCGCATCGCGATGTACGTTTTCTTACTGATTCGCCCTTCTCTGTCTGGAGGGAATACTGCGCTCAGGCGAAGGGCGCCGAGCCGCTTGCTGTCAATGAATGAGAACTCTCTCTGGGTTCCGACCACGACCTCGGTACTCCCTCCGCCAATATCGATGAAAATGGCTTGCTTCTCATTCAAATGGACTCCGCTGGATACTCCAAGGTACGTGAGACGGGCCTCTTCCTTTCCCGATATCACCTGGAGATCCAGGCCTGTCACCTCTTTTATCCGGGAGATAAGGATGTTCCGGTTCCTTGCCTCCCTGGTCGCCGACGTGGCAACCGCAACGATCTGTTCCGCACCGAACGAACGTGCGAGTTTTGAAAAATAACGGCATACAAGGACTGTACGGTCGATTGCCGGTCGCTTGAGGTATCCCCTCCCCGAAAATTCTCCTTCTCCGAGACGGATGAGTTCTTTCTGCCGGCTTAGAACGGTGTATGAATAATTATGGTTCAATCGTACAACCAGGATGCGAACGGAGTTTGTGCCGATATCCAAAAATCCTATGATGCGCTCGTTCATGCAGCCGCTCTCCACGACATCTCAACAGAACGCTGGAATATGGTCTCAAATAGATCCTTCTTACGGCAAAATGCCGATTCTTCGGAAGGGGAAGGGTAAGGAGCGTAACAGTGAAGGTGCACCCTGTCGTTCTGCAACTCCGGTTCGATCCGGGAGATAAGTGCTTCATGGCTCACATCGAGTGCATCCGCTATCCGGAGGATCGCCGCGAGCATGCTCACCCTGCGCTGGTCCTTATGGGATAATCGGCCGAAAGGAACGTGGCGGGGAGTGGGTTTCTCGGTCCCGTGGTATCGAACGATCGAGCCGATAATACTGCGCTCCCGGGGAGTGAACGGGAGATCGGAGTCTGCAAGGACAAGGGCGAGTCCTTTCTTCTGGTGGCCTTTTTCACTCCTGAAATACCCAATATCATGAAGAATTCCGGCAAAATGCAGCCATTTTTTCTGTGTACTCCCCATTCGATGAAGAGTGATGAGATCATCGAACAATGCAAGCGCAAGAGAGGTAACATGACGGGAATGCTCTTCTTCGTACCGATAGTTCTCGGCCACCCGGACAACCTGGTCGAGACGTTTCTTGTCCCCACCGGATTTACGTTCCGGCTGCATGGCTTTCTGTGCTTCGGCTCCCGGAAGAAGAACCGCCTGGATCCCCTCGATTGTCTTCTCCGCCCGAATTTCTTTCCATTGCCCGAGTGCCTTTGCGTACTGCCGCGTTCGGGTAGCCCTGCACTCCCGCAGCAGATGCAGAATTCCCGGCTCAATCAAAGCCGTGAGCTGGGACTGCTCTCCCGCATTTCCGGGAAATGACTGCCCTTCCTCCAGGAATCGTGGCAACAACCCTATCCATACATCGGTGTCGTGGAGTTCTCCCAGTGCATCCTGGAAGTTGCGCATCGTGATGATCGCAGGCATGAGTTCTCCCTCCAGGAGGGGCGAATAGACCTCCATGGTATACCGCAGCCGTTTTGCCGCGATCCTCATCTCGTGATGGCCTTCTTTGGACTCAGGATCCTGCAACGCTTCTTCGAACCGTACCAGGTCTTCGATCCTCCGTCGGATATCGTGCCGGGCGCGGGAACAGAGGAATGGATCCCGTTTGTATGCCCGATCACCCGGATCCTGCGGAAGGGCGGTCAGGTTCCGGAAGTCCTGCGTAATTCTCGTGTTTTCCAGGCGATCCAGCGTTTCCCGGATGGAATCCTGAAGTGTGTCCCGACCGAATAAAAGGAGTCGGAGGAGGTATTCCATTCCAGGTCGATGATAGGATTCGCGGGTATTGGAAATTGTTTCCCGCAGGAAGCAAATCTGAACATCGCGATCCCGTACCCTTCCCAAGGCGTTTGCGGTATACCGGATTTCTTTTATCCAGCGGCGATAGGATCGGTTCGGAAAACAGGGGCCAAAGACCGAGAGGGCAGCCCGGAGACGCCGGGACGCGACGCGCAAATCATGGATGTATTCAGGATCCTTGGAGAGCCGGATTCCCTCTACCTGTTGAATGAACTGATCAAAGAGCGGACTGAGGATGGATCCTCCATACAAACAGAAAAGGCCCTGATCCTGCTTATTCACCAGTCACGCCCCTAACATTAGTACTGTTGCCAGCAACCCCTATGGTCGATCAGCCATTGCTGGGAATGGATCTTCTCCTCCCCCTCGAATGGAACCACCCGCTGGTAACTCCCATCGGATTGAAGTTCCCAGGCCTTGACATTGTCCTTCAGATGAGCCTCAAGGACGGTATCCAGGATAACTTTCTTCATTTTCGGATTTCTAATCGGGAAGAGGATCTCTATCCGGCGATCGAGATTTCTTGGCCTTAAATCAGCGCTACCAAGGAACAGCTCCTGCTCACCTCCATGAGAGAAAAAGTAGAGACGGGCGTGCTCCAGAAATCGATCCACAATGGAGGTCACTCGGATAGTCTCGCTAACCTTTGGAATCCCTGGCCGGAGACAGCAGATCCCACGGATATCCAGCCGGATGCGGACACCTGCCTGGGAAGCACGGTAGAGTGTCTGAATCATCTCCTTATCCTCCAGCCCATTCATCTTGAACACGAGGAATCCATCGCCGGTATCATGTTGGTGCTGGATCTCCCGCTCGATCCTTTCGGTAATTTCCCTACGAAGGGTGAACGGAGAAACCAGCAGCTTCCGGAAGGTTTTCAAGTTCGAGTAACCGGTAAGCATGTTGAAAAGATCGGCTACATCGGCACCGATCTCAGGATCGGATGTGAAGAAACCCAAGTCGCCATAGATACGCGCGGTACTGGCGTTATAGTTACCGGTCCCGAGGTGTACGTATCGCACGATATGGTCCCCTTCCCGTCGTACGACCATGCACATCTTGCCATGAACTTTAAGGCCTGATAGTCCGTAAACAACATGGACTCCCGCCCTTTCCAGTGCCCTTGCCCAGGAAATGTTCCGTTTTTCATCGAAACGGGCTTTCAGCTCGACCATAGCGGAGACCTGCTTCCCGTTGTGATATGCATCGATTAGCGCGTCGATTAAGGGGGAACCGGAATCGATCCGATAGAGGGTTACCTTGATTGCCAGGACATGGGGATCCTTCGCCGCCTGTTGGAGCAGGGAGATAACAGGCAAGAAACTTTCATAAGGATGGTAAAGGAGTACATCTCCGGACTTCAAAGCGCTGAATACGTTCTTTTCCTTGAGAAAGGCGGGTGGGATGGAGGGTAAAAAAGGGGGGTCCTTCAATTCCGGGCGAGTAAGTGAAGTAAGCTCCATGAAGTCTGCATAACCGAGAGGATTCTTGAGAAGATAGACGTGGGAAAATGGGAGTTTAAGTTTATTGGCAAGGATCCTGCATATCCGCGGCGTCGCTGCTTGATCGATCTCAAGGCGGATGGGAACCCCGGTCCTCCTTGCCTCCATGCTCTCCTCCACTGCCGTGAGGAGATCGGAGGCCTCATCATCCCGGATCTCGATGTCCGCATCCCTCGTTACCCGGAAGGGATACACGGACTGGATGGTCATCCCAGGGAAGAGGAGGTCCAGGTTGGAAGCTACGAGGTCCTCAAGGAGCACATAGGTCAGAGATCTCGCCTCGGTTTGGCTGGTTCCAGGAGACACCGGAACAAATCGGGGGAAGAGTGTGGTGGGGATTTTTACCCTTGCGAATAATTCCTCACCGGAGGATCCTCTTAAAATGATAGCCAAGTTGAGGGATAAATTGGAAATAAAGGGAAAAGGATGAGTCGCATCGAACGCGAGCGGAGTCAGTGCCGGCGCGATTTCCTTCTGGAAATGATTCCGTAGGATGGCCTGGTTTTCCCCCGGTAGATCGGAATACATTACGATCCTAATCGCGTTCTGCTCCAGTTCGGGGAGGAGCCGATCCTGCCAGCAAAGGGATAAGTCTTCCAGAAGAGATTGAACCATCTTCCGAATGACTGCCAGTTGCAGATCAGGGGAGCGACCGTCCGGGGGGACTTCCAGGACCCCCATCTTCTGCTGTCTCCACAGTCCGGAGACCCGGATCATGAAGAACTCGTCCAGGTTGCTCCCGCAGAGCGCAAGAAACTTCACCCTCTCAAGCAGAGGATGGGCGGCTCCTTCCGCTTCTCCCAGAATCCTCCGGGTGAACTGAAGCCAGCTGGTCTCCCGGTTGATATACAGTGAGGGATCACCCAGGGACGGAGGAACCTCTTCCCGTCTCTTTCCCCGCTTATTCTTCAGATCGAATATCCCTCCATCCCGATGTAAAATCGCTTTAATCAGATGTTCCGGGTGCGGTCTTCTACTTTTCAATAGAGATCCCAATATTTCCTGTATCAGAAGGGAAAGGAAGTTGGAAAAAAGACTGGCCGGTGCACAGGGAATTAGCGCCGGGCAGCACCTGGTTGTGACCGAACCCGGAATCCAGAAGGGTCCCTTGAAATCCTTTACAGGGGACGATGTTGAGAAGATCGTCACTGTCTGCTGAAAGGGTGAAGGCCGTATAAAAACGTCCGCAACCAGGGACAGGGAGACCGCCGGAAAAGACAGCGGCTGTGGAAGTGGTTGCGGTGGTGCCTGCGGAACCTTTACAGAATCGTTAAAGATGACCCCCGCGCTCATCGCCTGCTCCGGCATCTCGATTACCGACAAACTCACCATGCAGGCAGCACTCGGACTGCTCCATCGAAAACCGGGGTAATTGTCATCTTATGCACGATCAGCGGCTTAATCTAAGACCCTTCGCGGGATGAGGAAGGACCGGAAGCGAAAATGCGTGCAGAATTGCAATGGTCAGGTGGCTCTTTAGGGAATGGGCAATTGGTCAGGATCGTATGAATGATTCAACCACGGTCGGAGTCGTTCGATGCAAGATCAAACCGGAATCCCCCGCTCGGCACAACGATTTCGAACCGTGCTCCCATGCCCGGCTCCCCCTTCTCGGTGATCGTGATGCCCGTGATCGCAAGGATCTCCCTGCTGAGAAAGAGGCCAAAACCGGTGTGTTTCCCAAATCCGCGTTCAAAAAGCCTTTTTTTATCTGCCATAGATACACCGACGCCGTCATCCTCGATCACCAGTGACAAGATCTCCTCCCCCCTGACGGTAGAACAGCGGATCCTTGTGATCTTCTCTCCGTATTTTAGAGCGTTATCGAAGAGATTGTAGAACACCTTCTCGAAGAGAGGATCGGCCAGCACCCAGACGTCGGTATTCTCTTCCTCAATCCGGATCTCCCCCAGGGTCAGGGCCTGTGCCGCATGCACTATCGTCCTGCGGACCTCCTGCCAGGCAGGGGCAACGATTCCGATATCCTGGTAGATCCGGGTGAACTCGATCTGCTTCTGGATCGCCTGGGACACGATCTTCATCCGATCGAGATACTTCTGCAGTGTCGGTTCCACATCATAGTCCTCGGTGAGTTCCAGGTATCCCTGCAATGCCGCGAGCTGGTTAAGGATGTCGTGGCGGGTGATGCTTGAGAGCAGGTTGAGTTTTTTGTTTGCCATTCGGAGGGCTTCCTCGACCTGTTTCCGATCGGTGATATCGAGGTGGGTTCCGGCCATCCTGATAGGGCGGTCGTCCCGATCCCACTCGACCACCTTCCCCCGGTCGAGCACCCAGACCCAGTGGCCGTCCTTATGGCGGATCCGCGCCTCGCATTCATACCTCGGAGACTTCTTCGCGAAATGCTCCTTGAGCAGCGCGTCGGATATCGCCAGGTCCTCCGGATGGCAGAGAGTTGTCCAGGTTTCGATGGATAAGGGTGATAACTCTGAAAGACTGTACCCTGCAATTTCAGCCCATCGTTCATTGAAGACCGTCTTTCCTGTCTGGATATTCCAGTCCCAGAGTCCCACTCCCGACCCTTCGATCACCAGGCTGAGCTGTTCCTCGTTCGTCCTGAGCGCTTCTTCTGTTCGTTTCCGCTCCGTGATATCCTGCCCCTGTGCAATCGTGGAGATGATGGTTCCGGCAGGATCCAGGATGTTTGCCGAGTTCCAGAGCACAATGTGGGTATCTCCTGAAATGTGCTGGATTGGGATCTCCACAGATTCCCACCTCTCCCCCGCAAGGGTCGTTCGGATCTGGTCGAGGGAGGTATCCCGACTCTCCTCCGGGAAGAGAATGGAGAGATGCTTGCCGGCGACCTCCCCTTCGGTCCTTCCTGTAAGGCGTTCGAATGCATGATTGAACCGGGTGATCCTGAACTCAGGATCCCAGACCATGATAGGAGCGTTTGCATGGTTCAGAAGGTTGCGGAGGTATTCGTTGGTCTCGCGAAGCGATTCCTCGGCTTGTTTGCGCCGGGTAATATCCCTGTCGATGCCGCGGTATCCGATCAGGGATCCGTCCTCTGTCAACCAGGGCACGCCGCTCGTCTCGAGGATCACGACATTCCCGTTCCTGTGGAGGCACCGGTTCTCGAGGGCGGAGATAGGAAGCCGGGAATTCACGATCCGGAAGAATTCCGCGGATACACGCTGTGCTTCCTCCGGCGGCATGAAGTCGAACGGTGTCTTGCCGATGAGTTCTTCCTGTTCGTATCCCAGAATTTTCCGCACCTGCGGACTTGCGTAGGTATAGGCCCCCCCGACATCCACCTCCCAGACGAAGTCGCTGGTGGTCTCGACGAGGGAGCGGAACCGCTCTTCGCTTCTCCGGAGAGCATTCTCTGCCCGCCTGCGTTCGGTGATATTCTCGAAGAGCGCGACAAAGTAGCCTCTCTCCGGGCTGTAGACCGAGATGAACAGATGAATGCCAAGGGGTGTGAAATTGATCTCGAACTGTTCGGGAATCCCTGTCTCCGCTACCCGGGCGTAGATATCAAAGAGTTCCGGAGTCTTCTCCTTTATTTCCGGGATTACGTCGGTCGCCAGTTTTCCCTCCACATCCCGAAGGCCTGTCAGGTTCCCGAACGCCTCATTCACGCTGATGTAGAGGAAGTCGTCGGGCCTGCCATCTCTGTAGAGCATTCGACAATACGCAAAACCCCCAAGCATATTTTTATAAAGAGTACGGTACCGTTTGTCGCTCTCCCGCATCTTTTCTTCCGCCAGGGTCAGATCCGTGATATCGATGCCGATCGATATGAACCGTTTCGGATCGTTCTCCTCTCCGGGCAGGATCTTGGTGTTCCACAGCATGATCTTCTCTGACCCGTCCCTGCAGGTGATCCGGGTTTTCAGGTTCTCAAGGAAACTGTCTTTCTCAATGATCTCCAGGATCTGCCTGGTGATCTCCCTCCTCTGCTCCTTTTCCGGATAGAGTTGTCTCCAGATCTCGTTTTTTCCAAGGACACTCTCCGCGGGGTACCCGCTCATCTCCTCCGCTGCGGTGTTCCATTCGAGGATCCTGCCGTGCGTATCGATCACCATCAGCCAGACATTGGCATTCTGGATGATGCTCGTCCGGATCTCCAGGCTCTTTCCAAGTTCCTTCTGGGCCGAGACCAGGTGATCCGAGAGGATTATGACGAGCGCCCCGATACCGAGGAACACGATCGTCCGGACGACAGCTCCTCCGATGATTTCGATCTCCCCCCAGTCATAGAAGAGAGTCAGGGCCAGGTAAGAGAGGCAAAGAAGGACGATCCCCCCATATCCTGCTTTCCGGTAATGGTAGGCAAGGAGGACGATCGGGATATAGTAAAAGTGCATGAAGATGACGGTGATCCCCCTCGAGAGGCAAAAGACCGTCAGGATGAGTGCGGCGGCGGAGAATGCAACAACTGCAATCTTCCACTGGGTCTCTGTTACTGTGGTATGCTGAGCAGGGGGAGGGGACATTCATGAACTCCCCTGCAACCTGTACCCCATCGCACGTTTCTTCCTGGAAAAAAGGGGTTCCGGGACATGCCTGCCGCCTGTCAGATAGAGCAAGATATTTTTTGGCAGGTTCATTTTCATGGGTAATGATCCGTAAGGAGTCGTAAGATAGATAAATGAGAATAGCGAAAAACCCGGCT
>DAEV01000083.1:37063-47905 GCA_002509495.1 Methanolinea sp. UBA473 | reverse complement strand
GCACCGTCACCGACTCTTCCGGCGAGGTCAAGGACCTTGGGGCCCTGGGCACCGATGTAGATCGGGACACCCTTCTTGCCCGGCAGGTTCACGCCCGTGAGCTTTGCACCGTCGTAGTCAAAGAACTGCATTCCCGACTTCTTGACTTCTTCACCGGAACAGAGCTTGCGGATCTGTGCAACTGCCTCTTCGAGGCGGGCTACCGGTTTTTCGGCCTTGATCGCAAGTTTCGGGAGCGTGGAAAGGTCACCGGGTCCAATTCCCAGCACAGCACGTCCGTCCGAGATCTCGTTTAACGTGCAGAAGAAGGATGCCATCGCTGCCGGGGTGTCGGTGAATGAGTTCATGATCCCGGGTCCCATCTTGAGCGTGGTGGTTGCCTGGGCAATCGCCGCAAGGGTGGGGTAGCAGTGCCTGTTGTTGTAGTGGTTAGTGATCCATGCGAAATCAATGTCCTTCGATTCTGCAAGCTTGCAGAAGTTTACCACCTGTTTGACATTGACATTGCCTGGTACGAATTCTATTCCATAAGTTGTCATGGGGTTACGTCACCTCATGGAGTAGTATCGAACGAGAATTTAAATACATTATGATTTTTGGTTGGAAATATTGGGGAATACATTCCTGCTCTCCTCGGAATAAAACCGTAACAAGCCTGGATTTTCTGGACGTCCCGGCAATTCAGCCCAGGCGCAGAGAGATTTCGGTGGGACAGGGAAGGAACGTTCTGCTTTTCATGATTGCACTTGCACCAACCCAATTATCGCCTCCGCGCCTCCCGGCAGATACACACGCCCCGGGTGCGTTCCGCTTACAGAGATCTGTCATGAGAAGGGCTTTATCATTCCAGTGAAAGAATAGATGAACGAAGATGGGAAAACGCGGATGTGTTCTCCTGGACGCTGGAAACACACCATGCGATTTCGTCCCCGCGGGGCTGCCTTTCAATCATTGAAGGAGGGGCCAATTGGATTCCCCTTTTTGATAAGGGCTTTCCCCGGTATCGGAGAGCGGAAAATTCTCCGGAAAAGGATGTTGCTGCCATGCGAGTGTTGATTGTTGGGCTTGGAGGGGCAGGGTGCCGGATACTGGAACACCTCTATGCTCACGACAGCAGGGGAGGAACCCGCTGCATCGCCGGGGTTGCGGTCGACCGGAGTGCCGATGCCCTGAATTCCCTGAAACTCATTCCCCCAGGCCAGCGTATCTTCTCGCAGCCGTTCGATCCAGGCCGTTCAGACGACCTCCTGGCACATATCCCTGTCGAGGAGATCATCGCCCGGCTGCAGGCCCTCGATGATGGGGATATCGATGCCGTTCTCATCACCGCAGGTCTTGGAGGTACCATGGCCGACACCGCGCCCGAGATTGTCGCATCCATCCGGAATGCAATGGTGGAACCTGTATTCGGTCTCCTCACACTCCCCTGCCGGAGCGAAGGGCCCGCCAGGTCCGTCCGGGCTGCAGGCCAGCTCGACCACCTGATTCCCCTGCTGGATGGGATCGTTCTCTATGACAACGAGACCTGGAGGGACAAGGTCGTAGGGTTGGCCTTTCCCACTCTGTCCAGCCCAACGCGTAAGAACCTGGAATCTATCCTTTCGAGAACACGGGCGGGTCTTTCCCCCGACATGCAGATGAAGCTTTCCTTCAAACTCAATGAAGTCATTGCCAGCACTCTCAGCCTGGTTTTCAGGGCTGGTGAATTTGCTGAAAAGGGAACGGACACGTATCCGGAGGTGGTGCTGGATGCAGGGGAGATCCTCAATACCATCCAGGGGATGGGATTCATCACCATCGGATATGCCCGCGAACTTGTGGAGGATCCTCCCCGCGATCTCCTTTCCCGGTTCAGACCCGGGACCCTGCCCGTGGAAGAATCCCATAAAAAAGCATCAAGAGTGGTTCGCCTTGCCAAATCCGCAATTTCCGAGGAGATCTCGACGCCGGGCAATCTCGAGGACGCGAAGAAAGCTCTCATCCTGATCGCCGGGCCATCCCGCGAGATGAGTATGAGAGGATATATGACAGTCCGGAAGTGGATCGACCGGAGCATCCGGGGGCCTGAAGTCAGGGCAGGGGATTTCCCGGATACGGACACCCGTTATCTTGCCGTTCTGGTCATTCTCGCAGGGATGGAAACGCTCCCGCGTGTTGAGGAACTTAGAATCCTCCGGAAGCAGGCGCAGGAGAGCCCTGGGAAGGAGATGATGGCAGGAAACGAGGGGAGCGTTCCTGCCAATAGGGCAGATCCTGTGATCGGCGGAGAACGGACCGTGATCCCGGGCCAACCTTCAATATCCGGCATACACCGGCCAGGCTCCGAATCTGACCTTTAAGAGGCTGGGAAAATTTTACTTCGATTGCAGGATTTTTGAGAATGGAATATTTCCGGCGCCTATCTCGGTGGTGATGGCTATCCCCCGCTCAAACGTGTTGGCGATATAGTTCATCCCCGAAAACGCCACGATGGATAACCTGTAGGGATCCGTGACCAGGTTGAAGACCGAGGCTCCCATGGCAACCGGGAAAATAAAATCCGCCTTTCGCATCTGTGCCACTATTTCGCGCACCTGGCTTTCGGCGGCTGCAGGAACTTCCCGGACGTTTGCAAGGCCTGTCCCGGAACCTGTAGCGATCAGCGACGGGAGGGATGTGAGCCCTGCGGTGATAAAGAGCTGGAGGGGATCGATGGATGTGCCGCGGTACCCGATAAGGTCGACAAACCGGATGGGTTCGCCATGCTCCATGGCAAGCCTTCCGCCGTAAGCCATTCGAACGGGGATTCCTCTTCTCTGGAACACCCCGTCCATTGTGATACTGCAGATTGTCATAATTCCTACGCTCCCGGAGGGGACGCGGGGATCCCGGTCAAGGATCCTGTATCCGGGGAAAAAACCGCAGCGTGCTTCGACGACCTCATCGAACGCTTTCTGGACGTCTCCGATCTTCTCTTCCGGCACGATGGACAGGTTGTACGCCACATCACCGGTGCATGTTACCGGGTCGAAGCTGCAGAGGAACGCCAGCCGTTCCAGTTTTGAGATGATGAACCCGATCCGATCCCCCACCAGGGCGCTCTCGGTCTCTTCAAGTCCGTAGGGGGTGAGGATCCGCCCCATGTTTCCTACCTTTTCTGTGAATCCCATCTCGTCAAGGTAGCGGAGGTAATACTGCACCGCACGATCGGAGAGCACGAATCCCCTCTCGGCCATCAGTTCTGACAGGCGTTTGGCCCCCATCGGTTCGCGGTGTTCCTTGAGGATTCGTAATATCTCGATATATTTTCTCTCGGTTCGGATCATTCATCTCGCCCCCACGATTCCGCTGCTGTCCTGGTACCGTCCTTCATATCTTCGGTCCCCCTCGGTGACCTCATGCAGGATCATCTGCACAACACGGTCGTGCTTCCGGAGACTCATGTGCTCGCTTCCCATATTGATGAGGCAAAGGGTCAGCTGCCCCCGAAAGCCAGGGTCTACAAACCCTCCGGTGACGATCAATCCCCTCCTGCCGAACGAGGAGCGGCACCGCAGAGTGGCGGCAAGATCGTAGGGGATCTCTACCCACTCCACGGTGTGCACCAGGGTGCAGATGGCCGGGGGGAGGATAAAATCACCTCCGACACGGAGGTCGTAAGAAGCTGGCTGCTGGCACTCCGGATCGTAAGGCCGGATCACCAGGTCCCCTTCCAGGCTGCTCTCGCCCATGCGTCTGGTGATTTCTGTGGCAGAAAGAATCATTGATATAGATCAATACTTTCGAAAATGCTTAATATCTTATGATGCTAATGCGTGAGTCGGATCCATGGGGTAGAGGACATCCTNNGTTCGATTCCCGCTGGGTCCGCTCGATTTTACGGGTTTTGGCTACTGCCCTTCCCTATCGAAGACCTGATTAAACCGTCCACTCTGTTCCGGATGATCCGGGAAAAAATTGTGGGTCCTGGAATATCGGGAATGCCGGTATATATGTTATAGTCCCCCTTTTCTCCCGTGAGGTCGTTTCCTGCTCTTTCTTTGCAGGACCAGGATCGCCAGGGCAATTACCACCACGATCGCTGCGAGGATGCCGCCGGCGAGTACCCAGTTAATACTCCTCTCCATGGAGATCCGGACAGGGGAGGTCTCATCGGCACTCCGGACTTCCCGCTGGACACTCGCGGGGTTGTATCCTTCTTTCTCGGCGGAGATGGTATAGGGGACATCCGGGCGCAGGCGGATGGGAAGGGTCCCTTCCTCGTCCGTCTCTCCCGCGGAATCGCCATTCAGACTGATTTTCACTCCAGGTACCGGAGTGCTTCCTCCTTCCACCGTGTTCACGGTCAGGTTGACCTTCAAGAATTCGAGCTCGAGGGTAATCTCATCCCCCGTCCGGGTGACGGTGAACGGCTTCCGTGCGGGGGAATAGTCCGGGTGCTTCACTTCCAGGGTGTAGTTCCCATACGTGAGGTTGCCGATAAGGATCCTGCCAAAACGACTGGTTTCTCCTGCCGCTACGTCATCGACGAGAACCTCCGCTCCTTCTACAGGATCCTTGTCCTCATCGTAGACGGAGATGAAGAGGCTGTAGGGGGATTTCGAGAGGAGGATAGTAACAAATGCGTCTTCTTCGCCGACAATCCGGCGTTCATTGTAGTCCTCGTATCCCTCTTTCTCGATCTTCACCTGGTAGACCTTTTCCCGGGGGAGCTGGAGCGTGAGGAGACCTTTTTCATCCGTGCTTCCCCTGTCGACACCATCTACGAAGATGCCGGCGTCCGGGACCGGCAGTCCGGATCCTTCCTCCTTCACCAGGAGAGAGAACCGGTCGTCCCGCATGAGCATGTACTGGACAGTCTTCGTATCGAGCCCCATCTCCACGACTGCGTCCCGGGAATGGTAATTCTCTGCCCGTATTCCCAGGTTGTACACCGATTCCGCTTCAACAACGAAACTCGAAGTCCCGTTTGAATCGGTAACAGAGGTATTCTGTCCCCTTTCCCCGGAAAGGGACAGTTGCGCACCCGGAATGGGTGCGAGCGTGTCGGCATCGTAGACCTGGGCGGAAAGAAGCAGGCTCCTTCGCATCAACTGGACGAGAAGGGTGCTCGTGTTCACCCCGATGTCCCCATTCCAATCGTCATATCCCAACTTCGATACCCGGACCGAGATTGTGTCGGTACCGGGGTGAGAAAACTCGATGTTCCCGCTGCCGTCCGTCTTTCCCACAAGTGCACTGTTGGCATACACCGACGCCCCCGAGAGAGGGGTGATATTGACCTCTTTCTCGTAGACGTTCACCAGGACCGTTACCCCCTGGGTACTGGAAATAAGGATCAGCAGGGAGAGAAGAATTACAAGAAAACTACCTCTTATCCTCTGCATAATCTGATATCGGCGCTATGAATATAAGAGTTATTTGGTTCGGAGGCTCTTTTATCCTCCGATCTCCTGAAATCCTTGATTATCGCGATATTTATTCCCACCTCGACTCGTGGGGAACCCGGTCCAGGAGCATCCCCTCCACAAGGACCGGCATAAGTTTCCGGCCTTCCTCGATTGCTCTCTGGAGCCTCCAGCTGCGGTCGGCATAAATTGTGAAGATCGGCTGCCCCTTCTCCACCCTGCTCCCTTTCTTGGCGTGAAGAAGGATACCCGCTCCCCTGTCATGGGGCGCACCCGCTGTGCGTGCCAGGCTGATCAGGGACTGGTTGTTCATTTCGATCACGTACCCGGTCGCGGGGGCATTGACTACGAACTCATGGCTGCCAGGGAGGATGTCATCCGCGCGGATGTCAGGATCCCCCCCCTGGATCTCGATGATCTGCCTGAATTTTTTGCCTGCATCCCCGCGTTTTAAGATGTCCTGGGCTACCTGGGCACCCACGCCCCTGGCAGCTTTTCCAGACATTTCCAGGGCCATCCCTGCGATTGCAACACTCTTCTGCATCAGGGACCCGGGGCTTTCCGACCCATCAAGGATCCTTAACGCTTCGCGTACCTCCAGGTTGGGTCCAATGGCTCTCCCCACGGGCGAATCGCCGTAGGTAAGGGCGCATTCCACCTGGATATGCAGTCGATCCCCAATCTCTATGAAGTCCCGCGCCAGTTTCCGTCCTTCCTGGACGGTGGTTACCTTGGCACGGGCACCCACGGGAATGTCAATGACCACAAGGTCGGCTCCGACGGCAAATTTCTTAGCCATCACGGACGCAAGCATCTGCCCCCTGGCATCGATCCGGAACGGGTACTCCTGCAGGATGATCTTGTCGTCTGCAGGTGCAATATTCGTGGCTCCACCCCAGACAATCGCTCCGCCCACCTTCAGGGTCATCTGCTGAACGTCCGTGGCCGAGAACTCCACCGGGGCCAGGACCTCCATAAGATCTGCGGTCCCACCTGCGCCCGTAATCGCTCTGGAACTGGTCTTGGGTATCTTGAGTCCGCTCGCAGCGATGATTGGAACTACGAGGAGCGAGATCTTGTTTCCGGGCACTCCTCCGATGGAATGCTTGTCCACGATGGGATGGGTATGGAACGTGAGGCGCTCCCCCGTGTCCACCATCGCACGGGTCAGGTGCTCGATCTCGTCCATGTTCATGTCGTTGATGTAGCAGGCGGTGATGTAGGCAGTCAACTCTGCGGGTGAGAGGTCCTCGTTCACCACGCCCCTGATGATCTCATAGGTCTCGTCCTTGGTGAGAGGTTCCCCGTCCATCTTTTTCCTGATGTGCCGCAGGGAAACGGGTCGCTCGGCGATCCTCACCTCAACGGATTCCCCATCGGCAAGCCCCATCCGCTCGTTTGTGATCCGGTAGACCCCGATCGATCCTTTAGGGATGATCGTCGTGGTCGTATCCACGAACGCCGCCACCGAGACTCCTCTCGCCTCGTTAAGAATCTGTACCCGGTCCCCTGCAAGAACCCCGATGTTCCGGGAGTCCTCGATATTCAGCATCACTTCCCGGGTTCCGATATCGATCAGTTTCGCAATGAGTCTCATGGATGATAATCCCCCGCGGCCTGCTTTCCGTTTGCCCGGCTTTGGGATCTTTTAGTGATCAGATGTATTCACGGCCGGGGGTATTAGTGGTTACGGGTAATCCATGTTCATCCGGAAACCGGACAATGTGCTCCCCGGGAGCATCCGTGTAAGAAAAAAGTAGGGTTTTGTGTATGTTCAGTGCTTGCGCACGATAAGGAAGGCAACTGCTCCAAGTCCGATCAGGGCAACCAGTGCACCGAATCCCGGAGTGGTCGGGGATGTGGCGGGTGCGGTGGTCGGGACAGTGGTAACTACAGTTGTCTGAACCGGGGTGCTCGGCGCTGTGGTCACGATGGTGGTGGGCTTAACTTCAACCACATTGAAGAGTGCGGTCTGGGTAACGTCCACAGTCACACCAGAGACCTTCACGATGTACTCATCGGGCTTGAAGGTGGTGGTGTCGACCGGGAAGGTCCAGGTGTTGAAGCCCTCGGTTCCCTTCACGACTTTCACGGTGCCGGTTGCGCCACTGAATTCTCCGCTCTGAGTCTTCTGGGTGGGTGCGAAGGACGAGGAGACGACCTCGACGAGGAGTTCATCGTCGACGGCGAGGTTTGTGGTTCCCTTGATCTCGAACTTCTCTCCAACCTGCTTCTCAGTGACGGGGTTGATCTTGATGGACGGCTCCTCGATCAGGAACTGCAGCTTGGTGTAGGTATCGTCGACCATTGCATTGTCGAGTGCCGTGACCAGTGCTTCTGCTGCATCGGATCCCTGCAGAGCGCCCGGACCCTCAAGGGTGAACAGGACACTGTTCGCGACGGGGTACGGTCCCACAACGTGGCGGTAGGCGTAGCCGCCATCGGCTCTCGGGTAGACATCCAGCTGGTCGTTGTACATCGGGTGCTGAACGACCACGAAGTACTGCCCGCTGTCCATGCCGGAGGTTACACCCTCGCTGATCTCTTTCTCGAAGGTTGCATCGGAGTTGACGCTCTCGGTGTCGTAGGTTACGTAGTTCTTACCCATGACCCAGATTGCAACGCCCTGGGAGGGCTTGCCCTCTGCGTTTCCACGGATGTAGAACTTGTCTCCCGCAGCCACGGTGGACTGGGAAGCGGTTGCTACAACGAACGGCTTCCGGATGATGACAGAAACGGTGGCATACTGGGTGTCGGCAAGGTGGTTCTTGTCGCTCGCGGTAGCAACAGCGTAGACGGTGTAGGTACNNACTCCCAGGTGTTGTCGTCCTGGACATCTGCCCGGGTGAAGGTGGTCTCGTCATTGTTGACTACTGCGGTCCTCGGGTTGGTCAGCATGCCTCCACTGGAGGGGAGGTTCGGACCGGTGATGAACAGGAAGACCTCTTCAGTCTCGGAGTCAGTACCGGAAAGTTTGATCTCCTGTCCGAGGAAGTAGCTCTGGTCGCCGGCGGCAACCACAGTGACAGTTCCCTTCTCGACCTTCACGTCGACCTCGTCAGACTTGTACTGCGAGCCGTCGTAGCGCTCTACGCGAACAGTGTATTTCTTGTCCTTGGTCGACTGCCCGGTGGTCCATCCTACAGTGATCGTGCCACTGCTGGAGGTCTTGGCCAGTGCATAGTACCAGACACCATTGTCGGGGTCCTCAGGGACATCGTCCTTGATGGTGCGCCCGGCACCGCCCTCGTATGCATAGCTGCCGATGGTCCACGGTCCGCCAATCGGGTCGTAGGTGACATCCTTCTGGTCTGCAGCGAGCAGCGGGGGCTGATCCTGGTCAAGACCGGTCATCTGTCCGGTACCCTTTACCCAGATGTAGTACTGAGTGTTGGGTCTTCCAGTGATGGTCGTGGAGAACGGGTTGCCGCGAACCACTACGTCCTTGCTGGCCTCGATCTTCACGGTGTCGGATGCAATCGTCACCGTCTGGGTGGAACTGATCGTCTTTCCGGTGTAGTCGGTGCCGTCAGGGGCCTTGTAGTTGTCCTTGATGCGGTTCAGGTCAAGCTCGGCATAGACGGTGTAGGCACCGGCCTTGTAGAGCCTGGCTCCGTTGATATCCATTGCAGCGGTATTCCATCCCCTCTGGTCCGCCACGTTCACCCAGTAGTAGAGTGAGCTGGTGGGGGCCTGTCCGGTGATCGGAATGCTGATGGTGGAATTCTGCCACAGTGCGGTGTAGATAGTCCCGTCTGCGGTCTTGACACGGATGTTCACATATCCTGCGCCTGCGTCGGTCCTCTGGGTTACAGCGTAAACATTGCTCTCAACCCTGAAGTTGAGGAATTCTCCGACAGGCACGGACTTACCCGTGACATCCTTGTTCACAGTGTTATCCCAGATCTTGATCACAATGGACGGGTCCACGACGTTGAATGCAACGCCCTGGTCATCTCCGTTCCACCGGTACCAGTTCCCTGTCTTGCCGACAAAGTCTGCCGGGGACACGTAGAAACTGGTTGCAGTCCCGACGTTGATTACCGAGTCGGGTGTCGATGTCTGGGGATCGTTCCCGGACGCGAACCAGGCAATCTGAGTGAATCCTCCGACTGCTACGGTCACATCTAGGCCTTCTTCACCGATGAACACATCTCCGCCCTGCCCGATGTTTTTAATCACTGCTGCGGAACTAGGCAGTACAATAACCGCCAGCACGAGCAGTGCGATCAGTGCAAGACTAAAGCGCTTCGTCATCTTTTGTCCTCCTTACTCATGTCCAAATCCTGAACGTTCAATCCAATGCACACACCAGAATCCTCATCGACGTATGTCGAATTCCGATTCATCGTGCTCCATACTCCGAATAACGGAANNATATGATTCAATATTAGTGGAACACCGGATATATCTTTTTTGGTCGAACCCGGGAGAATAGGCGGTTATGGCAGGGATAAATTCGTGAACGGATATAAGATCGCCGGTTTTTTCCCACTTCGTCACTTGCATACGAATACAGGACCAATCGACACAGTGGTACGTAGGATTCAGTCCACGCGCAGACTAATTTCTCCTTGGCCATCGGATCCTGGTTTCAGCCGGAGGATTCTATACATGTTCACTATGTCTATGGCAGGCACAGTAAAAATCCTATAGTTTTACTATTGCCTGGACAAACATATTCGCTTATGCGAGTGATCAAGGCTCCCACCCTTGCAGGTGCTCACGAACTTGTGGTAAAACTCATCCTTGAGAAGGGGTGGATCCTGGAAACCGAGAACAGAGAAGCCACGGTTGAATTTGAAGAAGTGGCATTGCGAGTGGAAAAACCGTTCTCGGATCCCATGGTAAGCAGCCACTCACGGTTCCAGCGGAAGTTCATGGAACAATATGCGCATGACCTGATCGAGGGGTCGAACGCAGTCTTCGAGTACGATTATCATGACAGGCTCTTTAATTGGGGTGGCGGGCTCTCCTCTCAGGGAAAGGAAGTTCACGTCGACCAGATCGAGTATATCATAGATAAGCTGGCCTCGGCTCCTCAGAGCCGGAGGGCAATCGCCATCACCTGGAATCCTGTGACGGATGAACGCCTTGACGATTGCCCATGCCTGCAGCTCGTCCAATGCATCATCCGGGACGGGGCTCTCCACATGAAAGTAGTCTTCCGATCCAACGATATGCTCACTGCCGCGGGTGCCAACATGTTTGCTCTGGCCCATTTGCAACGATACATCGCGGGCAGGCTGGGAATTCCCTGCGGATCCTATACCCATATCTCCCTTGTGCCTCACATCTACTACCTCCGCGATATTGGCGACATCGAACCGTTCTGCCAGCGCGGATCCCTCATCCGCCCCATCCCGGAGGTTTGCCAGGCCTGTAAAAAGTGCGGGTGACGAGGCCCGCCCAAACAGGTAATTTCCTGGATAAAAGAGTCAGGTTAATGAGGCGA
>DAEV01000083.1:0-37040 GCA_002509495.1 Methanolinea sp. UBA473 | reverse complement strand
CAGTTCGAATCTGCTCCGGGCTATCCTGACTTCTGAATCGGTCTTTTCCTGACAGTATCGTCATCGGCCGTGTTCTTTCATTTCCCAGGGGAGTATCCATTCGACCCTTCAGCCCCGGATACTCCGTCCTCCCGGCGGCAGAGCATTGCTGCATGGTCCTTGTGGTAAGGTGCGAGCCATAGCAGTTGTTCGATGAACAATCCCCTGGATTCAAGCTGGAGGGCCGCATCCTCTGCAACAATTTCAGGAGAACGTCGGACGTCGATGCTCCTCGTTTTGAGCATCAGGAGGATCTTACCCCCCGGTTCCAGGAAGGGGCTGTTTTTCGACGCAATCTCCACCTGCCCGGGGTGAGCAACGTCCTGGTAGATCAGGTGCACACCTTCCACCATGGATGCGTAGGTTTCCGGAACAGTGGCATCCGCCATGATGGGAATGATCCATTTGCGTCGTCCGGCCACGGCCAGCAGGTCCCTCATGGGCCGGGGGGCATTCTCCACCGCATAGACCACCTCTACGTAGTCTGCGACATGGGACACTGTGGTCCCGTTCGCAGCTCCCAGGTATAATACCCGCATCTCCGGAAGCAGATCGAGCGTCCCTCCGAGGTAGTAATAGGCAGCAAGTTTACTCCTGTAGGGATCCCAGATCCTCATGCCGTCGATCATCCTCTCTCCGTATACCCCACCCTTCCCGCGGGAGACCAGGGTCCCCCCGATCCAGATCATGGCTTTCCTCCTGCCCTGTTCACGGCCCCCTGTGCAACCTCGAGAAATGCAGGGTCGGCCGCCCCCCGGAACCAGTCGATCCGGGCAGCGATGGCAAGTTTCGCCGCAAGAGTCCTGGCCACTCTTCCACGGCGCCCCCGTTTCGCATTATGGACCCTGGAATGCTGGTAGATAATCCCGTGTTTCGGGGGTGACGACCCGGTGCGAAGATGGGAGAACAGGGCAGTCCGCGCTCCGAGCACCTGGATTGAGCTTGCCGGCATCCTGGAGAGTGCGGCAAGACTCCCGGCATCCGAGGCCAGCCGGGCAGCCACCAATCCCCCTGCCAGAGCAGTGCAGTTGGGAAGGATCTTTTCGGCCAGTCCCGAAATCTCCTTCGCAAGTGAAGCCCTGAGTACGTAGATTCGTTCCATTTCCTGTACTACTTCCCTTAATGCAGCACTTTCCCCTTGCCTGATAAGGTCTATTGCGGATTTTCCGCGTAATTCCCGATATTTTCTCGAAAATACCGGGTCCAGAACGGCATGCCACTCGACAGCTCTCTCGGTAAGCAGGTTGACTGCTTCATCGATCTGGTCCAGCATGCGGACCATCTGGATAAGTTCTCGATCCGGGATCTGCGAATCCCTTGAGATTTGCTGATCTGCGCGGAACATGCAGACCTCCCGCAGTAAACCAAGGTATTCCTGACGCGTGCTGATAAATCCGCAATCCACGGCCATTTCCCAGCGCAGCGGGGTAAAATTTGTCATTTCAACCCTGATTCCCTCGAGACGCCGTGAAAGAGACTCCGGATCCCGGGATTGGCACGGGACACAGCAATCGTCGCTGACCTCCCCGAACCAGTAGAATGACATGAAAAGATCTGGAACTCTGCTCGGTATTAGTATCTGCGTCTCCTGTCCGGTTCATTCTCAGGATCCGGACGGTCTAAAACGGGGTGAATCCGAATGAATAAAGCATTACAGGCAGGGTGATTGCCCCGATCAGGTACACCTGGGGGATATTCACCATCCGCGGGACAAGGCCCAGAATCGTGGCCAGCAGGAGGATGAAGGCCCCGAAGATTCCTCCCACCAGGATGGTAGTCCCGGCTACAAAAAGGATGACTGCCGTGTTGAGCGCACGACGATCGAGCCGGGAAAAGATCACGGCGATGCCCGCCAGGCGAACGGTGATCAGGTACGAGGCCAGTCCTGCGACGGCACCGACGAGCAGAAGGGTCGGGAGTGGGGGCAGTTCCAGCACCGACATTGCGGCCACTACGCCGCTCCTGGTCCTGGCGATCGCGAAGAAAGCAACCAGGCCCACCATTGCATTGACCGTATTCGCTGCACTGGTGGCAAGGAGATATTCCCTGCGGTCTTTCTCATAGTTCACGGCTGTTGCAAGAACTGCATTTGCGGTGGCGTTGGACAGGCCGGGAAGCCAGCCTACGATGGTTCCCGCCGCAGTGCCGAGGAGCGACCCTCTGAGGATTCCCCGCCTTTCCATCCCAATCCCGGAGAACTGCTGACCTGGTATCGGCCCCTGCCCGGACAGGAGGAGGATAGAGATCCCGAACAGGCCGGAGAGCAGCGGCATGAGCACTCCGCCCTCGCCCGCCCATGAGGGAGAAAGAAAGGAGTAATGGAAGGAGAACAGGCCGAGGACTCCGGAGGCCCCGAAGAGGAGAACTGCCCATCCCGGCGACTCGCTCCGGACGATAAGGAACCCCATCACTGCCACCAGGAGGATCCCCGTTCCCCAGTCCAGGTACGGCTGGAGGGCAGGCATCGCAAGGAGTAAGATAAGCGAGCAGGGGACGGCAATCACGAGGCCGGCTGCATTGCCGAGCGCCGAGATGCGGACGGCTTCCTCGCCCTTTCCTTCAAGGCAGAGGGAATGCGCCGGTAGCACGGAGACCGCCGTATCCGCATCAGGGATTCCGAGGAAGGTGCTGGGTATCGCGTCCAGGAACGTATGGGCAATCAGGGCTGCAAACAAGGCGGCCGCCATGGGTGCCGGCCCGAACAGGGGGAGCAGGACTGCCTGGGACGCAAGAAGAACCGCTGCGAGGGTATTGACGTGGATTCCCGGCAGGAGGCCGGAGGCCAGACCTATGGCAACCCCCAGCGCCACCCCCCCAAGGATCGCCATCATCTGGGGGTAGGTGGAAGGGAATTATCATAAACCAATCGAAAACAGATTAGTGAACAATAGGGATATGATGTCGTGTTCCCTTACTAAAATCCGGAAGACCGAATTTCATGGGGGATATCCATCAGCATATCTCAGGATAGTGAGCCTGACGTGAGGATCGCAATAACCCGGCTGAAAGGGAAGGAAACGGACGACGCTGCCCGTTGCAGGGACGCAGGGCACGAATGCGTCCCGGTTTCCCCCCTGAAGGCTGAGATTCTTCAGAATCGAATCGCCGAATTCGTGGAGGCGGTGGATGCGAACCGGTTCGACTGCCTCTTTTTCACGAGCGCCCTCCCGGCACGGCTCATCGCCCCCCGACTCTCAAGGTGGCCCAGGGTGGTTGCCATCGGGCCCCAGACACGGAAAGAACTCGCACGATACGGGATAGACTCGGAGGTACTACCCAATTTCTACTCCCGCGACTTCGTCCCTTACCTGGGGAGCTGGATCCGGGGCCGGCAAATCGGCATTCCCCGGGCGGATGTTCCGAACCCCGGCCTTCTCGATGCGATCAGGGAGGCAGGAGGCAAGGCGACAGAGGTCCGGGTCTATTCGCTCACCGCAACAGATGAGCCTCTCCCGCTGGAGGGCGCGGATGCGGTTCTGTTCACGAGTGCCATGTCATTCAAAAAAGCAATATGGGAAAAGCGCACGGGCCTGCTCCTGATGGCGATCGGGGAAGTGACCGCGGATGTAATGCGGAGAGAGAACTGCCCCCCCTCTGTTGTGGGGGACGGTTCGCTCGAAGGGACCCTTTCATCCCTGAACAGGCATCTCCTGGAAATGCATGGAGAGGCGGATTGACACAATGAGTGCCGTTCCGGTCCGGAAAGACGGTATCCTTCTCCTTGACAAGCCCAGGGGGCCCTCCAGCCACCAGGTGGCCGCATGGGCCGGGGAAATCCTCGGCTGCAGGACCGGACATGCAGGTACACTCGATCCCGCGGTTTCCGGCGTGCTGGTGGTGATGCTCGGGCGGGCCGTCCGCCTCGCCCCCATCCTCCTGGCCGAGGAGAAAGAATACATCGCACTGCTCCGGCTGCACGCCGATGCCGGCCGGACAAGGCTCGAGGAGGCGGCTTCCGGATTCACGGGGCGGATCTACCAGCGTCCCCCCCGGAGAAGCGCGGTTGCCAGGAACCTCCGGATCCGGAATATCCATTCCCTGGAGATCCTCGGAACGGAGGGGAGACTCGCTCTCCTTCGTGTTTCGTGCGACGCAGGGACGTATATCCGGTCACTCTGCCACCACATTGGTCTCGCTGCAGGCACAGGCGGCCATATGCAGGAACTGCGGCGGATCCGATCCGGGGCGTTTCGCGAGGAGGACGCGGTCACCCTGCATGATCTGAAAGATGCCTGCGTCCTCGCTGCGGAAGGCCATACGGAATCCCTGGACAGGATGATCCTCCCGATGGAATCGGTCGTTTCAGGTCTTCCGAACGTCGTGATCAGAGACTCTGCCGTCGATGCGATCTGCCATGGAGCAGCCCTGGCAGGGGTGGGGATCGTCCGCCAGGACGAATTCGGGAAGGGAGCCCTTGTAGCGGTTGTAACAGGGAAGGATGAACTCGTCTGCCTGGGCGAGTCGCTCGTTTCTTCTTCGGCTGCCCCCCCGGGCCGCACGGGCCTCGTCATCGCTCCAAGGAGCGTGTTCATGCCGGCGGGCACCTATCCCAGGATCTGGAAGAAAAAGCGCTTCGAGGGATCCTGATGTGCCGAAATCGCCTGGGAATGGCCCTGGGCATCTCTGCACCCGGAGCAGACGGATAGCATTAAAAAAAGGCCCGTCCAATAGTATGGGTGCACTCCTTTTGCTGAGGTAGTCTAGCGGTACGGCGCAGGCCTGGAGAGCCTGTGGGGCTTCGGCCCCTCGGGAGTTCAATTCTCCCCCTCAGCGTTCTTCTTCTTACATTCCCCGGAGATTCATGGGTGCGGGCCCTTTGAAAAACCCTGCACGGGGATTATTCAGGGGTAGGGAAGTCTCCCTCGGGAAGCCGTCCCTGTGCGAAACGGAAATACCCCTCCACTACCTCGAATCCCATGAATCGCCGTCCCATCTCGTGGGCAACCACCGGAACGGTCCCTGATCCCATGAAAGGATCGAGGATCAGGTCCCCCGAGCTGCTGGAGAAACGGAGGATCTTCCGTACAAGTTCAAGGGGCAGCTTCGTGGGAGTCTTCTTCCTCCCTTTCCAGTACTCCCTGTTGATGGTCCAGACGTCCTCGGGATAGTGTTCGGCCTTGTGGAAGGTGTAGTTCTTCGGATCCTTGACTGCAAAAAGAATATGGTAATGGCTTGTCACGTACTTCTTCCGCGTGAACACTCCGAACTGGTACTTCCATATGATATGGTTGACGGTGCAGAACCCTGCCTCTTCCAGGCCCTGGAGGACGTCGATGAGGCGGTTCCATCCCGAAAAGACGTAGAGGCTGCCGTGGGGAGAAAGGGCCCGGAACGCCTCCTCCATCCATGCCCGGGTAAACCCGGCATAGTCCTCTCCAGGGATCTCACGGTATCCCTCAATCACGTTCGATCCCGTACGGTTGTAGTTCATTCGCTGTGCCTTGAACTCGATGGCAAACGGCGGATCGGTAACGATGAGGTCGACACTCCCTGCAGGAACACGGGGAAGAAGCTCCAGGGCATCGCCCAGGTAAATGGAACCGGGAGAAAGTGTTCCCGTGTCACCCGCTGGAATCACGGGTTGCCGGTCTGACATCTCTCCCCTGCATTCCGTCCCGCCTCGAACGCCTTCCGGTTGATCTCCACGGTCTTTTTAGGCACAAGACGCCCGACCGCTTCCAGGAGCGATTCGGGCTTCAGCGGCAGGAACCTGGAAGCCGCCCCGAGCATGACGACATTCTGGGAGAGCGGGCTTCCCGATTCGGCTGCCAGGCGATCCGCATCGACACTGCAGACGGGATGGTGCGCGAGTCCGTCCAGGATCTCCTGTTCGGTGGGAACCTTTGCCCCCTGCATGAAGACCGATGTCGGGATCACCATATGGCTGTTCAGGATGATCCTGCCGCCGGGTGCAAGGTAATGGGAATACCTTAACCCTTCCAGCATATCAAACGCGATGAGGATATCCGCAGTGCCTGGCGGGATCAGGGGTCCGAGCGTGCCGTCGATCCGGATATGCCCCTCCACCGAACCGCCCCTCTGGGCCATCCCATGCGTTTCTGCTCCCTTCACGGACCTTCCCTCGATGAGGCACGCCTCACCGAGGATATTGGATGCCAGGATGATCCCCTGGCCGCCGATCCCCACCATGAGGATGTCGTAACTCCCCTTCATCGGGACACCTCCTTTCCGATGGCACCAGACGGGCAGATCTGCACGCATACGCCGCAACCGCTGCAGAGATCGTTGATGAATGCTTTTTCATCGATCCGTTCGATGGCAGGGCACCCGAATTTCACGCAGAGTCCGCAGGCAGTGCAGGTCTCCGGATCGACCTGGAACCGTCCCCTCCTCACCCCTGCCCTCCTGGCAGTGATGACACAGGGCTGACGGGCGATGATTACCTTTACGCCCGGCCGATCCCTGGCGGACTTCATAGCAGTGGTGAGAGAGACAAGGTCGTAGGGATCAACGGTCTCAACAAAGCTGACTCCGCAGGCACGACAGATTGCTTCGAGGGAGACCGGATCGGAGGATTCCCCCCGGGCGTTGAGACCTGTAGTGGGGTTGGGCTGGTGTCCTGTCATGGCGGTGATGCGGTTGTCAAGGATCACCAGGACCATCCGGGCCCTGTTGTACACCGCGTTCAAAAGTCCTGGGATGCCTGTATGGAGGAATGTCGAGTCTCCTATCGTGGCCACCACCTCCCGCTCCTCCCCGGAATGGGATATGCCGCTTCCGATCGTAACGGAGGCCCCCATGCAGATGGTCGTGTCCACAGCCCCAAGCTGGAGTCCAAGGGTATAGCACCCGATGTCGCTTGGAAAAATCCCGTCCTTGAATACCTTCTTCATTGTGTAGAAGACGGGCCGGTGCATACATCCCGCGCAGAGGATGGGAGGCCTGGCAGGCAGTCCAGCCACCGGTATTGCCGCCGGGAACTCCCGGGAAGGGGAAAAGCCGCAGGACTTCATGATCGCAGCAACCGCCGTCGGAGAGAACTCCCCCTCGTACGGAGATTTTCCGTCTTTCTTTCCATGTACGGTGACACATCCTGCCACCTGCCTCACCGCCTCCTCCACGACGGGGTGAAGCTCCTCCACGACGAGGACTTTCTCGTGCTGCCGGATGAATTCTCCCAGCCATTCTTCATCGATCGGATAAGCCCCGATCTTCATGAATGACACGTCAGGGGGGAGAACCTCCTGAACATAGGTGGCAGCGATGCCGCTGGCGACCACCGCAGTGGGGCCCCTGACGACGTAATGGTTGTATCCCTTTTCTACCAGGGCCGATTTCACCGCTGCCTGTTTTTCATTGAGTTTTTTATGAAGAACGCGGGTATGAGCAGGTATGACCACGTATTGCTGGGGATTCCGATGGAACTCCCCAATTCGAGCCCTTTTCGCGACATCTCCCAGTTCGATGTCGCCCTTCGAGTGGCATATCCGGGTGGTCGGCCGGAATATCACCGGGAGGCCGAACTGTTCCGAAAGGGAAAAGGCGTCTCTCATCATATCGTGCGCTTCCTGAATGCTGCCGGGGTCCAGGCAGGGAATTTTGGCAAAAAGCGCGTAACAACGGCTGTCCTGTTCGTTCTGGGAGCTGTGGGCAAATGGGTCGTCCCCGCTCATGATGACGAGGCCGCCGGTCACGCCGGTGTAGGCGCTCGTCATCAGGGGATCAGCCGCGACGTTCAGGCCAACGTGTTTCATGGTGCAGAGAGAGCGGAGGCCGCACCATGCTGCAGCAAGGGCGTTTTCAAGGGCCACTTTCTCGTTCACCGACCACTCCACATAGTACTGCGCATCGGGAAGAATGCGCAGGAGGTCGATCACCTCTGACGAGGGTGTCCCGGGATACCCGGTGATGAAATCCACCGGGGATTCCAGGCATCCATGGGCGATCGCCTCATTTCCAAGGAGATATCGTCGTTCCATCAGTTCACCGCGGGAAGGATTCTGTTTTGTTACATTACTCTCGCAGGCTTGCATTTAATCTATTGACATCGCCCGCGATTCAAAACCTATAAAATGTCCCGGGGGATACCTAATACGGCAACTATTAAGGGCCCGTAGCATAGCCAGGTGGTGCGCCCGGCTGATAACCGNNTGTTCGAATCACATCGGGCCCATTCCATAATTCTCTTATCTGATCACGAAGAGAAGGCATACAATGGATAAACGTATAAGTATCGTGCTGATTCTGGGCCTTCTCGTCTCCATCGCACTCTTCCTGCTCGTGGATATCTACTTTGCGATCATCGCCCTTATCCTTGTCATCGTCCTCGTCATGTCCCTGTGGATCATGCAGGACAGCCTGTTGACCCCGCAGATCGCAGTCCGGCTGGAGGAAGACGCGAAAAGTGTCCTTGTAATCAACAAGGGGAACTCTCCGGCCTTGCACGTCCATGTTGCCCTGGTTCCCATGAACCTTGAATTCGACCTGCCTACCCTCATGGTGGACGAAGAGAAGCGATTTCCCCTCGGACAAATGGTAAATGAAGTAAAAGCGGCGGTAACGTACCGGAACGAGAGCGGGGCGAATTTTACCGGGACTTTCCACCTTTCATCCATGAGGCCCGGTGAGGATGACCTGTTAAAGCCGAGCTTCCCGCTCTTCGGCTGGAAATAAGATTTTTATTTTTTCCCTTCGGGAAACAGGATATTGAGCGTCTTTCCCAGGGCGTCGATCAGGTCTTCCTGGCCTTTTAAGTAATCGCGCATCGCCCGATACAGCATGAACAGGAGATCATACCCGTAGATCTGGACTGCCGCGTCCGGAGTGATGGGATTTAAGTAGGAGTCCACCTGGACGGTGTCCGAACTGTACATCAGTTCGTAGAACGATCCATCCTCGGAGAGCACGCAGAACTGGTCGACCACCTTTTTACTGACGTTGTCGGGGCGGAACTCCACCGGATCGGTCTTGCCGAGAATAATCATCTTTTTAGGATAGAATACCGTATCGTAGAGCTCCCCTTTGGTATCCGGTTTCCCCTTCGATAACATATTAAGGCCGATCTTCGGAATCAGGGGAGCGCTGATCGCGGCCATTTTCCCAAGCAGGGCAATATCGTGTTTCCGGACCTCTTCGGTGAGCTCTTCCCGTTCCTTCCCTTTCTTCTCGATCTTCTCCACAAGTTTCTTAAATCCCTTCTCAATCTCGTCCATATTCTCATCACTCCGACGCTGGGCCATAAAAACCGCATTCCCCGGGCTTCTCTAGAGAATGGTCCGCAGGACCCATAATTCTTCGCAAATCCAGGAGGAACGCTCCCATAAACCATATACTGCGATACATTCCGGTCCCGGATCGGATCGGGTATGTGTCATGACTCCTCAAGCGCCCTGCATGCGGGGGTCAGACGAGTTCCCCGGTGAAATAATATGTCCGATCCCCCACGAGCCGGACCCTGCATACCGATCCCGGAGGAAGATCGCCTTTGACAACCACGCCCAGGTACTGCGCTGTCCGTCCCATGGAGGAACCCGGTCTTAAGGATTCGGTGATGGTAACCGGCAGGACCCTGCCAAGCCAGCGGGCATTCTCCTGGCGGGCAATCCTCTCCGCGTGCTCAAGGAGCCTCCGGGACCGGTCTTTCTTGATCCGATCCGGCATATCCTTCCTCATGGCTGCCGGAGTCCCCGGGCGGGGGGAGTAGCGCGTAATATTCACTTTGCCGGGCCGGAGACGTGAGACAAGGTCCAGGGTTTCTCCGAAGTCCTCGTCGGTCTCCCCCGGAAACCCGCAGATGATATCCGTGGCAAGGGTGCCTTCCGGAACGGTCTCCCTGAACCGGGAGACGATGGCCTCCGCATCAGAAACCCGGTAGCCCCTCCCCATTTGTAGAAGGATCCTGTCCGAACCCGACTGGACCGGGAGGTGGAGGAACGAGAAGATCCTTTCGCTGGAATAGGCCGGAAGGACGACAGGAAGAATAGGGAGCAATGTGGCGGGATTCATCATCCCGATCCTGACCCGGAAGGATCCGGGAAGATGACCGATCCCGGCAAGGAGGGTTCCGAGATCCTGCCCGAGATCCCGGCCCCACGCACTGACGTCCTGCCCGGTCAGAGCGATTTCCGTCGCACCGTGGTCCGCCAGTTTTCGTATATCTGCAAGTATTTCCTCCGGAGGATTACTTTTGAGGGGTCCTCTCGCCATGCGGGTGATGCAATAGGTACATGCCCCGAGACAGCCCCTGCCTGCCTGGACGATCCCGACAGAATCCCCCTGCACTGAGCTGACCTCCCTGTATCTGTGTGCAATCTCTTCGGGGGTGATAATGACGGGTGAACAGATCGACCGGATAGCCTCCATCTGGACAGCCGGCATGCATCCTGTTACATACAGGGGGTGGTCGCGGAACCGTCGGAGATCGGAGAGCACCTTCCTCTCGGTCACCCCGATCACCGTGCAGCTGTTGATCACCACCGCCTCGGCAAGGGAGGCGTCATCCACAAAGATGCATCCCTGGGACCTGAGCACCTCGGCGAGTTTTCGGCTGTCTCCATGGTTGTAGGTGCATCCGAATGTCTTGAGAAAGACCCTCTTATGATGAAGGGATGCTATCCCGTTCGAGTACCCTCGTGTTGTCCGGTCCCCGTCCATCTACTCTCCATCCACGGGGTCTGATATAACCGTTTTCCCGGAGGACTTCGCCCCGGGGGGCGGGACCCGCACATGACGGCGATTCATTCAGGTTCTGCATGGATCCGGAGGGAGAAAACCCGGAGGGAGGAAAATGCTTAACCGATGGTATTCCCAACTCTGTACAATGATCAGGATCGGGCTTCTGGGCTGTGGAAATATCGGGCATATCATCGCCAAATACCGGGAAAACGTTGAGATCGTTGCATGGTATGACCAGGTATTCCAGAAAGCCTCTGACCTTTCCGCAGAGTACGGGGGAAAACCCTTCCGCGATTTTCCCTCGTTCCTGGCCGAGGATTTCGAGTACGTCGTGGAGGCCGCCTCGGTAAAGGCGGTCAGGCAATTCGGAGAACTGGTTCTCTCGAACAAGAAGCACTTCATCATCCTCTCGGTC
Organism: Methanolinea sp. UBA473; assembly: GCA_002509495.1. Classification (GTDB taxonomy): domain Archaea; phylum Halobacteriota; class Methanomicrobia; order Methanomicrobiales; family Methanospirillaceae; genus Methanolinea_A. The sequence goes on along the minus strand of DAEV01000083.1, from coordinate 25,951 downwards.
GGGGCACTTGCCGACCGGAACTTCAGGGACAGCCTGATCAATGCGGCAATCGCCGGAGAGAGGAAGGTCTATATTCCGAGCGGGGCCGTTGCCGGTCTCGACAACTTAAAAGTAGGCCAGATCTCGCACATGTCCCGTCTGATGCTCCGGACCACGAAAAGTCCCGACTCCCTTGGAATTCCCGCCGAAGAAAAACGCCTGATCTTCAAAGGGAAGGCGAACGAGTGTATCAAGGAGTTCCCAAAGAACGTGAACGTCTCGGTGGCGTTATCCCTTGCCGCCGGAATGGATGCGGATGTGGAGCTGTATGCCGATCCCGAAGTGGATCGGAACATTCATGAAATCTATGCCGAGGGAGATTTCGGAGAGATGTATATCCGGGTCAGTAACGTCCCGAGCCCTGACAATCCGGCCACAAGTTATCTGGCCGCCCTATCCATCCTCACGTTGCTTCGGAACCTGGATCAACCTCTCGTGGTGGGAACATGATACCCTCTCCCGGGGGGCACTTCCTGGAATGCACGGACAATGGCACTGCATGGAAACCCGGAGTGATTTCCCTGTGATCCCGTTGGATGTCCTCCTCTCGTTCGTGAAAGAGGACGCGCCTTTCGGAGATATTACGTCGGATGCAGTAGTGGATGGGACCGGGTGCCGTGCGGTGATCGTGGCCGGACAGGATGGCGTGGCTGCCGGGCTGGAGGAGGCAACGAGGCTCTTTTCCGCGTATGGCGTGCAGGTGTTCGGGGAGAGGGAGGATGGGTCCGCTGTCCCACGGGGGGCCGTCCTCCTCTCCCTCACAGGGTCTGCCGGGTCAATCCTCCTCGTAGAACGGACTGCCCTCAACATTATCGGCAGGATGAGCGGGATCGCCACCCGGACCCGGGAGCTCCAGGACCAGCTGGACCAGATCCGGCCGGGATGCAGGATTGCGGCAACCCGGAAAACGGCCCCCGGTCTTCGGCTCCTGGACAAGAAAGCGGTGATATTGGGGAGGGGGGATCCGCATCGCTCCAGTCTTTCGGATGGTTTCCTGATCAAGGACAACCACCTGGTGCTGGTCCCGGTCGATGAAGCCGTCCGGAGAGCAAAAGCCCTCACCCGGTACAAACCGGTCGAGGTGGAGGCGGGCTCCCCCGACGAGGCCGAACGGGCTGCAAGGGCAGGAGCAGATATCCTCCTGCTGGATAACATGGACCCCCGGACCGTTCAAACCACTCTTGAGAACCTTGAGCGGGGGGGGCTTCTCGGGCACCTGGTCATCGAAGTCTCCGGCGGGATCAATGACCAGAATATCAGGGAATACGCCCTCCCGGGCGTGGACATCATAAGCCTCGGCTCTCTCACCCACAGCGTCTGTAACTTTGATGTGAGCCTCGACGTGCTGCCTTCCAACTGAATGTCAAATAGCTCGTCCTCGCTCCCCGATTCCCACGATATCCCTACCACAATCCTTATCGTGCCCGGTCTCCAATCCCTGCCTGTTGGAGGGTGAAATGGAAAAAGAGACTCCGCAGGCGCCCGTGTACGTGGATGAAGCCGCCAGGAAAAGAAAAATCCAGGGATACATCTCCCTCCTTGAGAGCAAATACCTCGACGACCGTTGGAAAGCTGCCGAAGCGCTTGGGAGTATCGGGGATGAATCCGCAGTCGAGCCTCTGATCAAAGCCCTCGATGACCCTTTTCCGGATGTCTCCTGGATCGCGGCAAAAACCCTGGGAGCTATCGGAGATCAGAGAGCGGTTGAGCCTCTGCTGAAAGCGCTGCAGTCTCCGGAGAAATGGCTGCGAATAGGGGCTGCGATCGGGTTGGGAAAACTGAAGGATCCGAGAGCGGTAGATCCCCTTATCCTGGCAGCAAGCGATAAAAAAGCCCTGGTCCGAAAACATGCTGTCCTGGCCCTGGGCGAGATAGGAGAGCCGAGAGTGCTTGAAGTGCTCCAGGCAGCAGCAAAAGATCCTGATGCCCGGGTCCGGGAGGCGGCCGAGTCGGCAATCCGCCGACTCCAGGCAAAGGTTCCGGATACACCGGCATCCCCTGTTTGATGCTTTCCAGGATCCCGTTTTTTCATTTTCGGGCCGTCCACCTCATACTTATACCCGGCGATATTGAACAGTATTCCCATGCTCGAATGGGCTCTCCTGATCTGTCTTCTGGTCATCATTGCCCTCCTGTGGCACTGCCTTACACTCCGGTATACCATCGAGAAGCGAGCGGGCATTCTATTTTCGGAATGGCGGGCGGGACGGCTGGAACCGGAGGCTAAGGAGAGGGCGGAGCTCCTCTGCCGGGAATGGGCCATGGCGGAAGAGGAGAGGATACGAAAGGACGCTGTCGTAAAGAGCGAAGCAGTGATCCGGGGGAAGATTTCCGAACACCTGGCACCCTACTTCCCCGCGTTCTCCTACGATGCAAGGGATGCCAGGTTCCTGGGGACCCCGGTGGATTTCGTAGTCTTTCAGGGCCTCTCATCGGGATCGCTGGAACAGATTGTCTTTGTGGAGGTCAAGACCGGAAAGCGCGGATCGCTCTCTTCCAGGGAACAGCAGGTCAGGGAATGTGTAGGAAAGAAACGTGTCGCGTATGAGGTGCTGCACCTGGATCGCCAGCCCTGATGGTGATAGAGCTGCCCCACGAGGTTCTTCCCGTTTGAACATGTTCAGGGTGGGTTGGCGGTGTCCATGTCGATGATATTGTCCACGTAGGTCGTCCGCTGCGTAAGCAGCAGCGGATCCAGGCCTTTTTCGACCGCCAGGAAGACGCCGGAACAAAAGAGGACAGGGCAGGAGAGTTGTCCAACTGCATAAAGGAGAGATATGCTTAATTTCCGGCGGATACCAGAGGATCTATACCAATGAATTCGACCGTCCGGGCTTATGTCGATCTCACCCGTGCGCATTTCGCGTTCGCCTGGCCCCTCCTCTTCTGTTCCGGAACATTCCTTGCCCTCTCGGCGTACGGAGGTTTCTCCTGGTCCCTGGTCATCCGGGCAGCCCTGATCGGGCTCTTCGGCTTCGAGGCAGGTCTCGTCCTCAACGACTACGTGGACCGCGTACTGGACAGGCGCGATGTCGAGAAGGACCGGCTGACAGGATACTGGCGCCTCTTTGGCACAAGGCCTCTCCCGGAGGGATTGATCCCTGAAACCCACGCGCTCATTCTCTTCCTGGCCCTCGCGGGCCTCACTTCCGCCCTCATCCTGACACTCCCCTTCCCCCATTCCTGCTACGTGCTGATCCTCATGGCCTATGCCTACGTGGTCGAATACTCCTACCAGGTGATAAAGCGCAGGCAGAGTTTGCCCACTGCCCAGCTCGTAGGTAGAACGGACTTTGCCCTGTTCCCTGTCGCAGGTTACCTCGCCGCGGGCACCCCCGATATCACCGCGATCCTTTTCTTTGCCTTCTTCTACCCCTTCGCAATGGCCCATCTCGGAGTGAACGACCTCGTGGATCTCAAAAACGATCTGGCGAGGGGTATGAAGAGCGTCACAGTATTGTATGGGGAGTCAGGAACCTTCCGGTGGATCGCTCTGTTCACACTGGCGCACATTCTGCTCGCGGTGGTGTTTCTTACCCGGCTCGGAATGGTCGCATGGATCGGGTTTGCGGCAGGGTTCTTACTCCTTATTACCGCTTTATGGATGATCCGAAAGGAGATTGGTCCGGTATCCGCGCTCCGTGCCCTCCCCCTTTTCCACGTGACGATGATCCTTTATTCGCTGTCTATCCTGCTTGACTCTGTATTGTGACGACGGCCCGGGAAAAACGGGCCTCTGCCATTGCCCCATCTATCCGCGGGGTATTCTCCTGAGATCCCCTGCGGAACCAAGTACAATTTCCCGCTCTCCCTGATACAGTCGGACTTCACCGCACACCGATACCAGATCCCCGATCGCCGGATACCCCTCCTGCACCGCTGAGGCCGGCACGAATACTTTCACCCCCGCCACCGTCAGGATCTGGTGACCCCCGGTGCGCGTGGTTGAGATCGCCTCCACCGCACCTCGATGGATCGCCAGCGCTCCCTCCGGCGATTCGGAAGAATACTGACTGGCAAATGCTTCACGGCCCATGGATTCCAGGAGTACTGTGGAAACCGACAGGACCGCGATCACCAGGAGTAAGAGAAGGACCGCTGTCTTTTCCTCCTTCATCATCATTATGGATCTATGGTTGCTGCCCCATGATAACCATCGATAGATTGATACGTTAACAGCGTTAACAGTCCTTGCATGTCAGAGGTGAAAACTCTCCCCCCCTCATCGGTAACCGTCCTCTCACTGCTGGACGAGGGGGGGGCTATGACACACAAGGAGCTTGTCAGGAGAAGCAAGCTCGCACCCCGCACGGTGCGCTATGCCTTGAAGAAACTGAAGGAGAATCACCTCATCATCGAGAAATTCAACTTCAGGGATGCAAGGCAGATCATCTACCAGAACCGTCAGCTTGCTGCGGTGACGGCATGATGGACAAAAACTGCGACATCATGCTCTGTGATACGATGGTTCGCAGGTATCTCCCTGCCATGCGGGCGGAGATGGTGTTCCGGCTCGTACATCTCAAGGGAGTGAGTCAGAGCGACGCCGCCCGGAGGCTTGGTGTAAGCCGGGCGGCCATCTCCCAGTACCTGTCCCGGAAGCGGGGAGATACCGGGATCGAGATCTCGCGGGACATGAATGAGTTGATCGACCGCTGGGTCCTGGCCGTGGCAGGACAGGAGGGCGGAATCACCCTGTGCGATATCTGCAGGAGCGCGATGAAGAGCCCGCAGGGATACTCCGGGTTCTCAGATGTCAAGTCAGGGTTCTCAGTTGTTAAGCCTGGCCCGGAAGTGAGGGGATTCATTCTCCCTTCCTCTTCCGAAGGAAAAGAAAAAGAAGAGCAGTAACAACCACAAGGAGCGCGATTATCTTCCAGGGGTCTGTTTCCGGACCTCTGATGCTCCTTTCGGCATTCTTCCAGTCTTCTTCAAATATGGAGGTATAATACCTTCCCACCTCGGGGTGCTCCAGGATGACCGCTGCCTCCCGGTTGAACGTGGGCGAGTTGCGGTTCCAGTTGATGCTGCTGATCAGGACCTTTTCTTCATCCACGATCGCTCCCTTGTTATGGATCTTTTCAGGGTTCCCGGGAGACAGGTCGGCCAGCCGTGCCTTCACGGGGATGCCCTCCGAGCGGGCGATCCCGTTGATGATACTCACCATCTCGTCGTTGTCCTCGGGCCCCTCGACATTATAATAATAGGAATCCAGGAGGATGCGGACCTGGATCCCACGACGGGAGGCGTTGATCGCAGCGCTCAGCATGGGGTTCAGGACGCCCGGGCTTTCGTTGGTGATGTAGGCCGCTTCGATGTCCAGGCTCCGGGAAGCGCTTTCCAGATATACGGGCAGGAGATCGGAGCTGTCCGGTGCCATTGCGACGGTTACCGTCGCGTTGTCGAAGGAAAGTGGCACGAACTCCGACGTGTACGGGACTCCGGAGGCATCTTCCTCATCCCCATAGTATCCCTCTCCGCGGGTCGTCCACCCTCCCGCCGTATCGAGAGAGAAAACTCCGGCAAAGTATCCCGCTATTTCGGGATGGGAGAGTGCCACCCCCCATCCACGGTTTCCCCTCGTGCCCTGGTAAGGAAACCCCGATTCCTTGAAATTTTCGGAGGTCAACAACACCTCTTTCCTGTCGATCACCATATATTTTGCATGCATGAACCGGTAGGGGCTGTGAACCTCCTCCGTGGTCCCCATCAGGCAGATGGGGATGCCCGCATCCGAAAGCCTGGCAATGACGGTCTTCTCCTCTCCTGAGATCCCCCCCACAGGACCTCCCTCCAGGAGGATACGTACATCCACACCTCGTTCCTTCGCTTCTGCAAGAGAACCGGCAAGGGCCACGCTCGTGAATTCATACACCCCCACGAGAATTTCCGATTCCGCCCTGTCGACAGCCGTGAGGAAAACCTCCCGGGAGCAATCCGGGGAAACGAACGCAGTACCGCTGACCCCGGTAAATGTCGCGGGATCCAGCCGGGACTGCCCGAGCATGAGGACTCGTGGGTCCCAGTCCCCGCCCACAAAATAATGGATCTGCCCCTGCCTTGCCTCCACCGTCCCGGGCCACTCCACACTCTGCAGGAGGATTCCCCCTGAATGGATCCGCAGCTCGTCTGCAGTGTTTGCCATCTGGAACCTTCCGCTCCGGACCACGTCCGGAACCCTTGGCCCCGAATCCTCCCATTCGAAGTCAGGCAGATTCCCATGGGTAATGAAATAAGACTCCCCTTCCCGGGCCACGACGAGCCTGCCCTGGATCCGTGTGCCACTCGGAAACCGGAACCCCCCCTCTCCGTCCGAGATGACGAAACCATCCAGGAGGCCATGGCCTTCCAGGACCAGGTACTCGTCGCGGTCCCGGGAAAGCCATGGATCCGGGCAGAACTCCACTACCTGGAGCGCTTCCGCCTGGCACACAGACAAAAGCAGGAGGATGAGGATTGCCTGGCGCATGCGGAAAAGGTGGCGGATAGATCGGTATTAATCTGGTGAAATTATTCTTAGGGTATGGCAGTTCCGGTAGTCGTGAAAATGGGAGGGAGCCTGTTTGACGAATCCCCCGCGATTGTCCGCCTCCTGCTGTCTCTCGATGCCCCGGTCCTCGTGGTACCGGGCGGTGGCCGGTTTGCAGAGGCGGTAAGGGACTGCGGCGCGGAAGGTACGCCCGGTCACTGGATGGCCGTCGCTGCAATGGAGGAATACGGCTGGTATCTCTCTTCCTTCGGGCTCCCTGTCACCGACCTCCTTTCCATCGTGGATACCCCTGCGGTCCTTCTCCCTTACCGGCAGATGCGATCCTGCGACCCATTCCCCCACAGGTGGGAGATCACTTCAGACACGATCGCCGCGTGGGTTGCCCATACCCTGGGTCTCGACCTCATTCTCCTGAAATCAGTGGACGGGATCCGTTCCGGCGGTGTCTTCCACGAGTGGGTGAATTCTGCCCTCGAGACCGAGGATGTGGATCCGTGCCTCATCCCCTATGTCCTTTCCCGGGGAGTGCGCACCCTCGTCATAAACGGCAGGTATCCCGAACGGATCGTTGCCGCACTCGCCGGCAGGCCTGTCCATGGTACCACCATCGGTTTTTAAGTGTTTCAGGAGAGATAATATAAGAACCTCGTAAAGGAGGGCTTCATGCCGACAAAATCATGTACTTCGTGTAATGCCCCGTTGGCTCTTGAAGGGGCCACAGAGTTCGGATGCCCCAAATGCGGCATCGAGATCAAGAGATGTTACCGGTGCCGGGAGCAGAGCATCCCCTATACCTGCCCCAAGTGCGGATTCGGGGGGCCCTGAACCCATGGGCAGTGTTGCCCTCATCGTGAAGGTGATGCCGGAATCGCCTGAAGTGGATCTGCAGGCGCTGAAAACTGCCATCATCGAAAAAATCCCTTCCGTGAAGGATATCAAGGAAGATCCGATCGGGTTTGGATTGAAGGCCCTCAAGGTGGTGGTGGTTGTCAACGACGCTGGCGGAGAGAGCGACTCCGTGGAAGCGGCAATCCAGTCCCTGCCAGGCGTGGAAAGAGCCGAGATTGTAGAATTGACGCTCACCTAGAACAGCTTCCTGGATCCCGCCCGAGATCCGGCCGGGAATGGGAATTTAACCTTTTTCTTCGTTTAACCGCCGGAACACGTTCCCTGTGATTCCCCGGATCTTCTCCACCGACTCCTGGAACGCCACGACCTCGTCCTCGCTGATCTTGATTGCGACGGGAAATACGCCGTCCCTGTTAATCCTGGCAGGAACACCGATACAGACGTTCCCAATATCGTGCACCTCGCTTTTCACGAATGCAGAGACTGTAAGGATCCGGTTCTCGTTCCCGAGCACTGTCCGCACAAGAGTGGCTATGGCTTCACCCGGGCCGTAGACCGTCGAGCCCTTGCTCTTTATGATCTTCTCCCCGCTCGACCTGACCTGTTCCACCATCTCATGGATGGGGAGGTGTGAGAACGCCGGCAGGTTGCTGATCTGGATACCGCCAATTGTGGTGGCAGACCACAGGGGGACCATCGATTCTCCGTGCTCCCCTATGATACGTGTGTGCACCTCGCTTACGTGCACCCTGAAATGCTGAGCGATAAGGGATTTGAGGCGCATGGAGTCAAGGTGCGTTCCCAGTCCAAAGACATGGCTGGGAGACAATCCGGAGTACTTGAGGGCGACCGAAGTCATCACGTCCACCGGGTTGGTGACCATCAGGATTGTAGATTCGGGCGCCGCTTCCCCGACTATTCTCGAGGTTTCCGAAACAATGCGGGCGTTTTCGAGTGCAAGGTCGAGGCGATCCTGCCCCGGCCGCCTTGGGGTTCCTGCCGTACAGACGATGATGTCAGATCCGATGACATCGCGAAGATCGGTTGTCCACGACAGATCGATCGAGTTTCCTGATGCGGCAAATGAATCTGCCAGGTCGTTTGCCAGCCCGCAGAGAAGGTCCTCCCTGCCTGCCCTTCCATGGAGAAGGATCTCGCTGACATAGGGAATTTCCGAGATGGTATGGGCTGCAAAAGAACCTACGTTTCCGGTTGCACCGATGATTGTAACCTTGGACATCTGAAAAACCTTTAAGAATGGGGACGCGTTCTCGGTCGACTGTACGCGACCGCCGCCAGAGAAGTATTCCTCCTCCGCCCCGCTACCCCATGGGCGCCGAATGTGTACGGTAGATCTGCTCCCTTCCGGGCCTGGATCGTTCCCCACACCAGCAAGTCGCCACCCCCTCCGGGGTCTTGATCCTTGTCCACCGACCTCATGGGACGAGGTTTCAACGTCGGACTGCTCCTGCAGCAAACAGCCCGTTGCAGCCTTCTCCGAACTTCGCCCCCCGCATATCGACGGTTTCGGGTCACAGGTGACGCCGGGCCACCCGGGCTAGTCCCCATACTATATTGGAAGTTCAGGGGATAAATACCTCGCCGGAGACCTTACTCCGCCAATTCGATAGAATTCTGTTGGAAGCCGCCCGGTCAGATTTTTCAAAGAGATCCAGTACGGCAAGGACACGTTCACCGGTAAGCATGTCTGCGAGATGGTTATAGTCTCCCTGGTACACCGTAATGTCCTGGTCCCCTCCGGTTTCGGCGATTCTCACCTGCTGCCTCCTTACGGGAACAGCTGCCATCGCATCATAGTCCATGAGGATTCGCACGTCCTCCAACCGGAAAAAATTCCTGTTCACCTGGAGATTGAACGCCGCCCAGAATGCCGCAGCGTAATATGCGTCGTTGAGGACGACCACCGGAACCCCCATCCGGGCTGCGGTCAGCCCGAGGGTCCCAACTCCCGCACAGGCATCCACGAACACGTCCGTCCGCGTGGCCCCCACTTTGGTCTCCACGGACTCGATCTTGGGATTGACGGCACGGGGAAATTCGATATGGAGTTTGGACTGCTGCTGGTAGAGGACGATTGGCCCTGCGGTTGTGGGAAATATGTTGGCACGTAGATCGCATCCAGCCAGAAGAGTATGTGTTAATGGAGGTTGTGCCAGGTCCGGATCCGCCAGTCCGGGCACAAAATTTCCTGTTTTCACAACGCCACGGATCTCGGGAACCTCCTCCCGCATACGCCGGGCAATCTTCTTATCGATCCGGCTGGATAAAAGCACCAGGGACCCCGGAGTGAGAAATGGGGGTGTGCGCATGAAGAATCCAGGGTGGATAAGGGGGCTCCCGACCTCCCGCAGCGGCTCTTTTCCGGAGAATATCCCTTCCTCGATGAGGATTACGTAGAGATGGGCAAAGACTTCGTCGATGAAACGCCTGCCACAGGTGCAGGGTCTCCCGAATTCCCGTCCCGGAAGAGGGAGTCTCTTGTCAAGGATCCTGAACCTGCATTCATGGCACCGGGTAAAAATCGTGGGAAGACGATCAATGACTTCCTGTGCATCGCGAACACAATCCTCCCCGCATACCGGGCACTTCATACCAGGAAGGGTGTGTCCCGGGACATGACAAAAGTTATGGGCCCGATGCGATTTGAACGCATGACCGCCCGGTTATGAGNNCTACCAACTGAGTTATGGCGGCACGGCAATGTGCCTTCATAGGTTGCCGCTTACGGTGTTAAAGGTAGCGGAATGACGACCGGGAATTCTTTCTGCAACGGTTGTTCCCAAAGCCCCCTTCCCAGTGATCCTCACTCCGGAGGCCGCTCCATGTCCTTGAGGAATCCGATCATCTCCTCCAATTCCTGGTTCAGGGTTACCAGGAGCTCCCTGCCCTGCCGCGTGGCCGTGGCACCTGCCGTGGATGCCCGGATGTACCCCATATGCTCCAGGACACGAAGGGAATACCGGATCCGGTGAAAAGGCAGGTCAAGCAGCTCCGACAATTTCATGATCCCGATCGGCTGGTGTTCCACAACCGCACGCAGGACCTGGATATGTCGCTTGAGGAGTTCAATCTCGGTTTTAACCTTTTCCAGCATGATCTCCCGATGGCGTGCCGGGGTCACCTCCCTCATCCGGCTTCGCATGTTCCGTCAGCCAGGCTTTCGTGGCCAGGTACCTGCGCCGGAAATACATCGCCAGCACTGCTGCAAGGAGGAAGAGGACTGCTGCCAGCGGCAGTTTAATCGGAGAAGGAGCCCTGAACAGGATGATGACCGCTGCGGCAACCAGGATCACGACGATATTGAGGTAGATCGCCAGGCGATAGAATTTCCACTTGAATTCCTCCCTGTTGGCCTCGTCCATGACAAAATTATCGACTCCATGATAAAAGTACTTGTGGGATCGCCGCCAAATGGATCAGTTGCATGGACGCCCTGGACCAGGCAATTCGGAGCCATTGTGCGGATGCCTACGTGGCGATCGGTTCTTCCCGCGATGCGGAGATGCGGTACCTCTCCAGGTTCACAACCACGGATCCGATTGTTTTTTTTAAAAAGCCTGGACAGAGAGGCACCATCATCGTATCTCAGATGGAATGCGAACGGGCTGCCCGGGAATCGGAAGCAGCTGTGATGTCCCGTGCGCAGGCCGGGCTTTTGGAGATTATGAAGCAGGAAAAGAACCGGTGGAAAGCTCTTGCCCTCATGATTGCCGGGCTTACCGGAGGAAAAGTCCTGGTGCCCTCCCACTTCCCGTACGGCCTCGCCCTGGAGCTTGCAGCTCTGGTTACGGTGGAGGTGGACCCGGGTACTGTCGAACAGTTGCGGGCGAAGAAGAATGAATGGGAAGTTGGACGGATCCGGGCAGTGCAGACCGCTACCGATCTTGCCATGGAACGGGCAATCCGTCTCATCAGGAATGCAAAAATCAGGAAAGGCATCCTGTTCCAGGGCGCAGTCCCGCTTTCTTCGGAGAAGGTCCGGGCTGCGATGCACCGGGTACTGCTGGATCACGGATGCCTGGCAATCGATACTATCGTGGCCTGCGGGGAAGATACTGCCGTTCCGCATAACATTGGGTCGGGAGCGCTCCGGGAAGGGGTCCCGATCGTGATCGATGTATTTCCGATGGAGGAAGCGAGCGGCTATTATTCGGATATGACCCGCACAGTATGCCGGGGTGAGCCGTCTCCGGAGATCCGCGACATGTACGAAGCGGTCCGGGCTGCCCAGGATCTCGCTGCCTCACGGATCAGGCCGGGAGTATCGGGGGAAGAGGTCCACAGTGAAGTTGTGGATTTCTTTTCCGAACGAGGATATGCTTCCGGTGCGAAGGGGTTCGTCCACAACCTCGGACATGGCGTCGGGCTCGAGGTGCACGAATCGCCGAGCCTTGGGCCCGGCGGGGGGATTCTCTCCAGGTGCAATGTGGTCACGAACGAACCGGGGCTCTATTACCCGGGGAAGGGCGGAATCCGCCTGGAGGACACAGGGCTCGTCACCGCCTCCGGATTCTCCCCCCTTACCCGTTTTACGAAGGAATTAACAGTCTGATGGTTGCGAAATGAAGGACGAGACGATCGATCTCTATCTTGAAGCAGGCAGGATTGCCAGGAAGATTCTCGAGGAAGGATTGGATAAGGTCAGGGCAGGAGATTCCTACCTGACAGTCGTGGAGCAGATCGAGGGTCGCGTGGAAGAAGAAGGAGCGGGACTGGCATTCCCGCTGAATGTCTCCCTCAACGAGGATGCTGCACACGATACCGCGTCCACGGGTGACCAGCGGTTGTTCGCCGTTGGCGACGTGGTAAAAGTGGACCTGGGGGTCCACCTGGAGGGATATATCGCCGATACCGCCGCCACGGTTGATCTCGGCGATCATCCTCTCCTTCTCGAAGCATCCTCCTCCGCACTCTCGCGCGCAATCTCCGGGGTGCGACAGGGGGTCACTGTGGGCGAACTTGGCAGGGCCATCCAGGAGGAGATCGAACGACGGGGATTCCGACCTGTGGTCAACCTTACGGGGCATGGTCTGGCCCGGTTCATGATCCATACCCCTCCCAATGTTCCCAACATCCAGATCCAGGGGGGAGCCGTCCTGGCAGAAGGGACCGTATTTGCAATAGAGCCCTTTGCCAGTACCGGCATGGGACAGGTCACAGAGAAACGCCGTACTGAAATATTCCAGCAACAGGCCATCAAGCCCGTGAGGTTGCCTTCCGCAAGGCACATCCTTGAAGAGATCCGGGGACGACAGGGGATGCCTTTTGCCCGGCGGTGGCTGGGGGGGGATCGCCTCGACCTTCCGCTCTCGACACTTGTTCGTTCAGGAGTAATCAGGGCTTATCCGGTGCTTGCAGATATACCGGGATCCCTGGTCTCCCAGCATGAGCACACCCTCATCGTCACGGAGGATGGGTGCATCGTGACGACCGCCTGAGATACCCTTATGCGATTCGAGGCGAAATAGTAAAAGTTATAGATATGCCTGGCGACGACGAGACCCTCAAACTCATGGAGATCCTTCTCACCGCAGAGATATTCAATAAACACGAGAATCTGGATGAGAATGATCTCACTCCCGAATGCAGGGAAATCTTCGGACAAAATGGCAGCCTCGAGATCAAACGACCCCTTCACGTTAGCGAGGGGATGCTCCGAAAGACCCTCGGGATCGCAGAGGCCTGCAGGAAACTGGAACAGACGCCTGTCGTTACATGCGAGGAGTTCGGTCAACGGATTCATGTGACCACACTGGATCCGGCTGCCAGGTGGTTCATAAAGAAGGGGGGGAAGTCGTTCATCGAGAAGAACCCCGCACTTGCATTTTATTTCAAGGATACCGATTCCCTCGGGATCTCCTATGATGCTGTCCGGAGAGCGAACCCCCCCATCGAGGACACACGGGCTTTCCTCCAGTCAAGGATTGGAAAGATCCTTGCGGAGGATGAGAAACTCAGGAACGCCATGGACCTCATCATTCTGAGCGCTCCTGACGAGGTTGAGCAGTTCTTCGAGGACCTTGTCTGCACAGAGGAGCAGGAGACCATCATCAGGAAGGTCCAGATCGCCAGGACGCACAAGGATGTCCTGAAGAAACACCGGATCCACGAAGTGGGAAAACTCCTTTTTGTCGGACCGCCCGGGACGGGCAAGACTTCTCTCGCCCTTGCCCTCTCACGGAAACTCCACCTTCCGATCATCGAGGTCCGCCTCTCCATGATCACGTCGCAGTACCTTGGGGAGACCTCAAAGAACATCGACCGGATCTTTGATCTTGCCAAGAAGCTTGCACCGTGCATCCTTTTCATCGATGAGTTCGATTTTGTAGCGAAAAGCCGCGTCGCCGATGATCACGGCGCGATGAAGCGGGCAGTCAACTCGCTCCTGAAGAATATCGACCAGATCGGTCTGGTCCGGCACAATGTCCTTCTCATCGGCGCTACAAACCACCCCCAGCTCCTGGACGAGGCTGCATGGAGGCGTTTTGACGAGGTTGTGGAGTTCGGGCTCCCGGGAAAGGAGATGCGCCTGGATATTTTAAAGAAGATCACCTCCTCCCTCCCCCACTCGCTGGATCTTGGCGAACTGGCTGAGAATACCGATGGATTCTCGGGAGCAGACCTGCGCATCATGATCAAGGAAGCAGTCCTCTCTGCCCTGATGGATGAGAGGGAGTCCCTCACTCCCGGGGATGTCCTGCGGGGGATCCGGGTTGTGGACAACCGGAATGCCATCCGGCACCAGAACTGGTTGGGATGAGGCTGCGGTTGCTTGGTACAGGGGATGCCATCGGGACCCCCAGGGTGGGATGCTCCTGCCCCCAGTGCCTCCACGCATGGGATTCCGGTCTCCAGAGACTGCGTACCTCCTTCCTGGTCGAACAGGAGGGTAAGAATATCCTTGTAGAATCGGGACCCGATCTCCGCCAGCAGCTCCTGCTCTATGGCTCGCCCCATATCGACGCCGTCCTCTGGACACACGGCCACTACGACCACTTCATGGGATTCGGGGAGTTCTACCGCGTGCAGAAGATGCCGGAAACGTACGCACCCCCCCCCGTCCTTGATTACTGCTCGGGAATATTCCGGTTCCTATCCTTCGAAAAACACCCTGTGCAGCCCCATCGACCCTTCCTTCTTCATGGGGTGGAGTTCACATTTTTCCCGGTGCCGCATCCCCCTGCGTATACCTGCGGGCTTCATATCTCGGTAAACGGCAAAAGGATTGGGTATACATCCGATTCCAGGGCGGATATCCCGGAGGAGAGCCTCGACTATCTCCGGGACGTGGATCTCCTCCTGATCGACGCACTGGTCCCGCCCGAGTACCACATCTCAAAACACATGAACTACCAGGAGGCCTGCACTCTGGCCCGGGAGTTACGTGCAGAGGAATTCCGTTGCGTGCACATGAGCCATCACGTATCATGGGATCTCCCGAACCTTGGGCACGACGGGGAACTATTCTGCCTGTAGCACTGACAGGACCTTTTCATCCCGGTGGGACATTGCGGACAACCATATCTATATAGTGCTCCACCTCCCATTCATGGGTGGATGAATATTAAAATCCTGGAACTGCAGAAGGACAAGGTGAAACTCCTCGTCCAGGGAGAAGGGCACACCTTCATGAATGCCCTCACCGAGGAGATCTTAAGAGACCCGGATGTAGATGTGGCCAAGTATCTCATCAAGTTCCAGTTCTCCGACCCGGAGCTTCTGGTAACCACCAATGGAAAGAAAGATCCCCTGGTGGTGATCACCGATGCCTGCAGTCGCATCTCCACTTCCTGCGACCAGCTCCTGAAAGGCCTCAAAACAAAATAATCCATTTGCAAAAGATGCCCGGCCCTTCCGTTGATCGGATTTTGAAGGGGTAGTGCCCAAAGGCACTTAAAAAAAGAGAACTACCTTCCCTTTTTTCTTTCCTGCAGTTGCATTGATTGTATCAGGCGATGCGTTCGGTGAAGACGATCGATCCCGAGACCCTGGTAACCCGTATTTTTACTTTCTGTCCGGGTTTTCCGCTTGGGATATACATGATGTACCTTCCCATCCTTACCACTCCGTCCCCGCGCCGGCTTACGGACTGGACCTCCACATCCATGGTGCTCCCTTCGGTAATTTCATTGGATGCCGCCTCTGTGCGGGCTTTGCGCTTCCGTACAGGCCTGTGCCCTCCACAGGCATCGCACCGGATCATCAGGACACGATCATCCTTGACCAGCCGGGTGTCAGGTTTCCCGCACTCCGAACAGATTACGTAATCGTCCACGTAGTTACGGATCAGCGTATTGATCATGGAAGGCTCGAATTTCCCATTGAAAATGGCGCGGGAGCCGTCGATCTTCCCTGCGGTCCCAAGCTCGCCGAGGAGAAATTTCATGATGTGATCCTTGTCTCTCCGGATGATATCCGCGATCTCGGCAAAATTTTCGAGTACGGTCGTCTTTCCCTCGATATACGACCTTGCCTCCGGGACGGTGAACCTCTCCACGGATTCGGTGGGTTCACTCACATTCGCATAGGCCTTCTTCAGCAACTGCTCGTATGACTCTGCCATTCACTTCATCTATAGGATGTGCATGATAAAAATGCCACCTCATGAGGATGCCCGGCCGGAAAGCGGCTGGTACTCGGGAGAATAACCAGGGATCCAGCCGGATACTGTTCAGGAAGCCCCCCTCACCCTTCATTCACCCGGAAGGGACCCCATCCGGAAAAGGGCACTCTGCCTGAGGACAGGATCACCAGGTAAATCATCGAATAGAAAAAACTGCGGTTTTCCCTGGAAAGCGGCCTCTTCCCGGGTGATTCTGAAGGAAAAATTGGTTATTTCTTCTGGAACTGCGGCATGAGAGCCCGGACTTCCTTTCCCACCTCTTCGATGAGGTGCTCCTCGTCGGCTCGGGTCAGCGCATTAAACACGGGGCGGTTTACCTGGTTCTCGAGCATCCATTCTTTGGCAAACTCTCCGCTCTGGATCTCGGTGAGGATCTCCTGCATGGCGAGGTAGGTCTCGGGTCCGATGACTCTCGGTCCGCGCGTGAGGTCCCCATACTGTGCGGTATTGGAGATGGCGCTTCTCATTCTTGTAAAGCCGCCTTCGTAGATGAGGTCGACGATCAGCTTCGTTTCGTGGAGAACCTCGAGGTATGCCATCTCGGGTGCATAACCAGCATCCACGAGGGTCTCGAACCCTGCCTTGATCAGAGAGGTGATCCCGCCGCACAGCACTGCCTGTTCCCCGAAGAGATCGGTCTCGGTCTCCTCCTGGAACGTTGTCTCCAGAACGACTGCCCGGGTAGCTCCGATCCCCTTGGCGTAGGCGAGCGCGATCTTCTGCGCCTGGCCCGTAGCATCCTGGTGAATGGCAATGAGTGCCGGGACTCCCTTCCCTTCCTCGTAGGTTCTCCGCACCATGGCCCCGGGTCCTTTTGGTGCAACCATCACGACGTCCACATCCTTTGGGGGAACGATCTGGCCGAAGTGGATATTGAACCCGTGGGAGAACATCAGGCATTTTTTCCCGGTGAGATGGGGCCGGATCTCTGCCTGGTACACGCCTGACTGGAGTTCGTCCGGGACCAGGATCTGGACGATATCGGCCATCTTGACCGCTTCGGCGACGGGATAGACCTTCAGGCCGTCGGCAGATGCTGCGGACCAGCTCTTGCCCTGCCGGACTCCGATAATCACATCAAGTCCGCTGTCCTTGAGGTTCAGCGCTTGTCCTCTCCCCTGGGAGCCGTATCCGATCACCGCGATCTTTTTCCCTTTCAGGACGCCCAGATCGGCATCAGAATCGTAGTATTTTTTCAGCATAGACACTCCATCACATATCGACAACAGAGCACTTAAATATTATATAAAAAAATTACCTCACACATCACCATCAGGAGTTGTTGAGCCATTCGCGATGCAATCGAGACGACTACAGGGCAAGATCTTCCGGATGTCCAGTCCACACGCCCCGATATCCGGATCAACCTTACACGGGTCGGGGTTAAGAACGTAAAAAAACTGGTGGAAGTGTCCCGGCCCGACAAGCGACCTGTGATTTTTATCTCCAACTTCGACGTTTTCGTAGATCTCCCCGGGAGCCTGAAGGGTGCTAACCTCTCGCGTAATTTCGAAGTGATCGACGAAGTGCTGCAACAGGCCATCGACGGGGATGTCAAGGAGATCGAGGAGCTTTGCAGTGTAGTCGCCAGGAAACTCCTTGACCGGCACGAGTATGCCGACAGGACAGAGGTCCTGATGAAAAGCCAGTTCATGGTCAAGAGGGAGACCCCCGTCTCCCACACGAGCTGCCATGAGGTTGTGCAGGTGCATGCCCGTGCCGTCGCGAGAAGAACGTTCCGGGACCCGATTGTCAGGAAGAGCATCGGGGCCGAAGTGACCGGCATGACGGCCTGCCCGTGTGCCCAGGACATCATGAAGGAGCGGGCCATCCATGTGCTCCAGAACCTCGGGATCCCGGACGGGAAGATCGGCGAATTCCTAAAAGAGGTCCCTATGGCGACCCACAACCAGCGGGGCAGGGGTCTGCTCGTCATCGAGATCGATGACGACCAGCATGTGAAGCTGGAGAAGATCATCCGGATCCTCAAGGAATCCATGAGCGCGTCCATTTTTGAACTCCTGAAAAGAGGTGACGAGAGTTACGTGGTCTTGAACGCCCACAAGAACCCGCGATTCGTGGAGGATTGCGTCAGGGAGATCGCGAAGAAAGTCCTGGCAGAATTCAAAGACCTGCCTGGGGATTCCCTGGTCACAATCACACAGACGAACGAGGAGAGCATCCACCAGCACGACGCATATGCGGAGCGGCAGGCAACCATGGCCGAACTCTATGTCGAACTGAACAGCGAAGTCAACTAATCTTTTTTCCCAATCGACATTTTCCGAAGTACACTAAATCCATTTGACTTGCAGGCCCAAAACCAAACCCATTTAAATTCCTCTGATCGGACCTGTAACTTCAATCCTCCTATAGACTGACTATTGTTCTCAAATTCGACGGTTTTAAACAGTATCGCTTATATCAGGGCCGGATCGTGAGTGAAATGAAGATCTGGATCTCACGATTTATCCACCGAAATCCTGCTCCGTCCCAGCGATATCGGAAGAGGGTTGAACGGGACGTTTTATGCATTGCAATCAGGTCCAATTCTCTCCCATTTTGCCCCGGATTATTGCAAAGGAGATAAATAATAGGAGATTCCTACATACCATGAACGTACTCAGGTACGGTCAACCATTTCTCTCTTTCGAGAGGACAGTGTGGAATTCAACCAGTACCGCAAGATGAACAAACCAAAATATGAGGCGATAATATTGTCGAAAGTNNCCCCAACCACGAGGCATGAGGGACACTCAAAGCTCGTCTTGAAGGTGGACGATGCAGGCATCGTCGAACGAGGTGACTGGCTTTCAATCACTCCCGTAAGGGGTGTTGAGAAGCTTGCCATCGGGAAGACGATGGACCAGGTTCCCAAGATCGCATCACGCGTCTGTGGAATCTGTCCTATTGCCCACACGCTCGCCGGGATCGAGTCGATGGAAGGTTCCATCCGCTGCGAGATCCCACAGGACGCCAAACAGCTCCGTTATATCCTTCAGGCAGCAAACCGGCTGCACAGTATTGCATTGCACAACATCCTGATCCTGCCCGACTTTTACCTTCCCGGGACCGATACGAAGATCAACCCGTTCTCCCCCCAGGAGCCGGTCCGGACGGTCGCCAAGAGGATCCAGAGACTCCGTGAGATCGGCCAGACGATTGGCGAGATCGCAGGCGGGGAAGCCGTACATCCCAGCAACCCAAGAGTTGGCGGAATGTACAAAGCCTGCACCAAGCAGGCGGTCAGTAAAATGTACGACCTCGCCAAGGAGGGTCTTGTGCTGGCCCATGAGCAGATGGACCTGATGATCGCGATCATCAACAACATGAAGAGACGCGACTGGGTCGAGGTCGGCGGAAAGCAGATCAAGCTGCCAAAGGAACTGGGATACCATAACCAGGGCTACATGGCCTCACATCCGATGTACTCCAGCTCCAATCTGGACGCGAATCCAGGCTGGGATCCCATGCGTTGGACCGATGTCCGCCCCTGGGACTGGTATATGGGTGAGGGCGAAGTCAGCCTTGCAGACCCGAGCTATCCCATCGGCGGGACTTCCCCGGTCGGCACCAAGGTCAACCCCCAGATGGAAGCCTGCACCGGAGTTCCCCTGTATGACGGTGCACCTGTCGAAGTCGGGCCGAGGGCCCGCCTGGTGAAATTCAAGAACTACGACGAGAAGGGCACCTGGGGACAGCATATTGCCAGGCAGCTCGAGTATACCGATTGCCTGTACACGATCATCAACTCCCTGGATGATTACAACCCCAACGGGAAGGTCCTTGCCGACCATATCCCGCAGGGTGACGGATCCCTGGGATGGGCTGCCAACGAGGCCCCCCGCGGATGCGACGTCCACCTGGCCAAGGTCAAGGACGGACGGGTTCTCTACTACGAGATGCTGGTGCCCACCACCTGGAACTTCCCGACCTGCAGCCGCGCCCTGACCGGCGCACCATGGCAGGTTGCGGAGATGGTGGTCCGTGCCTACGACCCGTGCGTATCCTGCGCCACCCATATGATCGTCATCGACGAGGACAAGCGGATCGTCGCCCAGAAACTCATCCAGTGAAGTGTCACCCATGCTGTATCCCGAGATCGTGGTTGCCGGATGCGGAAATCCCCTGTTCGGAGATGACGGATTCGGCCCCGCGGTAGTCGAAGAACTACAACGCCTCAACCTCCCGGAGCACATTAAAGTGGTGGATGCAGGGCTTGGAGGGCCGCATTTTATCTTCACCCTCCTTGACCCCGGGTCTACGAAAAAACTTGTGATCGTGGATATCGCGGACTTCGGGGGAGCCCCTGGAGACCTTAAAAAATTCAGGGTGGAAGACCTTCCCCCTGGGAGCTACCGCGATGCCCATTCGTGGGACCTGACGGAACCGCTCCACCGGTTGAAGGATGAGGTTGAGATCACGGTCATCGGATGCCAGCCCAAGCGAGTGACAGCCCCGGAATTCGAACTGGGGCTCACGGAAGAGATTCTCCAAGCGATTCCCGGTGCAGTACGCGAAGTACTGTCAGTAATCGGGGTGGATTATGGGACTGCTTTCAAGCATCTTCGGAAAGAAGAGCGCCAGCCCGGAACCGAAGGCGAAGCCTGCGGAAGGAGCTGACGTGGAGAAAAAGGCGGAAATTTCAAAAAAGGAGGAAAAGCCTGTGGCAGACAAGATTACAGNNGCCATGTGCACATGAGTGGATGCACGGGCTGTCTGGTATCCTTAGCAGACAATTATGGTGGATTGTTAACCATACTTGACAAATACGCCGACCTTGTCTATGGCCTGACCCTTGCCGATGTGCGGCACATCCCGAAGATGGATGTGGCACTCGTGGAGGGATCGGTCTGTATTCAGGACAAGATTTCAGTACAGGAGATTAAAGAAACCCGCGAGAAAGCGGCGGTTGTAGTGGCGGTGGGCGGATGCGCCTGTTATGGCAATATCACCCGGTTTAGCCGCGGTGGCCAGCCAAACCAACCCCAGCACGAGTCCTTTCTCCCTGTAGGGGATCTCATCAAGGTGGATGTCTATATCCCCGGTTGTGCACCCACGCCCCAGTTGATCAGGAACGTGTGCGTGATGGCCTACCTGCTCCTCAAGGGCAACAAGGACCAGCAGGAGCTTGCCAAGAATTACCTGACCCCGCTCATGCAGCTCGCCGAGCGCGGCACCGAAGCCTGCGGCTGCGACCTGATGTACGACGTGGTCAACCAGGGCCTCTGCATGGGATGCGGTTCCTGTGCGGCTGCCTGCCCGGTCAGGGCGATCACCCACGAATACGGCAAGCCCAACGTGAACAGGGAGATGTGCATCAAGTGCGGTGCATGCTACGCCCAGTGCCCGCGGAGTTTCTTCAACTTCGACGTAATTCCTGAATTCGAGGGCATTATGGAAGCCATTGAGGGTGCACTCAAGTGAGGTGAGAGAAATGGCTGGAGAACTCGGTAAATACAAACTCTGTGTATCGGCACGCAGCGCGGACAAGGAGATCCTGAAAAAGTCCCAGGATGGCGGTATCGTCACCCAGCTCTTCAAGTTCGCCCTTGAGGAGGGCATCATCGACGGCGCAATCGTGGCCGGACCTGGCGACGAGCCCTGGCGGCCGCGCCCGTTCATCGCCACCACTGTCGAGGAACTGATGACTGCCCGGGGGACCAAGTACAACATCAGCCCCCAGGTATCCTGGATCAAGGAGGCGACCCGCAGCTACGGTCTGGATAAGGTCGGTATCGTGGGGACGCCTTGCCAGATGCAGGCTGTCCGGAAGGGGCAGCTCTATCCCTTCGGCTTAAGGGATGTGCCCGATAAGATCAAGCTCGCAATCGGAATCTTCTGCATGGAGAACTTTTCCTACCAGAGCATCAAGCAGCTCGTGGAGGACCATGCGGCGATGAAGATGGAGGCAGTCAAGAAGATGGAGATCGGGAAGGGCAAGTTCTGGGTATACGGGAACCGCGGACAGGTCGTCCAGCTCCCGCTCAAGGTCACCCACAAGTACGAGCAGCCCCGACGGATGGAGCACCGTCTTCGTGCGGACCAAGAACGGGGACGACATCTGGGCCAAGGCGATCGCGGCCGGGTGCTTCGAGACAAAACCCATCGAGCAGGTGAAGCCCGGACTTGAGCTGGTGACCAAGCTCGCCAACGAGAAGATCACCAAGAACCAGAAGACCGTCGAGGAGAGGGCCAAGTTCGGCGTCGCAAAAGCGCTGCGGAACCCCTATATCAGCCCGAAATAACACCAATCCCAATAAATCTTTTTTTTTCTCGGATTTTCCATTTCATAAAGGAATTTGTTAGGATTGAAAAAAGAGACGTTATTTCCAGACTTCGACCGGATTGATACTCGCGTCGATCAGAAGATCGAACTCGATCTCTTTCAACCAACCGGTCTTCTCGAACATATTCATAAAGCACACCCCGATACGGGCCGCATCGGGATATTTACCGATCGCGGCCTTCACCTGCCGGGCTTCGATCGGGACATTTGGCATCGAAAGTCCTCCCATGACAACCACGGCGGCCGGCCTTGCAATCCCTGCTGCTCCACCGGCCTGCATGCCGATATCGGTAACAAGCTTGAGTGCCTGAGCTTTTTGTTCGTCCACGTAGGGGACAAAGATCTGCTGCAGATCCATTCCCCTCACTGCGAATCCGAGCAATTCAACAAAGGGAGTGCACGTGCCGGGGCAGCCGTAGTACACCACCTGGTCGCCAGCTTTCAGCCCTTTTTTCTCTAAAAATTCCTTGAACGGCCGCAGCATCCCGGGGACGCCGGTAAAGACCTCTTTCTGCTTCATTGGATTGATACGCTCCTATAGGAGATGCATTCCGCGGCCAGATATATGAAGGTATCAATTCCGTGAGAGAACCGCGGATCGGAATTCCCGTTCCTTACCTTTATGAATTGAAATGCATTCCGGACGACTCTCCTGCCCTGCAGATACCGGGATGAACTTTTATCCTCTACCCGAAGAAAACATGATACAGGAAATGTGTCCCATGCCCCAAGCGATTCAACCGAAAAAGAAGGTGCTCGTCTGGTACGCAACCCGTTACGGGTCCACCAGGGAGATCGCCGACGCCATCGCCGGGGAATTCTCCCAGGCGGGGTTCCTGGTCGACCTTGTACCTGCGGATAGGGATGTCGATCCTCTCGATTATGATGCAGTGGTGCTCGGAAGCCCCCTCTATATGGGGAAATGGCTCATCCAGGCCCGCGACCAGGTTTCCCGTCATCGGGCGGCCCTCTCCGAAAGGCCCGTGGCTGTGTTTACAGTCGGATATTCGCTCCGCGATCGGATGCAGGACCACCTGAAAAGCGGAGATGAGGCTCTCGATGCGATCCGCCACTTCGTTACGCCTGTGGATGCCGCATTCTTCCCCGGCAGGGTGGATCCCGATCCGATGTCGGCCCCCGATCGTTCCATCATTCTCCTTGGTGGAGTGGAACCGGGCGATTTTCGGGACTTCGCGATGGTTCGGGAGTGGGCAAAGTCCCTTGTTGGGAAACTTGGCCTGGGTTGAACCGGCGGGTGTCGCCTGTGTCCGGGATACCCCGGCCCTCACGTAGTTCTGAAGGGGACAAAGGTTCTCCTGGGAAGTGGAGTGTTCAGAGGTCCCCTGCAATGCTGTCAACGAACCTGGACAGGGCTGCCCTGGCGCTTTCGGGATCCTGGGCAGAGATCTCAAAGAGCAAGGGGCCGGGAAGTTCACGCCGGGCCATGGCCGGGCAGGCTTCCGAGAGATCGCACTTGTTCAGCATCATAGCCATGGGAATCCCCTGGTCCGAGAGGGCCAGGTGGATGTTCCGGGTGAACTCGTCAATCCCGATGCTGCAGTCCACCATGAGAATGGCGGCATCCATCCCACGCGAGATGATCTGGCGGACAAATTCGAACCTCTCCTGGCCGGGCGTGCCGAACAGGTAGACCTGGAGGTTGTGAACCGAGGTCCTTCCAAAATCCAGGGCTACCGTGGTGTCCCCGTTCTCCGCATGGGCCTCCACGTGGCGGGACTCCGGGTCGATTGCCTGGATAAACGTCGATTTTCCGGCATTATAGGATCCGAATACCACGATTTTGACTTTTCCCGCCGGCATGGAACTATACTTGGGCGGGAACTTTTTTAGCATTTCGTTTCACTCCACGACTTCCTGCCTGCGGGAGTTGTAAGGGAAGGAAAATTCAATGTACGAACACGTCGATCCAATAAGAGAGAATATGACCGAACCAAAGAGCCCCCCTCCGGGGAAAAGGGTGCGTCTGGACACCGACCTCGGGACCGTCGAGATCGAACTGTATGGGAATATGCCGATTACAGCCGGCAATTTCGAGTCTCTCGTAAAATCCGGATTTTACGATGGTGGAATCTTCCATCGCGTAATCGACAGGTTCATGATCCAGGGTGGCGATCCCACTGGCACCGGCAGGGGTGGCCCGGGCTATACCATCCGGGACGAGTTCCCTCCGGGAAACCGGAATGACCGGGGGACCATCTCGATGGCAAATGCCGGACCGAACACGGGCGGCAGCCAGTTCTTCCTTAACCTTGTGAACAACAACTACCTTGATGGAAAGCACCCGGTATTCGGCCGGGTCGTAAAGGGGATGGAGGTCGTGGACAGCATCGCAAAGGTAAAGACCGATCCTGGCGACCGTCCGCTAAAGCCCGTCCATATCAAGAAGGCAACCCTTCTCTGAATCTTCTTTTTCAATTTCGTCTCCTTCATTAACGAGACAGGGATTGCGGAGAGAGGATCTCCATTTTAAGTGGGTCGGCAATCGAAAGCGAGCCGGGCATTAAAATTTTACACCGATCCCGTGAAGCGCCTGATGCGAAATAAACAAATGTATCTGGTCGCCATTCATCTTTCATAAAAAAAACGGGCAGGAAATCTGCCATTTTTAACCCCCGATCAACGGGTGTGGAATCCGGAAAAATAAAAAAAAATTCAGGCCAGGTAATCCGCCGGGGTTGGCATCTGTTCCTTCAATCCCTTGCGTTTACGGATCCCTGTCACCACTTCCTTCAACATGCTGGCCGGCACGAGCTCGAACCCGGCGAACTCGGTGCTCCACATCGCCCGGCCTTCGGTTGCGGACCGGATGTCTCCGGCAAACCCGAAGAGCTCGGCCACCGGGGCTTTTCCTGCTACGGTCACCGTGTCACCCTCGCTTGTGATATCGTAGACCTGCCCGCGGCGGCCCTGGATCTGTGAGGTCGCGTTCCCCATCTGGTCGGTCGGAACGGTAATCTGGATCTTTTGCATGGGTTCAAGAAGGGCATCGTTGGCCATGAGAATGCCGGCCTTGACAGCGGCACGGACGGCGGGAATGACCTGGGCTGGCCCACGGTGGATAGCATCCTCGTGAAGCTTCACGTCCACCAGCCTTATCTTGACGTTCTGGACCTTTTCGTCTGCCAGGGGTCCCCCGTCGAGCGCTTCATGAAGGCCCTCGAGGATCAGTTCCATGGTCTCGTTCAGGTACNNTACTGGATACCCTTGGTCATGTCAAGGAACATATTGGTCCCGTAAATGTCCTTCACATTCTTAGCTTCATCCTTGTCCATCCCGGCGTTCATGAGGACGTCACGCCGCTCCAGCTGGCTCTGGTTCATGGACACTCCGTTGTTCTTGATGAGGTCCACGAAGACATCCGGCAGTGGTTCGAGCTCGATGTAGAAGCGGTTGTGGCGGTTGGGGGACTTTCCTTCCACCGGACCGACCTTCTGTGTCACTGTCTCCCTGTATACCACGATCGGCTCGGAAGTGATGATCTCCACTCCCTTGTCCCTCTTGATACGACCGGTGACGATCTCGAGGTGCAGCTCCCCCATCCCTGATATCAGGTGCTCTCCCGTCTCCTCGTTGATGTTTACCTGGAGAGTCGGATCTTCCTTGGCAACCTGCCGGAGCA